>NZ_JBFUIA010000004.1:0-318560 GCF_056402115.1 Mucilaginibacter sp. P4_C11 | reverse complement strand
TCTTTTCACTCGTTCTTAATCAAGAATATTCGTTAGTTCGAAATCAACATCAAAAAACTACTTGAAATCGATTTATCCGCCGTAAAATAAAAAGACCGCATCATTTGATTTATGATACGGCCTCTTTACTTAGGTAATTGAATGGGTTAATTGTGCAGCACCTTATTTATACTAAGGCCGCCATCGCTTGCATCGCTGAAATAGAGGGAATATATTTTACCGGCCTGTAGCTCTGCGATACTAAAGTTGCCAATGTTTTTTCTGGAGGCGGTTCCATATAGTTGCACCGATAATGTTCCCGGATCAACATATTTGTAACCGCTTGCAATGTTCCTGCTGATATTGGTTACCAGGTCATCGCCCGACGCATCTTTGATATTGATATCCGATGGCGCGTTATCGCTTAAATGGATAAACTTAATTTTTACCTTGCCGTTGTTAGGCGCGGCCAGGTCATCTTCAAAAGATTTAACCCTGGCCGATGAGCCTTTGCCCGCCATATATACCGTAAAGCTTACGCCGTTAGTGGTATAAAGCTCGCCGGATGCGTAAACATTGCTTGATCCTTCATCTTTAAATTCCATAACCAGCCTTTTTCCGGAGGCTGTGGTGATGTAGGGCGAAGCGTTGGTGTATTTAAGTCCGCCGCTTACCAATACCGAGTTGGCAATAGTAAAACTCTGCGGCCCCGAGGTAGATGCCGCATTAACTACTTTGATGTTGAATTGCCCCGAGGGGTCGATAGTGTTTTTTTCGCATGACGAAAAGGATATCGCGGCTGTAAGCAGGGCTATGCCCGTTAACACTTTCTTATAAATTGCTGAAGTTTTCATGTTGATTTTTAATGCTTTTTTCATGTAGAATGATAGTTTCTGTGATTTCGTTTATCCGGCCGGGGCTTACATATATTTTACTTTTATGTCAACTTTGGCCGTAGCTTTTAAATCGACTTTAAAGTCGTCGAATGCCGGCTTTTTGAGCTTTTCCATAAAGAAGTTGGAGAAGCCGAAGCCTTCTTTGGGCATTCTTATCAAATTCTTGTCGATTTTGCCGTTCCCGTTTTCGTCGTCGATGAGGGTTATACCATAAGTGCCAGGTTCAAGCCCTAACATTACCGTGAGCGTGCCGTTATTGAGCGGCTTTTTATCGAATGTGAATTTTTTGTAAGGCTGTTCATTGTCGTAGCTTTCGTTATCCTTAAAAACATTAAGAATGATTTTGCCTTTCTGGGACCTGATCCCGGTAACCTTTACCGGTGTTTCCCGCACTTGTGTATAAGAAGCCAGGAAGATAAACAGCAAGCCTGCAAGCATGTTAAGGCATAATACAGTGGTTTTTTTCATAGTTGTAAAATTTAATTTTAACATTATTTGAAGGCGAAGGTATTGGCACTGCCTATAGCGGGTTATCAAAAACATAGCGAAACGGGCATAATTGCACCCGAAGGTTATGCTCATGAATTTGAATGAAACGTGCCTTTATGCAACTGGCCGCCTCATTGACGAAATACAGTGCTTTGAATTGATTAAGAAAATCTGCGTGCCGGTGCTTTTGATAGCTGCTAATTTTGGAGTGGCCGGAGAGGCAGCTTAAATTGAAGTCTCCGGCCTGTTCAATTGCCTTTTTAGCCTGTCGCCCGGGCGGTTGGGCGTTGGTTTTGCCCGCTTCGGTACATGATAAATGCATACGTATAATCTATTAGCTACATTTGTTTTATATGCAGGAGAGTTTGCCCGTAAAACGTTTAAATCGCTTAAGCTGGTTACTATCGGTAATTATCGGCGTTATCTTTTATCTTATCATTTCCCGCAGTGGTTCTACCGAGCCGGTGTTGCCCTATACATTGTTAACCATGTCGGGAATTTTAGTGGTTGGTTATGCCGATGTAGGTTTGATGCTCCTTTTACTGCCGCGGTTTCAGGTGCGGTCAAAAAAATTTACGATATACCGCCGCTTGTTAACTTACCCTGCAAGTGTATTTATTTACCTTGCGCTATGGCCCGTATTTGCTTATGTAGCCCATAAAAAATGGTCCTTTTGGGATATTGGTTTGTTTTTTGCCTTTGTTGGCTCCGGTATCGTAATTAATACCATGATTATGATTTTGCACGATTCGGTTTTGTTATACGAGCATAAACTATACAGCGAGCTGGAGCTCTCCAGGCTAAAGGCAGCCAATGCCGAAGCTACCAACCTGCTGCTAAAACAACAGATACAACCTCATTTTTTGTTCAATGCGTTAAATACATTGAAAGCGTTATATCATAAGGATGTGCAAACTGCCGATACCTATATTGTGCACATGGCCAACTTTTTAAGGGCATCCATATTTCATCATACATCAAACGTATCCAAACTGGAAGATGAAGTGAGCCTTTTATTGGATTACCTGGAAATGCAGCGGATAAGGTTTGGTACCGCCCTCAATTGCTCAATAACGCTGCCCGAAGAAACTTTAAAAGCATACTACCTGCCGTCGTTTTCGCTGCAGCCGTTGTTGGAAAATGCCATTAAACACAATAATTTTACCCGTGAAGATCCACTTTGTGTAACCATTAGCCAACATGATGACTGGCTGGTTATCAGTAATAACCGGCAGGTAAAAAACATTAAAGTTGCATCAACCAATTATGGCCTGGCCAACCTGGCCGAAAGATACCATATATGGTCGGGGGATGATATTATCATTAATGAAGAACAGAACTCGTTTTCGGTATCTATAAAATTGTTAAAAAATGAACATCGTAATCATTGAAGATGAAGGCCTGGTTGCCGATGACCTGGAGCTGAACATCAGGAAACTGATGGATGAGCCTGTGGATATTGTACAAATCAAGTCGGTAAAAGAGGGCCTTGCATATTTTAAAACAGCCGATGCGCCAGACTTGATTTTTAGCGATATCCAATTGGGGGATGGGCTTAGTTTTGAAATTTTTGTTGCCGGATTGGTAGCCGTGCCCGTAGTTTTTTGTACTGCTTATGACGAGTACGCCTTAGATGCTTTTAAGGCGAATGGGATAGATTACATCCTGAAGCCATTCACCAGTAAAACGCTGAACGATGCCCTTCAAAAATACAGGCGGTTAAAAGAGCTGTTCTCCACAGACCAAACACCACAGTATGAAGCCCTGATACAGATGCTGGCGCGAAAAGAAAAGGAGAAGGCAGCTTCGGTGCTTGTTTATCACCGGGATAAGATCATCCCGGTTAGCCTGGACGATATAGCCATGTTTTACCTGGCCAACGAAATTACCCACCTGCTTACGTTTTCGGGAAAAACGTTTTATCCCAATAAAAACCTTGATGAGTTGGAGCGTATCTCCGGCAATTACTTCTTCAGGGCAAACAGGCAATACCTGGTTTGCCGGAAGGCTATAAAAGATGTATCTAATTTTTTTTCGCGAAAACTTTCTATAAACCTCAACGTGCCATTTGCCGAAAAGGTTATTGTCAGCAAAGGCAAGGCACCGCAATTTTTGAGCTGGCTTGCAAAAGGCTAATATGTATTGATAGCCAGCTATAGTTTTCCAATGAAACTTTCGACACTTATTTCAACTTTTTTTGCTCCGTCTTATTCCGTTTCCGTCTTATTCCGTTTCCGGCTTTAATTTGCCCGTTTCGGCTACGTTTTGTTATTAAACCCTGCGTGTATAATGCAAATTTGATGACTATGGGTGCGCGGTTAATAGCTACTTTAAATATAACCAGCCAATTCATAACGAAAATTAATGTTAATCGCTTCGTCGCAAGAAAACGGCCATGTTTGAAATTTTTAAAACTAATGTTAAAAACCCGGCGCACGCAACTGCACTGGTTGTAGTACTGCAACATTATTTGCCTTTTGCCGAAATAAACTTTGACCTGGATGATTGCGATAGCATACTGAGGGTGAAAGGTGAAAAATTTTGTACCTCAAATATCATTCAGTTACTGGCCGACCTTGGCTTTGAGTGTCATATATTAGAATAATAGCCTGTTGAGTCGCCAACCCGCTTTAAGCTGCCGGACCGTCGAATCACAACCCATAATGTAAATGAATCCCGAATGCTTTGATCCATACACGCTCACAAGCCATTTATGCCAGTTTGATTAACACAATCGAACAAAAAATTTAATCTCTGAAAATATTTTCGATTTCCCTTTAATTAGCGTTAGATTGGTATAGTTGAACGCACAGGATAAACGCATCTAAATAGCTAATGGAATGAACCTATGGTGTTGGGAAGATATAAGCATCAAACAACGCCTTGTTTTATTGGCTGATCCTGGTTAAATGATCCGACTACTTAAGGGACTTGTATTGGCCAACAACAGGCACACGTGTTTGGATGCGCCTAAATTGAACGACAAGTTTAGTGTTAACCATGATTAAATATAAAATATTGATTATCAGTAGTTTGTAAATAAATTGCCTGAAATGTGTTAAGTTATGTTAACCCAATTAGATGCGTTTTTCCTGAGTTGAACAATACTTAACAATGCCGATAAATTAATGGTAAAAGAGGGTTTCGAATTAAAAACCACCCAGCCTGCTACCGGACTTGCCGACTTTGTGGAAAGCTTCTGGATGATCCGGAATGAGTCGGCTAACGCCAGGGAGATTGTTGTGCTGCCCGACGGGCGGTTTGATATTATATTTTCTGTTGCCGCCAACCAGCCTTTTCATGCCACGCTGCGGGGCCTCGATACCCAGCCCGATCAGGCCTCAATTCCCGCCCATATGGTGATGTTTGCCGTCAGTTTTAAACTATTGGCTATTGAGTACCTGCTGGATATTAAAATGGCTTCTGTATTAAATGAAGGGCGGCGCTTACCGCCAGGGTTTTGGAACATCACCGCTGATGACCTGGGGAACTTTGAAACCTTCTGTCAAAAAATTTCGGCAACGATGCTCGGCCTTGTTAAAAGCGGCATCGACAACCGCAAGCAGAAATTGTTTCGCCTGATTTATGCTTCCAATGGGTCGCTAACTGTTCAGGAACTAGCCGGCAGCGTAGGTTGGAGCAGCAGGCAAATCAACCGTTATTTTAATGAGCAGTTTGGCATTTCTTTAAAAGCATATTGCAATATTTTCCGGTTCAGGGCATCCCTGCAGCAAATCAGGGACGGTAAACTTTTCCCGGAGCAGAATTTTGCCGATCAAACACATTTTATTAAAGAGATAAAAAGGTTTTCAGGCGTGGTGCCAAAAGAGTTAGCCAAAAATCAAAACGACCGATTTATACTATTATCGGCTTTGCCTAAGGGGTAGTTTTGCCTACATGAACATTCAACACAAAAACATCGCGATTATTGGCGGAGGCCCGGGCGGCTTAACACTTGCACGGCTTCTGCAACTCAAAGGTGCAAACGTAAAAGTTTATGAACGGGACATCAATGGCGCAGTAAGGCTGCAGGGCGGCGCGCTTGACCTGCATGCTGAGTCGGGTCTGGCCGCTTTAACTAAAGCAGGCTTGATGAATGAATTTAAAACCCACTATCGCCCCGGAGCCGAACTTGTGCGCGTAACAGACAGCCAGTTGGCAATTTACTCAGATCAGCACGCCGAAATAAGTACCGAAAAATTTGGCGATAAAAATTACCGTCCCGAAATTGACAGGGGGCCACTTAGGCAGATTTTATTGAATTCGTTATTGCCAGGCACCGTTGTTTGGGACAGCCACATTGTATCCATTGAACAAATACAGGACACCTGGAAGCTGGTTTTTCAAAACGGCAACACCATCATGGCCGATTTGGTTATTGGCGCGGATGGTGCGAACAGCAAAATAAGGCCATTTGTTACAAGCATTAAACCCTACTGGACCGGTATCACCATGTTGGAAGGAGCCCTCAAAGATGCTGCAAAAACAGCCCCTGTAATTCATCAGTTGTTAAAGGGCGGAAAAATATTTGCCTACGGAAACCAAAAAACGCTAATAGTTAGTTCAAAAGGCGACGGAAGTTTTGGTTTTGGCGTCAGCTTTAAATCCAATGAGTTTTGGGCGAAGGAAAGCGGCATCAACTTTAATGATAACCAGCAGGTATTGGCCTGGTTTAAAAAGGAGTTTGCAGAATGGAGCCCGGTTTGGTGGGAACTGTTTGAAAGTGCCGACACACTGTTCATCCCCAGGCCCCAATACTGTATGCCACTTGACCAAAAATGGGACGCCAAACCCAACATTACGCTACTGGGCGATGCGGCCCACTGGATGCCGCCCTTTGCAGGTGAAGGCGTTAATATGGCCATGCTGGATGCGCTGCAACTGAGCGAAGCACTTACTGATGCCAAATTCAGTGATACCCGGCAGGCTATCGCCCATTATGAAAAGCAAATGTTCGCCCGGTTTGGCAGAATTGGGCAGGATACCTTATTCAACACCGAATGGATGCATCAACCCAATGCTTTAAAACACATGCTGGCGATGTTTGGTAAAAACAAACTCAAGCAAGGGTTATTCATCGGTAATTACCTTATGAAAGTGCTGGTGGTGCCTGCCATCCGCAAAGCGATTGGCCTGTCTCCTGTCCAAAAAATATTCCGATGAAGTGCTCCCGGGCTTTAAGCAAAAAATGAAGTAATAAAGCTGTTCTCAGCAATTATTACTTCATTTAATAGGTTTAATTTGGGGTATTACCACCTGACTATCCAATCCTCTTCCTTAAAAAAGATAAAGGCAAAATCAAATACCCATCGATGTCGTTTTTTTGCCAGCCTAACATATTGAACGGGCTGGCATGTTGCTGCAGCCACTGTGTGTACACATCTCTCTAAGTAAAGAAAATTGTCATTTCGATAGAGCATACGTGGGGTTGTGCGGGAGAGCGAAAGAGAAACTATCTCTTGAGCGTAGCGAAAAATCTTATACGATTTGCATCGCACCACGCAAGTTTGCAAGCATGACGTATAGGATTTCTCCTCACGCCAACGCTCAATGCCCGCCCCAGTTCGTTCGAAATGACAACTGGTTTTATTAATTGATAAGACCCAAAAGATGTGTACACACAGTGGGTTGCTGCAGGGAGCAAATACTATTGCTGATGGTAAATTGCTGCAAACTCTTTGGCATAGTCGTTCAGCTTATGCGGGCTTAACTCCGGGCGGTGTTTATAATAATCCTCATAGAGCACACCATTCAGTCGCGCGGCATTCATCTCGGCGAAACCCCTGGCCGTCTGCGGGTTCATGCCGAAGCTTACGAGTCTGTTTAAAAACGCCTCATCCGGGATTGCTGTCCATTGCAGATCAGGCTTACCCACCGCCTGACCTAAAACTTTTGCTACCTCATTCGGAGTCACCTCATCGCTGGCAATATAACGAACGGTACGGCCTGCAAATGGCTTGTCAAATTCTTCGGCAATAACACTGGCAATATCCAGCGGCGAAACCCATGGCTCTTTGTTATCGCCTCCGTAATTACTTACAATTGTGCCCTGGGCCTTTATGGTAGGTATAAATGCCAGCATGTTATAATAAAAACCAACCGGGCGCATAAACTTAATGCTCACGTCATTGGCCAATTCGTTAAAAATCTGTTCTGCTTTATAATGGAACCCCAAAAGACCAACGCCCTTATCGGTATGCGCCCCAATACTGCTTAAATGAATAACCTTCTTAACGCCTGATTGCTGGATAGCCTTTTGGTAATTTTTGCATATTTGGATAATGGCGGCTGTTACATCCAAATTTTTATCAAAAAAAGCGTTTGGCGCAAGTGATTCCATACAGTATACGGCATCCGCCGCCGCGAAAGTGGTCGTTAAAAAATCAACGTCTTCCATAGACCCGATTGCTGCTTTCGCGCCGATATTTTCAATCTCGGCCTGTCTTTCCGGCCTGGTGCTGATGACGGTTACCTGGTGCCCGCTTTGTACTAATTTTTCTGTCAACGGTTTGCTAATGTTCCCTAAAGAACCTGTAATGATAATTTTCATAATGTTGTGTATTTAACACTACAAAGGTTGCTATCGCCCGCCGGATAGATTTAACCATATCTTCGTTTGTTGTATCCAAAACTATAGTTCACAACAAATTCAATATGCATTCTTTAAAATATTTAAACTCCCTTTAAACGTGCAAGTCATGGCCGCCCGGCGGAAACCGGGTACATGGAGATGAGGTAACTTATTTAGTAGGAAAACAGTATTGAATAGAAATTAACAAGGATTGGTAACATCGACCCGCTATCTGCCAAAACATCGATTGTTTTAATTGAAAGAGTGGCGAAACTCCAGCGGCGATAAATTAGTTTTTGTTTTGAATAATTTGCTGAAAGATTGCAGGTGCTCAAAACCCAGTTCGTAAGCAATTTCGCTGACAGACAGGCTGGTGGTTGATAGCTTCTCCTTAGCGAGTTCAATTAGTTTGTCGTGAAGATGTTGCTGTGTGCTTTGGCCCGTAAGCGACTTTAGCAACCCGCTGAGATAACCGGGCGAAATATTTAAATTTTCGGCAATATAGGCCACCCCGGGTAAGCCTTGTTTAGCAAGGCTGCCGCTGTTGAAATAGGCAGAAAGCAGGTCTTCTAAACGCGTTAGTATCTCGTGGCTGGCAATCTTGCGGGTGATAAACTGGCGTTGGTAAAAGCGTTCTGCATAGGTAAGCAAAAGTTCCAGCTGCGCAATGATCACATTTTGGCTAAACCGGTCGATATTGGCATGATACTCCTGCTCAATGTTTTGTACAATGCCTGTAAGCATGTTTTCTTCCTTATCAGAAAGGTACAGGGCCTCAAATACAGAATAGCTGAAAAACTCGTACTGCCTGATGGTTTTTGCCAGCGTTGTGTTCCATAAAAAATCCGGGTGTATCAGTATCATCCAGCCCTCGGGCCTATGCATCGTGCTCTTTTCAAGTTCAATACCAAAAACCTGGCCGGGTGCCATAAAAAACAATACACCTTCGTCAAAATCACTCGCCTGCTGGCCGTACTTGAATTTAGCATTGTGTACCCTTTTCATCGAAATAGAGTAAAAATCGAAGATGAGGCTGAACGATCCTTCGGTGATGGGCGGGGTAACGGTATCCATCCAAACCAGGCTGATTAGCGGGTGTTCTGGCTTGGGTAGCCCCGCAGCCCGGTGATATTCGGTGATGGTTTTGAACCGTAAAGGCTGATTGCTGCTCATATGTCAATATACCTATTTTTTGTTATACACCGCGGCAAATTCTTTGGCAAAGTCGGCCAGTTTAACTTTACCCATCCTGGGCTGGCTACGGTGGAAATTTTGTAAGGTTTTGCCGCTATGCATTGCGGCCTGCATTTCTACCAGCGTTTCGGCCAGCTTTTGCGGTAACCGGGCCATCTTCAGCCCTTGCAGCATTTGCTTGTCTGTGAGCAATACCCATTTAAGCCAGGGTTTGCCTATCGCCGTACCGATGATTTGAGCGGCTTCGTTACAAGTCATTTCCTCGCTGCCTACGTAGCGGATGGTTTTCTTTTCGGGATGCAGCAGTAGCTCTTCTGCCACCGCATCGGCAATATCAAGGGGAGATACAAAAACCGTTCGGTCATCCCCGCCGTAGTTCCCCATCAGCAGGCCGGTTTTACCGGTTAGCAAAGCCCACAAACCAGAGTAACACAAGGTAAGGAATTTGCCCATGAGCCCTTTGCCCCGGATAAGGTCCATCGATTGATAGAAGTTGGTGTAAAAAGAGGCCGGCCGCATAACGGTGATGGAAACACCGGTGAGCGCATCAAAAACATCTTCAACATTTTCTGCTTGTATCAAATCAGCCGCCCAGCCGCTCATGACTACCAGCCGCTTAATTGGGGCCCGTTGCAGGGCCAGTGTGTAATTTTGTGCCATACGGCGTAAATAGCTACCCAGGTCTGGTTCGGTAAAACTTAGTGGTATCATGCCGTATACAGCATCAGCCCCTGTAAAATTCCGGGCCAGGAATTCAACATCGGCAATAGAGCCAATAGCCGCTTTTGCGCCTAAAGCTTCAATGTCCTGCTGTTTTTTTGGGTTGCTGCTTACCACAGTTACGGCGTGCCCCTGGCCAACTAATATTTGAGTTAATGGTTTACCTATGTTTCCTAATGAACCGGTAACAACAATTTTCATAATGATTTCGGTTTATATATTGGTGTATACGCCCTGTTCCAGGTCGGCAAGTAATGTAGGTTGTGTCGGGTGCCAGTTCAAACTGTCCTGTGTAAGTTTGCTTGAAGCCGGGCAATCAATAGCGGCAAAGCCTGCAAACCAGCCGAAATATTCAACAGCCTCTTCAGGAGATACAGACACGGCCGGAATATTAAGTTGCTTTGAGATAGCTTCGGCGATGGCCTTAAATGTAACCCCTTCTTCGGCAGCAGCATGAAACCGGCTGCCTTTGCCGCCATTTTCTAAAGCCAGCCGGTACAAACGAACGGCATCCAACCGGTGCACCGCGTTCCAGCGGTTAAGGCCATCACCTACATAGGCAGAAACACCTTTTTGGCGGGCAATGTTGATGAGTATAGGGACAAAGCCATGAAGATCGCCATCACCATGTACGGATGGAGACAAACGGATTATTGAAGTTTTTACACCCAGCGCAGCGGCGCCATCTGCTGCTGCTTCCGAAGCCCGGGGAAACGCGGGATTTGGTTGCTGTATGATATCCTCGGTAGCCAGCCTGCCCGGACTAACCAGGGCGGTGCCCGATGTTATGATGAACGGTTTTTCAGATCCTGCAAGCGCCTCGCCAATGGCCCCGATAGCCAGCCGGTCTACTTCGCATACTTCTTTAAATCTGCTAAAATCGTGGATAAAACCCGCGTGGATAACGCCGTCCGCGGCTGTTGCGCCGCTCCGCAAACTATCCAGGTCCTCCAGGTCGCCGTGATGCACCGTGGCTCCTGCCGCCGACAGTTTACTTGCAGCAGCCTCCGAACGGGCAAGGCCCAAAACCTGGTGACCAGCACCTAATAATTCCTGTACAATGGCAGAACCGACGAAGCCCGTGGCCCCTGTAACAAATACTTTCATAAGTTTAGCAATTTTTGATGAAACAAATGTCGGTTGCAAGGGCACAACGGATTTAGCCGAATCTGCTTTTGATTTAGCCAAAACGATTACCCCGGGGTTGTGGATGTTTGTGCAAACATTGTACAAACGGGCGATCAGGGAGAATTATTGAGGGAGAATAAAAAAGTATTTGGATTGGAATGACAACTATAAAAATCCTTGTCTGCTTTGTTATCCGTTAGATATACATAAAAGGCCAGGCCTGCTACAGCCGGTATACCGTGGGAGGCCCTATCCGCAACGCTATCCATTTTGAGTTATGCAAGGTGGCCATAAAAGTGGATAACAAAGTATTTCACACCGTGCTGGCTATCGTGTTCCTGGTGTATGAATTTTCTTATATCCTAAGGTTGTTTTAATACAAAAAGGGTATCCCGGTTAAGCGATACCCTTTGGCAATTCTTTAATACCTTACTATCTGCAAAAAAGTACGGGATTATCTTTTCCGTGATCGTTGTCGTCTCCGGTAGTCAGTTTGCGATAAGTGGTTAACTTAAGCATGTATGCACATGATGGCCAGTTTTCAAACAACGGGTTTATCACAATTGATGATGCAGCAGGTGGATTGTTGAGCACAATTTGCGAGGCCGCACCTCTTGGGGCATTGCCGGATGGGAAACCGCTAACATAACCTGTGGCGTTTGACCATACACTGATACCCCAGCTGGCTAATAACTCATGATCAATAGTATAATCAATATGGGCTGTTGTTTTAACCGGCGAGCATCCGCTTAACCCGTTACTGTATAACTCTTCCAGCTTAATCAGGTTAACCTCGTCCCAGTTGTTTACATAAATTTTTCCGATGATTGATTGTGTTTTCAGGTTGGGCGATGCGGCGTTGGCCGGGTCGTCTGTAGTTTGAAATTGCAGGTATAAGATTTTGCCGTTTTTTTGATCGGCCATACCTACAGCATCACCCGGGTTTAAACCGGCGCTTGCACTCCCTCCGCCAATGATGGAGTTGGTGTTTAAGCGCACAAGCGGACCATAAAAGCCATTATCCATTGCAGGCTGGTCAACCCTTATCCAGCCATTGGCATCGGGGTTTATGATATGCGGCAGTATGGGGTTAGGATAATTATCGGCAGGGATGCTATCCTGTGGTGATGCCGGCAAAATGGTATCAACAATTACATCCTGGAAAGCTACAGCACCGTTCCAGGTAATTTGCCGGGTAGCCACTTTAAGCTTGCTATCCATTTGGGCGCTGGTTACCGCGTTAAAGTTTACATTATCCAATGAATACCTAAAGCGGTAATAAAGCGCGCTTGATGGCGCTGTGGGTACTTTTTTGGTAGCGTAACCTTTGAGGTTTACAATACCAAAGAAACCATAACCAACACCGCCCACCGCGCCGGTAACGCCTGCTTTAGCAAAAAGTGTTTTGCCTGATGCATCAATATCTGATGTGATATTAAATTCCCCTACTGATGTAAACCAAGGCACATCGCTGGTATAAATGCCGCCATCTTTTATGCAAAGTTTTACGCAGAAACAATTATGGGCGTTGTGCCTGTCGGTTTGGCGGCCGCGGGTACGGTCTTCCTGCAATAAAACCGCGCCCGACGAAGATTCCACCCTGAAATAATAGTCCGGGCCGGCTGGCCACTCTACATTTAAAAACGGCGAAAGCAGCGTTTGCCTGAAATTGGCGCCCGGATATACAATGGTAAATTTGCCATTGCTATCTGTATAGGCATTACCCAAGGTATCGTCCTGTATCAGGTCCACGTCGTAAGCAAATACTTTAACACCCGATATTGGCTTTTTAGTTTCGCAGTCGGTTACTATTCCGCAAACTACCCAGATGTCTAACAGGGTAAGGATGCGGCAAAACCATTTAGGGTCTATCCTGTATTCAAAAAAAGCAACCTGCCCGCTTTCGGTTTGCTTGAAAGCCGGTTGCAGGGTAGTGATATGAAATTGGAGTGAAAGGTCTTTAGCGTGGTGTGGCCCAATTTTTATAGGGGTATTGCCGCAATACCAGTCAACATCAAGCGTACCGCCATCGTAGCCGCTTTTGTCGCCTATCTCAATCACAAAATCGCCGTTATCCTGCAGTTTGGCTTCGGCTATAAACAGTTTTTCTTTTTCTTTCAGTTCTGCATCGGTAACCTGGTGAAACGTTTGTTTGGCATCGGCTACGGCCAGGCGGGTTTCGTTGGCCCTATCAAAGGTTTTGTAAACCTTTACCGAGTTGCCCGATACCGGCAGCTCGCAATCAGAACATAGCAAACCGCGTAGGTTGCCTTTAATAGTAAAGCTCATAGGTTTTTGTTTTTAGATTTTTCTTCCCGCCTACTCTTTGATTGGATTTTCGGCACGCTCCATAACTTTTTACAGCCCTGCTGTTTTGTTATGTCAAAGGTTTCACTAAAAAAAGCCCCTATCAACGTTGCTACTACTGTTTTATGCCCTATGATTGTACGCGATTGAAAACGTACTACTACAGTTTTTGCTGCGTAGAAATACGCGGAGGGGGATGATATTTAAAACAGGATAATTCAATAAACGAAAAAAGCGTCTTTTCCGTAGGAGAAGGCGCTTTTTTCGACCTGGAAACTCCTTATTGATATAAATAGGTGTCCGTCAAATGTTGCATTGCCTCCTGGAAAAGGCTGTAAGCAGTTGCCTCATCGTTATTGTTTATGGAAGCTATTGATGTTTGAATATACTTGTCATAAATCTCTTTAAATATAACGGCCTTGTTTTGTTCTTTATCAATAGCCTCAAGCAGGGATGCAGATATCGTATAATACTTTTCAATCTCGGCGCCGTTGAATTTTTCCTGTAATATTTTATCCCTGAAACCCCTCAGCACATTTAGCTGGCCGTCAGCTTCTTTGCCGGCAAAGTTGGTTGCAATACGGGTAAGGGCGCAAGGGTCTTTTCCTGTTGTTGGACAGCCTGATGAACCAGGGCAAGGATAAGATTGATCACCTATATAGAATGCATTAGTTTCTGGATAAATCAGCGCTTTATAAGGATAATTCATCTCGATATTGTATCCAAAAGTATAGATTAAGTTATCATTAACTGCCTCTTCAGCAAGAGCCGTCAATAATTTCCTGCCTAAAAACGATCCGCGGTTAATTTTTGTGTAATGCATGCCCGCATCCAGCTTCTTAAGGTTAAGCACGTGGTTAAAAAGCACTTGCCAGGTTTTTTCTAATGAAATCACCTCGCCTGTATTGGTGATAAAGCCATCCTTTTTAATAACTGCATTTGGCAGGCTGTTGTTCATGGTGTAATTGGCCGGTATGAGCACCAGAATCCTTGATGATGGGTCATTTACATCGGTAAGGCCGTTCATGAATTTAATGCCCGATACGTTGCTGTCACTAAGAACAGTTTCAACGGCCGATTTAGACAGGTTTACAAAACGGGTTTCTGATGGAAATTTAGCCCTAAAGTTTTGAGCAAGTTCCTGGTAAAGGTTTTCGGTAATGAATTCGCCTACAGTGGTAGGGTCAAGTACGGTACTCAACATTTCTGTTTTCATGTTAATTGGTTTATGGTTTAAGATTTGATTAATTACTTATTGATGTATTAATACAAATGCAATATAAAATATATTTATTATAATAAATATATTTATCCCGTAATAAAGTTGTTAATATTTGTTAAACGCCAATCCCCTGGCTGCCATTTCAATTTTATCATAAGTTCATATCATGCCCACGTAGTACTACAGTTTTTGCTGCGTAGAAATACGTAATATCCACCCGGTGTAAAAAACAGATAAATTCGCTATTGGCTGTAAATGAATAGCTTACAAAAACATGTCAAATAACGAGACAACCGCCAAAACCCGTGGCCCTGTTGAAATAACAACTTATTAATCTTAGTTTTAGCCAAACTAATTCCTAACCCTCTATACTAAATCAACAATGGAAACCAAACCAACAAGAGACACCAACCCAATTACCGGCGATGAAGGCGCCGCCATCGATCTTGAACTTGCAGCTCAATGGACACGAAATCACAGGCACAGACATCCTAATGATACCGTTTCACAATTTTTCGGTAACAAAATCCTTAACCATATCCTGCAACAGGATGGTTGTATGGGCATACGCATCTACTATGCTAATGATGAAAAACTTAGCGGATGGCAAAAGTTCTGGGTATCAGTAAGTAATTTTATTTTATCCGTTTTTGCTAATGTTAAAGGTCAAAAACATTTTGTAATAGTAGGAGTATCTGCCGATGGTGAAGATCAGTTACCAGATGCAAAAACCGGTAAGATATCAACACCAAATGGACACGCCGAGTTGAAAACATTGAAACTTGCAGCAACAGCGTCGACATATACAGTTGGCGATATGTCTGTGCCGTGCCCCGGTTCTTCTGGCTGCCCTCAAGGCAGTGCACTTAGTGGATCTTCAAAGTCGTAAATAGCTTATTTTGATATGCCTTTAGATACATGGTTCGCCAATATTTCAGTGATATCAGGTTTTGCACCTGTGTTAGTCGCGTTGTATTCCTATCGGCAATTGAATAAGACCCTAAAAATAGCGTCTTTATATCTTTTGATCAATTTTTTGGTTGATGCGGGTATGTGGATTTCATTATATCAATGGAAGGTAAGAAATACAATGCCAGTATTATATGGATTTGTAGTAGTTAGTGTTGTGCTTTTGGGGCTGATGTATTACAATATCTATGTAGAACGCGCCTTAAAGAAAACCGTTGTAATATTGAGTACCGTTTCAATACTTATTACATTATATGATGCACAAAACCTATTTATTTATCCGTCGCTATCTATAACATCATTGAGTTTAATGTTGATTATCTTTTCAATAATTTATTTTTATAAATTATTGAATCCATTAAAATATATCGACATTGAGAAGCAAAGCCTCTTTTGGATAAATGCAGGCGTGCTGTTTTATTCATCTGTAAACATATTTTTGTTTATGCTACTTACCCACATACCTGCCGAAGATCAGCACAATTATTATATGATAAACAGTTTAACCAACATAATTGCAAACATATTATTTACAGTAGGATTACTTTGCCAGCCCCGGAAAACAACCTGATCCCGGTATTAATTATCGGTACATTAGTGGTGGTTGTATTAATCACCTGCTTATTTTTTTTCGTGATTATTTACCAGCGTAAAATGATCAAAAACCAGGTTGAATTGCGGGCCTTGCATGACGCGCGCCAAAGCGACCTGATGGCTGCAGTTTTTGAAACACAGGAAAGCGAACGAAAACGCCTGGCCGAAGATTTACACGATAGCGTAGGCCAGGTGTTATCGGCTATAAAGCTTAACCTGCACCGGCTGGATAAAAACTGTACCACCGATACCACCCAGCCATTACTGGCTGATACCCGCAGGCTTACCGACGAATGCATACAGGAGATACGCAATATTATTCACAACGTTTTGCCACCTGTACTTACCGATTATGGCCTGCTGGTGGCTGTTGAAGCCCTGGCAAGCAAGGTGGAGCAAACTACCCACATCAAGGTAAAGTTTAGCAAAAACATGCCCGATCAGCGGTTTCCGCAAGAGATTGAGCTTACGCTTTACCGCATAGCACAGGAGCTTTTTGGCAACGCTATTAAACACTCCGATGCATCGGTTATCCACCTTTCCATTAACCGCGAAGGCAATTTTATGGTGATGGAATTTAAAGACAATGGCGTTGGTTTTAACCTTCCCGAAGTAAAAAGAGGCTTTGGTATTAAAAACCTCGAGAGCCGGGTACAGCTCATCAACGGCGAAATTAACATTTATAGCAAGCCATTAAGTGGCAGCCTTACCACTATTAAATTAAAAATAGTTTAGTTTTGTATCTTTAATCTATCTTTAGCCAACTATTTGTTAATCAATGGGTACAATTAAATTAGGTATAGTAGATGATCATAAAATTTTCAGGAACGGTTTAAAAGCCACCCTTGAAGATTGTGAAGATTTTGACTTAATACTTGAAGCTTCAAACGGTAAAGAATTGATGGGTTTATTAACAACCCAAACTCCCGATGTGCTTTTAATGGATATTAAAATGCCCGAAATGGACGGTATCCAAACGGCGGCTTTGGTACATCAGCATCATAAAACCATCAAAATACTTGCGCTATCGATGTTTAACGAAGACAAGTATATTGTTGATATGATGAAAGCCGGGGCATCTGGCTACCTGCTAAAAAATGCCGAACCGGAAGAAATTATCGAGGCTGTATCAACGGTGCATAACAAAGGTTTCTATTTTAACGAACACCTGTCCATCACCCTTATTAAGCAGCTGGTAGGCAACGATCACTCCGAAAGTATTGCCGCAAACAAAGCCGACTTAAACGAACGCGAGGTTGAAGTACTGAAATTGGTTTGCCAGGAATACTCAAACCAGGAGATAGCCGATAAAATTTTTCTGAGTGTACGTACTGTTGAAGGTTACCGGGCGCGTTTATTTGAAAAAACGGGATCAAAAAACCTGGTGGGCCTGGTTATATACGCAATAAAACGCGGTATAATTAATGTAACCTGATTTTAGGCCGATAGTTTTTTGGCGCTGCTGGCAAGGTTACGCATAAACCTTTTACGATAATTAAGCGGGCTTAAATTCATTTTGGCCTTAAACATTTTATAAAAATGGGATACATCGCCAAAACCGCTCTCGTAGGATATTTCTGATATCGGCTTATCGGTTTGTACCAATTGCTGTATGGCGTAATTAAGCCGGTACTCAATTATAGTTTCCATAAACGTTTTGCGGGTTACTTTTTTAAAGTACTTGCAAAAAGCATTGGTGGTCATGTTCGCAATACTTGCTGCGGCATCTAATGATACCTGTTTCCTGAAATTTTCTACCAGGTAAGCAAATACGGGATTAATGCGTTCCTGCTCGGCTGTTGAGCGCTCGGCTATAATGCGGTGCTGATCAAGCAAAATATATTCGTCAGATGATGCCAGGCGCTGCAATATCTCTAGCAAGCCTATCAATACCCTGAAATTGCTTTTTTCTTCAACCAGGCTTTGCAGCATTTGCTTTACATCCTGCTGCGTTTCTGAATGGAATGATATCCCGCAACCGCTTTTCTGAAAAAGCTTTTTAATGTGCAGTAATTCAAATTTGTTAAAAAAGTCGTCGCCCAAAAACGCGTCATTAAACTGAATCACAATGGCGCTTGCATCCTCGGGCAACACAGTGGTTATATCCAGTTTCCAGCAGTGGGGCAAATTGGGGCCAAGCAACACCAGATCGCCGGTTACAAAATCTTCCATATGACTGCCCACATACCGTTTGCCGCTTCCTTTTAAAATACAAGTTAACTCATATTCAGGATGAAAATGGTACGGCGCGTCAAATGCCAGCTTATCAAATTTTTTGACAAGGAACGATTGACTAATGGAGGGCTGAAGAACTTCGAACGAGGCTTTTATCATTGCATATTTTAACGTAGAATTTATTAAAAAGTTAGCTTATGGATAAAATAATCCATAATTACACCATTCATTTCATTTTTTGTCAGCTAAAGTTAAACTTACTTTGAATATAAACTAAAAAAAATATGAATACAAAGGTTTCTGATCTGTTAGCGCTGGATGATTTTATAAAATTACCGGAAGAGAGCATTCTGGAGTTCCGTGAAAAGGGGCATACCTTAATTCAAAATATACTCTCAAAAGAAGAAACAGCAGCTTACCAACCGGTTATTGTTGACGCTGTTGAGCGATACAATACCGAAAAACGCAAACTGGAAGACCGGGATACCTACGGCAAAGCATTTTTACAGATTATGAACCTATGGCAGGTAGATGCCAACGTAAAACGCTTTGTTTTTGCCAAACGGATGGCCAAAATTGCCGCCGAGCTGATGGGGGTTGAAAATGTACGGTTATACCATGATCAGGCCCTGTTTAAAGAAGCCGGCGGAGGGCCCACCCCATGGCACCAGGACCAATATTACTGGCCTATAGATACCAACAACACGGTAACCATGTGGATGCCACTGGTTGATATTGATGTAGATATGGGCATGCTTACCTTTGCATCAAACTCTTATACTAACGGTGCAGTATTTAACCATGAAATATCTGACGAGTCGGAATCGGCATTTGATGATTATGTAAAGGAGAAAGGCTTCCCGATTAGCAGGGCTCAAACCATGAAAGCCGGCGATGCCACCTGGCACCGCGGTTTTACCATCCACAATGCGCCAGGCAACAACTCCGGTAAAATGCGCGAGGTAATGACCGTAATTTACATTGCCGATGGTGCCCGTATTACACCTTATAAAAACGAGTGGCAAAAAAACGATCATCACAAATGGCTTATGGGCAAACCCATTGGCGAACTGATAGATTCTGAACTGAACCCAAAATTACTTTGACACGATTTACAGGATTTTTTTCTGAACTCGGATTAAGCAGATTTATCAGATTTGATTTGCAGAAAGAATCATTTATAATCTGATAAATCCGACGAATCTTGATTCAGACCAATTGAACAATCAGAATCCTGCCTAATCCTGTAAATCGTGTTTATATGGTATTTGCCACCCAAATAGCATCCACAAACCACTTTTTACCGTCAAAAAATTGGGTCAAGGGCACAAAGCCTGCGTTAATAGCAATCTGATCTGTTTGCATGATGGTGAATTTCTGAGAAATCTCCATATAGATGTATTCATCTTTTTGAAAAGAGATTGTTTCTTTACCGCCGATGGTTACCAGTTGATCTTCCAGGCTTATAAGGTAGCTTTTGCAGGCGCCTGAATCCGGATCGTAGGTTGGATAATGATCGAATTTGGCAACATCAAAATTGCCCTCTAATTCGCGGTTAATACGTTCCAGCAGGTTAAGGTTAAATCTTTTGGTGATGCCATCTTTATCATTATAAGCGGCCAGTACCACTTTAGGATCTTTTTTAAGGTCCATCCCAATCAGTACCATATCCCCTTCAGAAAGGTGATTGCGTAATTCCCTGCAAAACTCAATAGCTTCGGGCACGGGCATATTGCCAATGTTCGACCCTAAAAAAAGCACCACTTTTCGTCTTGACGATATGGAAGCTGCTTTTTTAAGCATATCAAAATACTCCCCATTAAGACCGGTAATATTCAAGCCGGGTAAAGTAACAGGCAAAGTAATATTGAGGTACGAGATTACATTATCCGATATATCAATAGGCAGGTAAGTAAACTCTGCCTTTTTATCCAGCAAATCTTTCAGCAGGTAGGTTGATTTCGTGGCGTCGCCGGCGCCCAGTTCAATCAGGTCAAAAGCATCACCATCGGCAATAAGGGCGCTGGTAATCTCGTCTGTCTTTTCCGAAAATATTTCCATCTCGCAATTGGTTGGATAATACTCTTCGCAGTTCATCAGTTCCTGAAAAAGCTTATCGCCATTGGCATCATAAAAATACTTTGAATTTAAACGCTTGGGTGTTCCGCGCAAGCCGGTTATAACATCATTATAAAACGAATTTGTTTTTGGGTTTGATGCCGCCGTTAAATTTGTTTGTGCAAAGGTTGAGTCCATATCTTCCTGTTTTGTGCGGTTACCTTGCAAGCCTGATGCCGGTAAACTGCCAACGTAAATGTGTTTGAAAAAAATTGCGGTAAGTTATCCTGCTGTGGCCCGGCGATGTTGCTTCTGATGCGCCACGCAATACTTTTTGGTTTACCATAAACTTGCCGTTATACTCGCCGATTGCCCCCGGCGCCTTTGCAAATCCTGGATAGGGGAGGTATGCGCTTTCTGTCCATTCCCAACTTTTGCCCCAGCTGAAATTTGTTGCAGCGGCCTCCCACTCAAATTCAGTAGGCAGCCTTAGTCCTTTCCACGAGGCGTAAGCATACGCTTCAAAATAGCTGATATGACAAACCGGGCCCGTTAAGCTAAGCGGTTGTAAGCCATGGTAAGTATAATTGTGCCATTCGTCGTCAATCAGGTGCCAGTAAAGCGGAGCTTCAACCTTATGGGTATTCACCCAATCCCAACCCTCGGCATGCCAGTGGCGAAAATCGTGATATCCGCCGCTGCCAATAAAATCCAGGTATTCGGCATTAGTTACCAAATTGGGGCTAATTTCGTATGCATTTAAATAAACCTTATGCCGGTTTAGCTCATTGTCAAAACAAAAGCCTTCACTATTGTAGCCTATCTCATAAACCCCTTCATCTATCTTAATGAAATCTGTGTTTTCAGCCGCGGCGATTTTTGGTGATATATAGCCATCGTCATAAGCCGGAAATAGCGGGTTATGCCCTAAAATGTATTTAATATCTGTTAATAAAAGTTCCTGGTGCTGTTCCTCGTGATTAAAGCCCAGAATGAGCAATTCCTTCACTTCTGCGGATGGTTCCTGGCACAGAAATTTGGCCATGGCTTCATCTACGTATGCCCGGTACCGGTAAATATCGGCAACTGTAGGGCGGCTTAAATTACCCCTGTCGGTACGAATAACGCGGTTGCCTACCGTTTCATAGTAGCTATTGAAAACGTAATTGTAGTTTGGGTTAAATTCCTGGTAGCCCATGAAATACGGCTTCAGGATAAAGGTTTCAAAAAACCAGGTAACGTGCCCGATATGCCATTTAGGCGGACTAACATCAACCACAGGCTGCACCACGTAATCTTCAGTTTGCAGCGGGCTGCAAATTTGCTCCGTTCGCAGCCTGACTTTTTTATAACAATCAGCTAAATCCATCTAATTACTTCCTATTCAAATATCGTTTAAGGTTTGAAATTGTTTTAATATTTAACCCTTTTGCTTGCTGCCTGCGCATCATTAATGCGTAGGCATTATTAAAGCCAATAGGCTTGAGCCATTTTACCTGGTATCGTTTTTCAAACTCCTGCTGCACATAATCATAAGTGCTATCCTTACTTTTTGATACTTCGGCAACCGTTTTTGGTGATGCCTGCAAAATGGCCAGTAAGCCCGTACCTGTGTATTCCGGGTAAAAGTCTATCTGGTCATTAGTTAAGGCATCAAAACAAATTTTTGTACCCCCCAGGCCGGTTTTGGTAGCCACATCATAATTGGTATAACCCTTTATCAGCATGCTGTACATGTTGGCCAGGATATATTGCTCGCCAAATATTTTTGAACCTATACGAATGATGCCGGCGGCTCCCTCGCGGGATGTTTTATATAGTTTATTCGCTTCCAGAAAATCCTTCGCAACCCTTTCTGGGCTTTGGTGAAGATAGTCGGTACGGTAGTTTAATTCCGTCATAATGGAATCATTTATTTTGCCCGAAAGCAGGTTTAATGTCTTTTCCAGGTCAGGATATTTTTTCAGGGATTCATCGCGCACAATGGGGGCAGCATAATACGGAGGAAAAATATTTTTATCATCATCTAAAACTACCAGGTCATAAGCCTTTAACCGGCCATCGGTAGAGTAGCCGCTAATTACATCCAATTGTTTTTCAAACGCCGCCTTGTACATCACCGCATCGCTGATAACCACGGTGTGGATTTTTAAGCCGTATTTACTTTGAAGCCCCAGGTTGCCATCCTGCCTGCCCATAAACTCGGGCGTAAAACCCGCTGTAAGCCTACCGCCGTAAGCCGATGGAATAAAATACAACGATGATAGCACCGCCAGCAAAACCGGCAATGCGTAAGTGCTTTTCTTTATTTTTTTAAAATTGAGTTTCTGCAGCCGCGACAGCAGGAAATCAAATACGATGGCCAGCAAGGCTGCCGGTATAGCGCCCGCTAATATCATATTGGTATTGTTGAGCGAAATGCCGCCGAAAATAAACTCGCCTAAGCCACCCGCGGCAATATATGAAGCCAATGTTGCCACGCCTACATTTATCACCGTAGCGGTGCGGATTCCGGCCAAAATAACGGGCATGGCAAGAGGTAACTCCACTTTAAACAAAATCTGCCACTTATTCATTCCCATGGCTACAGCGGCCTCCTTTACAGAGGCATCAACCCCGGTAATACCCGTATAGGTATTACGAATGATTGGCAGCAGCGCGTAAAGCAACAAGGCTACAATAGCAGGTTTGGCGCCAATACCCAGCACAGGAATCATGAACCCCAACAGGGCGATGCTGGGAATGGTTTGCAAAATCCCCGCTATGCCCAGCACAGGGCCGGATAATTTTATTTTACGGGTAATGAAAATACCCAACGGCAAACCAATAATTACGGCAATAAAAAGCGAGATGAAAGTTAGCCCAATGTGCTGCAGCGTTTGCGCAGTAAGCTTATCGGCCTGCTGGCTCATAAACTCAAATAAGGTTTGCTGATGCTCATTCATGACCCTGGTTGTTTTTATACTGATAGAAGCCTGCCATCAACTGGTCGAAGCCTACATGTTTACGCTCGCCGGTATCGTTAATTATGCTGATGGTTTCGTGATCATTAAACTTAAACCCCTCGAGCGCCGACCACACATCAATATTAGCGGCTAATGACAAACCATCTGCCTTTTTGTGCGAACTGGGTAGCAAATCCCAAATATTACTTAAACGCACGGCCCTGAACTCCAGCTGCAGGCGTTGATCTTTCAGAAAACTCTCTACAAATTCATTTGCCGGGCTAAATAGTAACTCGGCAGGTGTGCCCGATTGAACAATTTTGCCTTTATCCATCAGGCAAATCGTGTCGCCAAGTTCAAAAGCCTCCTGCACATCGTGGGTAACCATAATGATGGTTTTACGCTTCAATTCATCTAGGGCTTTAAATTCTTTATGAATGGTTGACCGGGTAACATTATCCAACGCGCCAAAGGGCTCATCCATCAGCAAAACCGGAGGGTCTGACACCAGGGCCCTGGCCAGCCCCACACGCTGTTGCTGGCCACCACTTAACTCGTTGGGATAAACATGCAGATAACGTTTGTCCAGGTGTAATTTCTCCATCAATTCTACAGTCCTGTTTTCCGTTTTCTTCTTATCCCATTTTAGTAGCTGCGGCACTATGGCAATATTTTCGGCCACGGTATAGTGCGGAAACAAGCCGTTGTTTTGCAGCACGTAGCCAATGCCGCGCCTTAAAACTTCGGGCTGCTGCTCAAATATATTTTGATTGTTAATGTATATGCTGCCGCCGGTAGGATCAATTAACCGGTTAATCATTTTAAGCGTTGTAGTTTTCCCGCAGCCGCTGGTACCCAGCAAAATCAAATTTTCCCCGGGCTGCACCTCAAACGAGATGTCATCAACGGCTTTAACCTTCCCAAACTGTTTGCTTATGCCGTCAACTTTAATCATGCGGTAAAACTAATCTTCAAGTCCCAGGAATAAGTTATTTAATGATTCTGCATATAAGGGGTGGGCAAAAATAAAATAGCGAATCGTGTCGTAGGTAATTCCACCCTCCATAGCCATTTGCAGCACGGTCATAATTTCGCCGCCTTCGGGCCCTAAAACCGTTGCCCCTAATATCTTCCTGGTTTCAACATCAACTATAGCCTTCATAAAACCACGGGTATCGCCGGTTTCAATGGCGCGGGCCACATGTGCCATAGGCAGTTTGGCTACTTTATAGGTCAATCCTTGTTTCCTGGCTTCAGCCTCGTCAATCCCTACCCGCCCAAGTTGCGGATCGGTAAACATACAATAAGGCACCAACCTGTCGGTAATGCTCAGGTTTTGCTTTTCGATAAGGTTGCGATAAACTATGGTATAATCGTTATACGAAATGTGCGTAAAAGCAGGCCCGCCTTTTACATCGCCAAGGGCGTAAATGCCTTGTACATTTGTTTCCAGTTTGCTGTTTACTTTGATGTTGCCTTTTTCATCCGTTTCTACCCCAGCCTTATCCAATCCAAGCGTTTCAGTTTGCGGTGTACGGCCAACTGCTACCAATACGTGGCTGCATCTTATCTTTTTTTCTTCTCCATTGCTGGTTACAGTAACGGTTATTTTACCGCCGGTTTTCTGCTTAAATTTTGTAGCATGCGCATTGGTGATTACATTAATCTTTTCGGCCTCCAGTATCTTTTGCATTTCGGCAGATACGTCTTCGTCCTCGCGCGAAACTATTCTGCCTGATTTCTCTAAAATGGTAACCATGCTGCCAAACCGGCGAAACATCTGGCCAAACTCCAGGCCGATATAATTACCACCAAGCACCAATAAATGCTCCGGCACATAATCCAGGTCAAGGATGGTTGTTGACGTAAGATATTTGATTTCGGCCAACCCTTCAATTTCGGGAATAAACGGTCTGGCGCCTACATTTAAAAATATCTGATCGGCCTGGATGTTTTGCTTTTTGCCATTTTTAAGTTTCACCGAAATGGTTTTATCGCCGGTAAATGTTGCCTCGCCAAAAACAACATCAAGCCCTTTTGTCTTCTCGGCCGCATGCTGCCCTCCAATGCGCGATTGCATTACAATATCGTCTTTGCGCTTTTTTATGCGGGGCATGTTTACGGCAAATTTCTTTACCGGTACACCCAAATCGGCGCTTTTGCCGGCCATATAAGCTGCCTTAGCCGATGCCACCCAGGTTTTGGTTGGGGTACAGCCATCGTTAACACAGGTGCCACCATAAAAACGTTTTTCAATAATCACCGTTTTTAATCCGGCCAGTGCCAGCTTTTTGGCAAGCGGAGCCCCCGCCTGGCCGGCACCTATAACAATGGCATCAAACTTTTTCATCCTTATGGAGTTACTTTAACACCTTTCCAAAACGCTACATAGTTGGTAATGTTTGCCGCGGCATCTTTTGGCTGCGGATAATACCATGCGGCGTCCTGATTTTTTTTCCCATCAACGTTGAGTGTGTAATAAGATGCAAGGCCTTTCCAAGGGCAGGTTGTATGTGTATCGGTAGTTTCCAGGTATTCGCCTTTTACACTTTCAATAGGGAAATAATGATTATTTTCGACAACAATAGTGTCATTGCTTTCGGCAATGACCTGGTCGTTCCAGGTGGCTTTCATAATATGAATAGATTTTACGATAAAGATAGCCTTAACCCGTGCAGATTTACAATGCAATTGACTTATTTTGTTTGTTAATTAAATATATAGCATTCATAATCAGCACCAAATAAAAAAAGTTTAAAATTTATTTTTAATTTATCAATTAAGCTATATCTTTGCATTCCCAAAATAAGGGAAATAAAAATAAAAAAAGGCCCGTTCGTCTAGGGGTTAGGACGTTAGATTTTCATTCTAGAAACAGGGGTTCGATTCCCCTACGGGCTACTAAAAACGCTGATTTCATATAAGAGATCGGCGTTTTTTGCTTAATGGGGCGCGCAATAGGTAAAATTTATTTGAAGCTGAATGACACTAAATGACGCCGAAACGATGATATTTTACGTTAATAATATCATCATCAAAATAAGCCATCGAACAACCGAACACTTAAAAAGATTGATTTTAATGTTGACAAATGCGATTTGATCAATCAACTTACCCATGATCAAAAAGGGTAAAATTCTTAGTTTATTTCATAGACAGTTAACAACTCACAAAAAAGCGAGTTGAGGCGAAGTCGTTATAGAGAAGCCTGGAGAAGGATATAACGATATATTTTACGCAAGTAAGCCTTAAAGCTTGAATAAAACAACATTCCGATAAAATTGAAAGCTTTGAAAGTTATGCCAATTTCAATTAGCTTGTGAGCTAAAATTATAATGAGTGACGTTGCAATTTCAAACATCATGACAGGCAAGCGATAACTGATGTCGTGAAACCTGGTGTTATATTTGAATTGCTTAAGAGCGAGGAACGCCTCTCCTCTTATGACAGTTTATTTTATAATCCCCTTTTTATTGAGGCCCTCAATGCAATTTATGGATTGGGTACATTTCTCAAAGAGACTTAAGCCCGCTATTTTCTTTGATTCGTTTTATCATAGTTTCCTGTGCCGATCTTTTATCAAGATCAGACGGGCGTGTGTTCTTTACCACTTCTTTTTTCTTTTCGCCGTTTGCTATAGTGTATTCCTCCAATAATCGACGCGAAAGGAGTTCGGCCTTCAATTCCGGCGCATATAGTTTATAACCAAGCGCTGTCAAAGTATCGCCGGCCACCAATTCAAATATTTCCAGTTCATCGGGCTTAAATTCTTTTAAAAACTTGTTGGAGTTATTGGTCATGATTGGTTTGTTCAGGTTGCTCCACATTTCGCCGGATTCTGCGGTTATTTTAGAGGCGTTGGAGGTATAATATTGCAGCATGCTATCGGTGTAAGCAATATCTAAAAAGGCGCATAGCTTGCGTACTGTTTCCTCGGGTTTACTGATCAGGTTTTCGTAATTGAGGGAGAAAAACCTGTCGGCAGGTACCTGTTTAGCAAGGGCAAGGCAGGCGTCCTGGTCCTTTTTCCATTGTTTGGCTATGTGGTAAATATGCTTATCACCAACAACCGCCTTCTGGAACGACAGGGCCACATCCCTTCCATCTCGGTACAGGTAAATATATTTCAGTTTATCTTTTTGGGCTTCCAGGTCATCGGCAAAGTATACGTTGTTCATGCTTTTACAGCACCAATATTTGGCTTGTTTACTTTCGGCGGCCTTTTCATAAATGAGCCTATTCAGTTCAAACAGGGAGTTAGTTTCCAATTGCCCGTAAATTTCATCGGCATTAAGCACTACGCCTTCCCAGGGCACGGGGTTTACATTTACATATTCCACAACGTCATCAACCAGTTTTCTGTAGTTGCTATCGATATCAAGCGGCCCGTAGATATTCAACAAGGGCACAAAGGTCACCAATATATGCGGCGGATGCGGCGACGCCATCTCGGGCGACTGGTCCAATATCACCCTCAATAAATTCGATCCAGACCTTTGTGTGCCTATAATTTGTATTCCTGCTGCCTTCATGCTCAACTAAATATAAAACCTAAAAATATGGTGCCCAATATTAAATAAACCGGGCTTACCTTAAACCTGAAACTTAAAACAAATGCCACTATAGTGACCGCTATAATTGCCTTATCCAACGCCAGCGACCGCAATAAAATTATTGCCGATGCAATGATCATCCCTACAACAACAGGCTTAATACCCGCCAGGATACACTGCATGGTGTGGTGCTGCTTATTGCGCTTAAATATATTAGATACAATAAGCATCAAAGTTGCCGATGGTACAAATATGGCGGCTATGGCTATAAGTCCGCCCAAAAAACCGGCAAGTTTGTAGCCCACAAACAAAGCGCTTATTAAAATAGGCCCCGGCGTTACCTGGCTAAAGGTGATGCTATCAACAAACTGCTGGTTGCTGAGCCATTTTAAATCGCCTACAATTAACGATTGCATTATCGGTACAATCACATACCCACCACCAAACAACGATAAGCTAATGCCGGCGAAAACGACCACAAGCTTTAAATAAATGTTA
Organism: Mucilaginibacter sp. P4_C11; assembly: GCF_056402115.1. Classification (NCBI taxonomy): domain Bacteria; kingdom Pseudomonadati; phylum Bacteroidota; class Sphingobacteriia; order Sphingobacteriales; family Sphingobacteriaceae; genus Mucilaginibacter; species Mucilaginibacter sp. P4_C11. Next base: position 290,262 of record NZ_JBFUIA010000004.1, on the reverse strand, counting down.
TTGAGTAAGGTCGCCACGTTGGTAAAAAAGCCTATCTCAATTATCCCTAAAACGGCAAGCAAGCCCCTGTTTAACCAGCTTAGGTTAAAACCGCCCGCTGGCGATGCGCCATCAACAACGATTAATTTACTTTTGTTATCCGGATTTAAAAAATAGCCTAATATCCCCCCGGTGGTCATTAAACCCAATGTCACAAAATAACCTTTGGCAAATACTGTTATTATCGCTGCCACCAAACAGATGGCTGTTTTAATGACCTTACCGTGGATCTCTTTTTTGTAGATGTTTGCCCCTGTTGATAATATAATGGCACTCACCGCGCCGGCAGCGTACAGCATAATATAGGCCAGGTGAATTTTATACGCGAAATTGAAATAACACCAGGATATTACAAACATTAAGGTGCAGGCAGGAAACAAAATGCCCAGCATACTTATAGCCGCACCCTTTTTGCCTTGCAGGTGATGCCCAACATAAGCAACCACATTTACAGCCACAGGCCCGGGCAGTAGGCTGGCTATGCTGATGCCATCAATTATTACATCGGCATCAACGGTTTTATCCTTATCCACCATTTCGCGCTGAATAACGGATATCAAAGCCATGTGGCCACCAAAAGAGACCATGCCTATTTTAAAAAAAGTTAAAAACAGGTAACGCAGATTAACTACTATGGTGTTTTTCTTTTCTATATTTATTTCCGCCAAGTTTTTCATTTCATCAGGGGTTTGGGCATTAAAAACCCAGGGGCTTCTTCCAGCCGGTAAGGGTCGCCACCTACTTTTATCTCCCAAAGTATTTTGCCGGCTTTATCTGTTACCAGGAATGCACGGGGATCTGTTAAGCAAAACAGGATTTTATCACCCAGCATCATGTGCGTGTCGCCTTTTGCGGTCGAATAATAATCATGCGGCAAGGGTACTATCAAAGTTGATTTAACTGTCTTTTTGGCCTCGTCCATTATAAATGACATGGCCCGGGTAATACCTGTTTTGGTCCCGTTATCCAGCAACATGAGTTCGCCATCGGCCTTGCGGTGTACGGCATGCTGCGATGCAAAGTATTCATTTTTTTGCAAAGGGAAATCTCCGCCTTCGCCAAATTTCCAGAGCACTTTACCTGTTTTGTATTCAACCTTCCAAACCTGGTTCAGGTCGCGGTATGATATGATAAAATTACCATCTTCATCCTTAAACAAAGAATTGGCGTGCACCCAATCCTTTTTATGCTTCAGTATCAAGGGATCTTTCAGAGGATCGAGATGGTCAAGTACCGACCATTCCCATAGCTTATGCCCTCTTTTGCTATAAACCACAATACCATCCGCATGCACCGTATCCTTAAGGGCACCGCCTGCTTTGGTTAAATCCCAAACACGTTTATCAAAAGTAAGCGCGTAAATATTGCTACTGTCGTCATATCGCACCTCGTGGTGGATCATTTTGTCCATTTCCCCCTTGCCTACCTTCCAGTGTAAAACTTCTTTACCGGCCAGGTTGGTCTCCACCAATTCATCACCGCCCGATGAGGGGATCTTTTCGGCGCCTACAATAGCTAAAATGGTATGGTGAGGTGTCCAGTTGGTAACTTTTACGCCCTTTTTAAAGGGCTGGTACCAAACAATATCGCCTTTGTAGTTAATGATCACCATTGAACCGGGCTGCGTCAATATCTGCGTTAAAAAGTATTTTCGCTTCATATCTTTTTCAATAGCGGTATCAACGCTTTGCATATCAAAATATGGCGTAGCCTGGTAAATAGATTTGGTCGAAAAATTATGTGGGCGGCTACTGGTGGTATCAACGCCATTGCCGGCCATTACCACAAAAGTATAATCGGTTTTGGCAATGGTGCACATTACGTTAAGCGTATGAGTTACGCTATCGGTGCTTAAATCGGAGTACAGGGTATCCTTGCTGCCGCGTGTCCAGTACTTTAAATACATCGAACATTTTTTGTTGGCCGTTACCCTTACTTTTAGCCTAAGCCTGTTATCGGGCAGGTTTATCAGCTGAATATCTTTAATTTTTACGGGGTATATGTAGCTGCTGATAGTATCGTTCTTTAACAAAAAAAACGTCAGCAAAATAAGTGCCGCTACACAACCAAGTACAATTTTGTAAATTTTATGCATTTATTAGTTTAAAAATGCAGTGACCCCCAGGGTACGGGCCACTGCATGATGATATTATTTTACACGCCCCGCGTTAATAGCCGGCGTTAACGAGGTGTTGCTCTGGATCTCGTTTTGCGGATAAGGATAAAACTGGTAGTTAACCGCATCCGAATAAGTAGTTTGGTCCCTTAACAAAGGAACTACCTTTTGTTTAAATTTCAACAGCGGCGTAGCACCATTTGAAGCGCTTTTACCCCAACGGATCAAATCTTCCCTACGACGGCCTTCCATAAAAAACTCCTTGTTGCGCTCGTCAAATATGGCATTACGCAGGGTTTCTTTGGTGTAGCTGGCTACATACAGACTACCCAGGCTGCTGCGGTTACGTACCTGGTTAATTAAATTGATGCTTTCAGCATTCGGGCCGTTAAGCTCATTCAATGCTTCAGCACGCATCATCAACACATCGGCATAACGTAAAATGGTAACGTTGTTAAAGCCCGCGTAGTTATAGTTGTTTACTGCCGGATATTTTAAATTGTAAACATATTTGGCCAAAATAGTATCGGGTGCCGAGCCACCAAGACCACCGTATTCTTTAGGTACATCTACAATCTGGCCGTACAGCGTTTTGTAGCTGCCAGTTAGCAGGGTGTTACGGCGGTCGTCGGTTTTGTCAAATTGCGCGTAAAACTCCAAATGCAACGGGAAATTACCGTATCCCCTGTTTAAATCCCATGGGGTTGAGTTGATACCAAAGCTGTTTGAATTAATACCATAGGCACCTGCCTCGTTCGATGATTTCAACACAAATATAAATTCGTTATCGCTGCGGTTATCGGTATTAAACATCGATGCCAAACCACCTTCGGCCTTGGTGCGCAGGTCATAACCTTTGCCCATTACCTGAGTGGCCATATCGGCCGCTTTTTGCCATTGTCCCTGGCGCATGTATAAGCGGGTAAGCAAAGCTTTGGCAGCACCGTTGGTAGCGCGGGCGACTTCATTGCCTGCATAGGAGTCGGGCAGGTTTGCAGCGGCGTATTCCAAATCGGTTATCATGGCTGCTTCCACATCGGCTTGTTTGGCCAGTTTAGGGTTTTGATCTTCGGCGGTAAAGTGCGATGATGATTTCAGGATCAACGGCACATCGCCCCATAGCGAAGTAGCATCATAATAAGCCAGGGCACGTAAAAAACGTACTTCGCCTAAATTTTGCAGCTTTATTTTATCTGTCGACCCCTTTGAAGCGTAATCGATACCGTTTATCAATTCTTCGGCTTCATTAGTGCGCGATATCATTTTAAATATACTTACCCAAACATCGTTGATAACCGAGTTTGAAGCATCGTAAGTAAGCTGATCCAGCTGCACGCCTTGTCTTGAGGTAATGGTGGTGGTTACCACATCAACCGGGTATTCATACAACCAATATAAAAAGCCGGCGTAGTAACCGTAACCGCCATTATCCTTAAGCGCCGCGTAAGCGCCAACAACAGCCTGGTTACCGTTTTCGGGGTTGGTTAACTTGCTGGCATCGTATACCGAAAAGGTTTCGTCCTTCAGTCCTTTTTTACATGATATAATTACCAATGCACCCAAAATGCAGGTCACGGTAAATATTTTGAATATATTTTTCATCTCTTATCTTTTAAAATTAGTTATAAAGTGACACGTAAACCAACCAGATACATTTTATTAACCGGGTAGGCATTAAAATCTATACCGCGGCCGGCATTTTGGTTTTGCTGCGCGTTATCAATCAGGTTACCAACTTCGGGGTCAAGCCCGGTGTATTTGGTAAAAGTGAACAGGTTTTGCGCGTTCAAATAAATATTCAACTGCGCTATACCGATACTTTTTAGCAAAGCAGGCGGAAAGTTGTAGCCCAGCGTAATGTTTTTAATGCGGATATAATTTGAACTCTCCACAAACCTGGAGTTAACCCAGCCACCATGCGGCGTACCATAAAAACCGTTTACCGGCACGGTACCGCTTGTATTGGTTGGCGACCATGTATTGGTGATTACCTCTTGCAAGGTATTGCCCTGGCCCAGCGGGTTCAGCATATCCTCTTTTTGCACGTTAAGCAATTTGCCCCCTGCTTGCCCCTGCGTAACAATATCAAGTTGGAAGCTTTTAAAAGTGATGTTGTTGGTGAAACCGAAGAACATTTTTGGAACGCCTGTGCCTAATACCTTACGGTCAAGCGCGTTTACAATCCCGTCGCCATTTAAATCGGCATATTTAGGTTCGCCTGCAACCGAGTTGGGTTGCGTGGTTTTTAAAATCGGGTCGCCGGCCTGGATAATACCCTGGTAAACATAGCCGTAAATAGCGCCTATTGGCTGCCCTACCCTAATGATGAATGGTGTCTCGAAATCAGCCGCTCCATCGGGCTTAATGCTGCCCACATAAATATCGGAGTTGTTTGAACCTAATGATTTTACCTTGTTTTTGTTATAGGCAAACGTTAGCGTGCTACTCCATTTAAAGCTTTTTGAGGTTACGTTTACCGTTTGTAATGAAAACTCCAAACCTTTGTTCTCTACCTTACCGGCGTTGCCGTATTGGCTTGTAAAACCGGTGGATGGGGCTATGCTCCTGTCAAGCAGCAAATCGCGGGTTTGCTTGTTGTAGTAATCGGCCTCCAGGATAATCCTGTCGCCAAAAAAGCCAAAGTCCACGCCTACGTCAAGCGCGCCTGTTTGCTCCCATTTTAAATCGGGGTTTGATAGTTTGGTAACGGCAATACCGCTCACTGTTGATACACCATCAAAAGTATATTTGGTAGTGTTGTTACCGGCAAAGGTAGCCAGCGATAAACCGGACGAGATCCTGTCGTTACCGGTAATACCGTAGCTTACACGTGCCTTACCTGATGAAAAGATGTTAAGGTCTTTAATAAGGGTTTCTTCGTTATACCTCCAGGCCAATGCTGCCGATGGGAAGTAGCCTAATTTATTGTTATCGCCAAATACCGACGAACCGTCAATACGGTAGGTACCGGTAAAAATGTATTTGTTTTGATAATCATAATCAATACGACCAAACCAGCTGCGGCGTTTTATCTGGCTTTTGCCAGAGTAGGCCGAAAAAGTTTGGGCGATACCTAAATTATTGTACCCTAAATCGTCGCTGCTAAAGTTGGTTGCTGTGGTGCCGTTTTCTTTGTATATGTATTGCTGCTGGTTATAACCTAATAACAATTTTATGTTGTTGCCGCTTTTGCGGATGCTGTAGTTAACAGTTGGGTTAAAGATCAGGTCACTTTCGGTTATGTCGGTAATGGTTGCCAATCCTTTTGATGCCACACCGGCAGGAACGGTTGAAGGAGCAAAATAAAGCACCTTGCTCTGGTTAATATCGGCACCCAGATCCGACTGAAATATTAGGTTTTTAATCGGCTCATATTTTAAAGAGAAGTATCCGTTTGTACGGAACACCGAGTTTTGCCTATCGGTAGCTGCTATAAAGTGAAGCGGGTTTTGCGCATCCAACACAGCGCTCACGCCCGAATCGAACGTTGATGCCGGGTTTGCCCTGATAACCTGCTTAATAAAACCGTTGATAGATGATGGCGCCAATGGCAAATCGTTTTGAACGCCATAGTTGCCAAATACCCTGGCGGTCATTTTAAACTTATCGGTTACGGCATGATCGATATTCACCCTGCCGCCTACCCTGCGGTAGCGCGAATCGATAACCACGCCTTGCTGATCGAGGTAATCAAAGCTGGAGTAAACCGATGTTTTATCGGTACCGCCAGAAAACGCGATGGTATGGTTTTGAACCCGCGCAGTGCGGAACAACTGACTTTGCCAATCGGTACCAATTAAGCCTGCCTTTAATGAATCAAGCCTGGTTTGTTTATACGGCGCTGTTGTACCTTGCGCTACGTATAAAGCGTTCAGGCGCACGGCAAAATCATACGGCCCGGCCAGGTCAAACCTATCTACCACTTTTTGGTAACCTAAAGTACTTACCAAGCTAACGTTGCTCTTTTTGTTTCGGCCGCTTTTGGTGCTTATTAACACAACGCCATTGGCACCACGTGCACCATATATTGATGTTGAAGCCGCATCTTTTAAGATTGATATAGAAGCGATGTCCTCGGGGTTGATACTAAAACCTACCCCGTTATTGGTAGGGAAGCCATCAATAACATAAAGCGGCTCGCTATCGGCATTAATGGAGTTTGTACCCCGTATCCGTACAGATAATGATGCACCCGGCGTACCGTTGTTTTGCTGCACCTGCACACCTGCCGCTCTACCCTGTAAAAGGTTGGCAACAGATAATGATGCTTTGTTTAAATCCTCGGCACTAAGCGTTACAGCCGAACCTGCAAAGGTGCTTTTGTTTTTGCTGCCATAACCAACCACCATTACTTCGTTCAGCGCTTTTTGGTCGGTAACCAAATCAACGTTGATACTGGTTTTGCCGGCTACCGGTACCTCGGCAGTTACAAAACCAAGCATTTTAAAGGTTAGGGTAGCTTTATCGTCAACGGTTATCTGGTATTTGCCGTTCACATCGGTTATGGTACCGTTAGTGGTGCCTTTTTCCTGTACGTATACGCCGGGCATCAGGTCGCCGTTTTGGGCTTTAACCACACCGGATACCAAAACTTTCTGAATTGTATTTTCAGCAGTAAGGCCCGATGCCAAAGCATGGGATGTGATACCGGCAGTTATAAGCAAAACGCACATAAGCACCTTGTATGCCAGTTTAATTTGTTGGGTAAATTTTTGCATGTGTAATAGTTTAATAGTTCATTTATCAGAGAGAAATTGTTTGGGCATTTATTGGCGCGGCTTATCCGCCGCTTTGTTTGGTACAGGGTTTTGTTATCAAATTGCGGGGGTATTAAATTTATTTAACATCATTAGGTTCATTAAAGGGGGTTATTTTAACCCAGTCTATATACATATAGTCGGTATCAAAATTGGCCTTCCCTATCCAGTTAGGAAACCAGATGCCTACCGTAAAGTTGGCCGCGTGAAAGGGTACGTGCTCATAGGCGGTGTGCAACAGTTTATTATCGTAGTAATACTCAACCCTGGGGGTTTGGCCGTTGCCGCCGGTATGCCATTCGTAACGATATAAATGGTACTGCCCATCGGTTTGATTGCCAAAATAAGCATCGGTGGTTTTGTATTGCGTTTCGGCAACACCCGTCCAGTTGGTCATTAATCCCCAGTTTAAATTGGTGCTATCGGGATTATTGGGAGGCTGATTATGGCCTGGAAACTCAAAATCAATTTCGTGGTTGTAGTTGTCGTTCTCGTAATAAAAACTCCAGAAGGCAGATAACGCCCCCACCTGCGGGCAAATCTTCGCCCTCACCTCGTACGATCCGGAAGCGTACATTTTAACGGTACGCATAGCACCGCCCACTTTGGTATTTTGGCCATGGCCTTGTATATAGCCTTTGTAATTATCGCCAAGGGCGCGCACTATAAGGTTGCCTTTACGTGCGTATAAGTTTGCCGGCACTACGCCGCCGTGCGTGCCCTTTTTAGGATTTTCGCCCCATTTGGTATCGTGCTTATACCATACAGCGCTATCAATGTACGACGACTTAAAATCGTCAAAAAACACCTGGCATTGCGCGGGGATATAAAGCAGTAAACAAGCAATTGTTGTAAAAAAAAGTAGTTTTAAATTCATATAACGGAAACATTATTTATTGATTCCATAAAATTAGTTTCCGCGGCAACCCGGTTCATTCCTATAGTCCTGAATTTATACACTGTAGTCCCAAATTGACTGTATTTCAAAAAAACAATTTAAATTTTTAGAAAAATGCAACATTAACACTAAATTTAAATATAATTTATAATTAAATGTTTAGCCATTTATATTAAATTGAAAATAGCATACACATGTTGCGCTAAAATCCTAACTTGTAATATGATAACCCGGTACTTTAATTTACTGCTGATATTCATTTGTTGCGCCACGGCTGCATCGGCCCAAAAGCAGGATTTAAAGTCGGAACAGATAGGCATTAATGAGGGCCTGTCGCAAAGCACGGTACGTTGCATTTTCCAGGACGATAAGGGTTTTATGTGGTTTGGCACCAAGGATGGGCTTAACCGGTATGATGGTTATAAGTTCATCGTTTTCAAAAAAAATCCCGGCAATCAAAACAGCCTCGGCTCAAATGATATCAAAGCCATTACCGACGATAAGGACGGCAACCTTTGGATAGCCACCTGGGAAGGCGGCCTTAATTTGTACGATCCCCGGCTTGACAAATTTACCCGCTACCAGCAAAAGGCTAACCAGGGCAACAGCATCAGCAGCAATTTTATAGAGGCCATTTGCCGCGACAGCAATGATGAGATATGGATAGGCACCGCCGATCAGGGCCTTGACGTGTTAAACCGCAAAACCAATATATTTAAACACTACAGCAACAGGCCAGGCGATAGCAAAACGCTTACGGGCAACAGCATATCGGCCATTTTTGAAGATAGCCGCAAAAACATATGGGTAGGCACCACCAGCGGCCTCAATATGCTTGATAAAAAATCGGGCACCTTTAGGCGGCTCATTCACCAGGCAGGCGATGCCACTTCTGTATCTGACGATAACATTAAATTTATTTTTGAGGATGATAAGCATATTATTTGGGTGGGCACATACAACGGCGGCCTTAATAAGCTTGACAGGGCAACGGGCAAATTTAAGGTTTACAACACCGGGGGCAGCAGTACCATAAGCAGCAACGCCCTGCTTGCCATGGGGCAGGATAGCCGTAATAATTTATGGATAGGTACCGAAAATGGTGGCCTTAATATTTTTGACCCTGCAACTGAAAAATTTATCCAGTACACCCATACCGATAACAATGCCACCAGTATAAGCAGCAATACCATCAACGCCATATTAAAGGATTTAAAAGGCAATATTTGGATAGGCACATCAAACGGGGGCATTAACCTGATAAAACGCGATGCCGATAATTTTGCCTATTATAAACACGAGCCAAGCAAAAATAGCTTAAGCCATAACACGGTGAACAGTTTTTATGAAGACAGCAAGGGCAACCTTTGGATAGGGACCGATGGCGGCGGCCTTAACCTGTTCGACCGTAAAAACGGAAGTTTTACGAATTGGACCGCAGGCAATAGCGGCCTTTCTAACGATTATGTGATATCGGTAACCGAAGATGCCCGCGGTTTTATTTGGGCGGGCACCTGGGGCGGCGGTGTAAGTGTTTACAACCCCGCATCAAAACAGTTTAAAACCTACAAGCACGAAGCTTCAACCCCAGCCAGCTTAAATACCAATTATGCTTTTTATGTTTTTACCGACAGCCAAAAACGCATTTGGGTTGGTAACTATGGCGGCGGTCTGGATATATACAACTATCAATCCGATACATTTAAACATTATGTACACAACGATGCCGATGCGCAAAGCATCAGCAATAATAATATACTGTCTATCAATCAGGATCAGGAAGGGCACATTCTGGTTTGTACCGATGGTGGCGGCTTCGATATTTTGGATCCTGTAACAGGCAAGTTCGCCATTTATAAAAATCAGGGTATTAATAATAGCCTGAGCAATAACAGTGCATCATCTGTTTTTGAGGATGAAGATCACAACCTGTGGATAGGCACCAACGACGGACTTAACAAACTGAACAGGAAAAACAACAGCATCCAAAAATATTATACCACCAACGGCCTGCCAAGTAATTTAATAACCAGCATTACCGGCGACCATAACCATAACCTTTGGATAGCCACTACCCGTGGGTTAAGCAGGTTAAACCTGAAAACCGGTTTATTTAAAAACTACACCATTGCCGATGGCCTGCAATCTAACGAGTTTAAACAGGCCCATTTTTTAAGTAAAACCGGGCAGATCTATCTCGGTGGCGTAAACGGGTTTAACGAATTTTATCCCGACCATATCAGCAGCATAGCATTCGACCCTCCCTTGCTGTTTACAGATTTTCAGATCTTTAACAAAGAGGTACCCGTTGCACAGGATAAAAACAACGACTCGCCTTTAAAAGTTAGCATTGCTTACGAAAACGAGATCACGCTTAGCTACAAGCAATCGGTTATCACCATCGATTTTGCATCGCTTAACTATGTAAACAAGGAGAAAAAGCAATACAGCTATATTTTAGAGGGTTTTGACAAACAATGGCATAGCCTTGGCCTTAAAAACAACGTTACTTATACCAACCTCGATCCGGCAACGTATACCCTTAAAATAAAAGGGCTGAATAACGGGGGGGTATATTCCAACAAAATAGCCGCCCTTACCATTATTGTTACCCCACCATTTTGGAAAACCTGGTGGTTTTATGCCGCTGTTGTTATAGCCGCGGCCGGCACTATCGTATTTATATTTTACCGGCGGGTAGCATCCATCCGCATGCGTAACAAGATCCTGGCTGCTGAGGTGGAGAAACGCACGCTGGAGTTAAAACGGCAAAACGTAAAACTGGAAGAATACACCAAAGAGGTGCTGCATAAAAGCGACCAGATCCTTAACCAGCAACAACAAATTGTTGACCAAAACCAGGAACTGGAAAAAACGATTAACGAACTGGAAGTATCCAATAAAACCAAAGACAGGTTCTTCTCCATCCTGGCGCATGACCTGCGCAACCCTATCGCGGCCATATCCGGCATATCCGAAAACCTGAAAAAGCAACTGCCAACGTTAAATAAAACGGCGTTATCCAAGTACATTACCCACATTAACACCAGCGCCAGTTCGGTGCTGGATCTGCTGGTGAACCTGCTGGAATGGGCCCGTACCCAAAATCAAACCCTTACCAGTTTCCCGGCTCATTTAAGCCTTTATGACCTGGTGATAAAAAATGAGCAGCTAATGGACCAGCAAATGCGCAACAAAAACATCTATTTTAAGATGGATATTGATACCGCGCACATTATTTATGCCGATAAGGACATGATAGATACGGTTATCCGTAACATATTGAGCAACTGTATTAAGTTTACCCCGGCTTACGGCCAAATATGGATAGAGGCCGAAGAACTGGACAACGAGATCAAGATGATTTTTCATGATACCGGCGTGGGGATGACGGAGGAGCAGATAGAAAACATTTTCAGTATTGAAAAACAGATCCTCTCCGTCGGCTCGGCAGGAGAAAAAGGAACAGGTTTGGGGCTCATGATCACCAAGGAATTTGTGGAGGCGAATGGCGGATCGATCACTATAAACAGTTTGGTAAACGAGGGATCAACATTTATTATCCGGCTGCCAAAGGGTAACCCGGCTCTTTCGCCCGCGCTGCCGGTAAAGGATGGAGCAGCATCGGGTACGCCCGAAAACTACTTCCAGGATGTGTTTGCCGATAGCAAGGTGGCCAAAATTAAAGGTAAACGCATTTTATTTGTTGATGATAACAAGGAAATAAGAGCTTATTTAAGGTTGATGCTCGATCCTGCTTTTGATATTTTGGAGGAGGAAAATGGCGAGGAAGGTATTAAAACAGCCATCCGTTCGCAACCCGACCTCATCATATCAGACATGATCATGCCCGTTATGAGCGGGCTCGACCTGTGCAAGGCTTTAAAAAAGAACGAACTCACCAGCCATATTCCCATTATACTACTTACCAGCCAAACCAACGTTGAAAGCCAGCTGTCGGGCTACGAGGCGGGGGCTGATGCTTATTTGATGAAGCCGCTGAGCCAGCCTATTTTGTTCCAGGTGATTTATAACCTCATCATGACACAGATCCGTATGCGGTCAAAATTCGCCAGTTCTGATGAAGTTTACCCGGACGAGGCTACTTACAACAAAACGGATAAGGAGTTTTTAGATAAGGTGATAGCCTACATTGAAACCAACCTTGCCGATACCGAGTTGGACAACCGCCGCATTGGCGAAATAACAAATATGAGTCGTACGGTGCTTTATGCCAAATTTAAAATGCTTACCGGCCAGGGTGTGCATGATTTTATCAGGAGTATCAGGGTAAAAAAGGGATTGCAGCTATTGTTAGAGGGCCAGTACAATATCAACCAGATATCGTACGAGGTTGGGTTTAATACGCCCTCCTACTTTTCCAAATCATTCATTAAGCAATTTGGCATCCCGCCTAAAGAGTACATCAACAAAATGAAACGGCCAGTACAGGCTAATCAGTTTCACAATATTACCGAATAACAAAGGCCCGGATTTTACAACCAGGCCTTTGTTATTTAGGCAAATACTTACTTATAACGCTGTGAACTTAAAGCTATGTACAATAATTTCGACCGTGTTATTGCTTGCCGGAGCGTGGCCCTGGAACAGCCATAAATTCATATGTATTGGCATACTTAAAGTACTGATGGAATAGGCTGGCGATGTGCAGGTAGTGGTGTAAGCCAGGTTGGTATCATCGTCATAAAACCCATTAATGGCCTTAAATACCACCGATGTAGCTGTGCGCTTGAATCTGTTGGTGGTGTAAGTACCCGATGTGGTGAATGATGTAGCATTATGGAAGTTACCGCTAGCGCCTTGCGCCGGATAAACAGTATACCCTACAAAGGGGTTGTTAGCGACACCCCATTTGGCATACTCAATATCCATTTCATCGTACCCGTCAATACCCGAGTAGTTGAAAAAGCCAAGCACGATGTATTTATCAAGCGAACTTACCGGCCCTTCTACCTGCCACTGATAGGTGCCATAACCAAAGTTAGCAGTACTGGTTACCTCGGCACATTCCCATACGCCGGATGTGGCGTTTTTAGTTAGCTTTAAGTGAAGGTAGCCATTGGCATCTACAAAAGCGTTGGCGCCTTTCCAGCGGTTAGGGCCAGGACCGGCCGTGCCGGTGCCGGAATCTTTAATTGTCCAGGTATAGCCGCTAAAGGATAAAGTGCTGGTTGTTTTAAGCTTGTCGTCGGTAGTTGTGGCTACCGTAGATTGCGGCTTGCTGAAGTCTTTTCTGCAGGAGGCCAGCATCAGGCCAATGGCCAGCAGGTGAATGATTTTTTTCATGATTTTTGGTGTTTTAGTTGATATGATTTTGATAAAAAATTCCCGTTATAAACATCAACCTGGCGGTCCACTATAGTACATAAAAAATAAATCGCAGTTAACCAGTTGATTACAATCCAAAAGTATAGGGCAGGATAAACCATTAATTTCCTATAGTCCGCATTTTGAGTAATAGCGTCCGTAATTAATTCTGACGCTATAAAGCGTTCCTGGCATGGGTTATATTTGTTTAAGAGCAAAAAAGATTTGAAATTTAAATACCACAGATATGTTATTCAGCAAACTGGAATCAGTTTTATCGGCATCACCATTAACATACCAAAACGGGATGGTGATCTGGTTGATGGGTTTATCGGGCGCTGGCAAAAGTACCATAGCCCAATTGCTAAAAAACGAACTGGCCGATAACGGCATTTTTTCTATTGTACTTGACGGTGATACCATGCGCGAAACCATTTGCAAAGATCTTGGCTTTACCCCCGAAGATAGGCTGGAAAATGTGCGCCGCGTTGCCGGTATTGCCCAACTACTGGCGCAAAACAATGTGGTTACCATATGCTCGCTGATAACACCGTTGCACAATCACCAGCAAACCGTGCGTGATATAGTTAAAACCAACTATTTTGAAGTTTTTGTAGATTGTCCTATTACCGTTTGCGAAGACAGGGATGTAAAGGGACTTTATAAGCTGGCGCGACAAAATAAGATCAAACGGTTTACGGGTATATCGGCGGCCTTCTGCCCGCCAACAAATCCAAACCTTATTTTAAAAACATCGCAGGCAAATCCGCAACAAAGTATGCTACAACTTTATGATGAAGTTATCGGCACGATTGTTAAACATGACCTGTAAAATCCTTAAGTTCTGAACCTTAAGTCCTGCGATTCTAATAATTATCCCCCTTCGGGCTTCAAAACAAAGGGCCTAAAGCCCTCCGCCTGATAAGCCAATACTTTGTAGCTGCCCCAGGGCAAATAATAACGGCAGCCCCGTTCAATTTTCCTTCTGCCGGCGAAAATATTTCAATCTCGGGTTTTGTAACGCTGTAAATAAGATCGGATTTAATTTCTGCGGCAATACCATATGTCCATTTTGTGTATTGGGGATTGTATAGGGGTATATTGCCATTAAAATTTGAACTGCCACCTTAATGGGCGTTATGGCGATTAGCAAGCAAACAAATTTTGCCGAGCAAGCCTTTAGCTTAAAGCAGGCATATGATCCGGTGCGTTTCTTATTGGCAATGGCCCACCTTGTTTATTAGGTAATTGTTTACAATGATAAAATTCCATAATACACCAGCGTCCCGATAACAGTATTTGACATGTTTTTAACATAAATGTCAAGGCATGCAAATTGGGCAACCAGCTTTACTCCGGAACGGTTAACTTAGTGAGATTAAACAACCTAAAGTCAGTTTTAATTGCGAAATTATTTACTGCTTAAAATTATTCAATCCACTAACCGGCTTGCTATGCGGGTAAGTTTAAAATTCAACTGCAAACTATTGGAACCGGAAATGACAAGCCATACCTGATATTTTAACCAATACCTAAATGATAAGCAACTATCTAAAACTTGCTACAGTGTATATATTGCTATGCTGCAGCGCTACAGTTTTTGCACAACGCAAAAACATTTTATGGTATAACAAACCTGCCGCCAACTGGAACGAGGCATTGCCAATTGGTAATGGGTATATAGGAGCCATGGTGTTTGGCGATGCGCAGCTTGAACGCCTGCAGCTAAACGAATCGACAATTTGGGCCGGAGGCCCTAACAATAATGTCGATTCGGCAGCGAGACCTCACATTGATGAAGTGCGCACATTGCTGGCACAAAAAAAATACGTGGACGCGCAATTGGCTGCGAATAATCAACTGGGGCCAAAAGGCAACAGCGGAATGCCTTACCAATTGGCAGGCAATTTGTATATCAATTTTCCCGGGCATCAAAATCCAGCTGAGTATAAACGCGAACTGAACATCGAAAACGCCACTGCTTCGGTAGCATACACCTACAACGGCGTAAAGTACAAGCGCGAATATTTCACTTCGTTTACCGATAACGTTTTAGTGGTTAGGCTAACTGCCGACAAACCTAAAATGATTACCTGCAACATCGCCTTTCAAAGTCCGTTAGGCAAAAGCAAAGAAGTTGTTAACGGCGACCTTACGCTTACCGGCATGGGCAGCGATCACGAAAATCAAACGGGCAGGGTTAAGTTCAATGTAATTACAAGAGTGAAATCTGTCGCCGGCTCCATTACTGCCGATACTTCGGGCATTAAGGTAACCAATGCCGATACTGCTGTCATCTACTTATCGATAGCCACTAACTTCGTCAACTACCATGATATTAGCGCCGACCCGTTAGCGCGGGCGCGGGCAATCTTAAATAAAGCTTACAAAAACAATTATACAGCGTTGCTGGTAAAGCATACCGCATTTTACCGAAAATATTATACCCGCGTAAAATTGAACATTGGCACTACTCCTGCGGCGAACGCTACAACTGATATCCGTATAAAGAATTTTGCACAAGGAAACGACCCCCAATTAGCTGAACTTTACTTTCAATTCGGCCGGTACCTGCTTATATCATCGTCTCAACCGGGCTCACAACCTGCCAACCTGCAGGGTATCTGGAACGGGGATTTGAAAGGTGCCTGGGACAGTAAGTACACTGTTAATATAAACACCGAGATGAACTATTGGCCAAGCGAGGTTACCCAATTACCAGAGTTAAGCACGCCGCTGTTTAATATGGTTAAGGATTTGGCTGTTACGGGCAAAGAAACTGCACGGATTATGTACGGTGCGCGTGGCTGGGCCCTGCATCATAATACGGATATATGGCGAATAACAGGCGTGGTCGACGGAGCGTTCTGGGGACTGTGGCCAACCAGTAACGCCTGGCTTTGCCAGCACCTTTGGGAGCATTACCTGTATACCGGCGACAAAGAATTCCTGAAAAAATACTACCCGGTAATGAAGGACGCTGCCAGGTATTTTTTTGACGTTTTGCAGGAAGATAAAGAGCATAACTGGCTGGTGGTGTCGCCATCCGTTTCACCGGAGCACGAATATATCAACGGCAAAACGCAAGTATCGGTAACCGCTGGTGCCACTATGGATAACCAACTGGTTTATGGCTTATTTACATTAGTTGCAAACGCCGCAGCTGATCTAAAAGTTGATAATGCTTTTCGCGATAGCATATTAAATTACAAAAAGAGGCTGCCGCCCATGCAAGTTGGCCAACATGGGCAACTACAGGAGTGGCTGGAAGATTTAGATTCGCCTACCGATAATCATCGCCATGTATCGCATCTGTACGGCCTGTTTCCGGGAAACCAGATTTCACCGTTCCGTAATCCGCAGCTATTCGCTGCGTCAAAAAACTCCATGCTGTATCGTGGCGATGTATCTACAGGCTGGTCCATGGCGTGGAAAATAAATTTGTGGGCGCGGTTGTTTGACGGAAATCACGCCTACAAATTAATAACAGACCAAATTGCGCCGGTTACAGGCAGGGGGGGAGGTACCTACCCCAACCTGTTTGACGCACACCCTCCCTTCCAGATAGACGGTAACTTCGGATGCACGTCGGGCATCGCCGAAATGTTGCTTCAGAGCCATGATGGCTTTATTTACCTGTTGCCCGCATTGCCTGATGCATGGAAAAAAGGCAGCGTAAAAGGTTTGGTTGCCAGGGGCGGTTTCGTGGTGGATATGGACTGGGCCCAAAGTAAAATAACGCGCCTGGTTGTTCATTCAAAGGTTGGCGGAAACTTGCGCCTGCGGCTGAATCAAACGACAACAGGCAGTTTGCTTAAAAAAGCGAGTGGCAAAAATCCAAATCCATTTTACTGTATAACAACCATACCCGAGCCTATAATCAAACGTTCGGACAAAGATCTCAGCATTATTTTGGCCCAAAGCTCGCTTTACGACGTTAACACAGAAAAAGGGAAAACCTATACGCTCATAGTAAAATAATCGGGTAAAATGCAACAAGTTTTTTCTGCTTACAATCTCCTTTTACATCCATATATAAAATGAAATTCCTTAAAACCATTATCATTGGGGTTCTTATCATGGCTTTTTTCAAAGAGGCCTTATACGCCCAGAAGCTTACGCTTCAATCACCAAATAAAAAAACAACCATTGAACTGTTCAATCAGCAAAACGGCAATGCCGGCGAATGGTATTTGAAAGTATTATATACCGAAGATGCAGTAACTACAGAATCCATATCGAGAATAGACTTAGGGCTAGTTCGGGCCGACCAGGCGTTTTCTAAAGAGTTAACTTTTCTTAAATCAAGCAGGCCATTATTAATAAACGAACATTACACGTCGGTGCACGGAAAACGGTCAGTAAGGAACAATACCGCCAACGAAATAATTGCATCGTTCCGAAATCCTAATAAGGCAAAAATAAACCTCATTATACGGGCCTATAATGACGGTGTTGCCTTCCGCTATGAATTTCCGGATGGGCAAGATACTGTTACCATAAAGGATGAATTAACCGCCTTCACAATCTCAAAGGAAACCAGCCGCTGGATGGAAAAATGGAATGCCGCTAACGAAGGGTATTACACTCCTATGAGTGATGATAAGGTGCAACAGCAGGAATGGAGTTACCCCGCCTTGTTTAATACAAAAAATAAGGCGTGTTGGTTTTTACTGCACGAAGCCGACCTCGACCGTAACTATTGCGGAACCAAATTGAGCAACACCCTTGATGCAACAAAATACAAACTTACATTTCCCGACCCACGTGATGGCCGCGGGACAGGCACGTCAGAACCAACCATTAATTCCCCCTGGAAATCGCCCTGGCGTGTAGTAATCATGGGGACATTGCAGGATATAGTTGCATCAACGCTAATAGATGATCTATCTGCCCCGTCGGTAATAAAGAACACCGATTGGATAAAACCCGGGCCGGTATCATGGAATTATTGGTCAAGCAACCATGGTACAAAGGATTACAAAATAGTAACGCGTTTTGCAGACCTGGCCGCAGATATGAACTGGCCATACACTTTATTAGATTGGGAATGGGACGGAATGGGCAATGGCGGAAATTTGGAAGACGCGCTAAATTATATACATGCAAAAGGTATAAAACCGCTCATGTAGTATAATTCGGGGGGTAACCATACTTATGTACCCTCTACCCCAAAAGATCGCATGCTGACGCATGAAAGCCGAGTTGTAGAATTCACAAAACTTAAAAAACTAGGTGTAGTCGGCGTTAAAATAGATTTCTTTGAAAGCGAAAAGCAAAATATGATAGCGTATTATCTGGATATTTTGAATGATGCCGCCCAATTCCAGATGATGGTTTATTTTCATGGCTGCCTGGTTCCGCGCGGATGGGCACGAACTTATCCCAACCTGATGACCTATGAAGCTGTACGCGGAGCAGAATGGTACAACAATACCCCTGATTTTACTATGGCTGCACCCGAACACAACGCTATACTACCCTTTACCCGTAATGTAGTGGGTTCGATGGATTATACCCCCGTTACATTTACAAACTCCCAATATCCCCACGTAACCTCTTACGGGCATGAACTGGCGCTAAGTGTATTGTTTGAATCGGCATTGCAACACCTTGCCGACCGGCCGGAAGGTTACTATGCCTTGCCCGATGCTCCAAAGACATTTTTGCGCGAGCTGCCTACTTCCTGGGACGACACTAAGTTATTAGACGGGTATCCGGGTAAAGACGTAATGCTGGCCCGCCGCAAAGGCAATGAATGGTACATAGCCGGCATAAACGCCGAATTGCGAGAAAAAAAGAAAAGCGTAAAGCTCGACTTTTTAGCCGATAACGTAAAATATAGGTTAACATTAATTACCGACGGCGTACACGATAAAGAGTTTTATACCCAGCATTTATTGGTAGATAAAACAACTTCCATTGATGTAAAAATGTTACGCAGAGGTGGTTTTGCAGCGGTTATGAAACCTGCATTGTAAGGCTTGAAATTAATAGCTTAGCCGCGCGTTGCATCACTGCACGCTAAAACTTAAGAGAAAGTTAAAAAACGATATAAAAAAGAGGTGCCGGTGAACTTAAGCCGGCCGGCACCTCCTTTTTACTTAAGAATTACAGGTTCAATCAGCTTCGCCCGGTACCTGATATAATATCCATTTTAGAAATATACGACTGCGTTATAGGTTTTTTGGCACTGGAGATGCTGGTCGAACAATAAAGAGGGCCTGCTGCAACCAATTGCACTGATGCCTTGGTCTCGCCTTCCTGCACAAGGCTCCAGGCCTCAGGGTATTTGGATTATCCTTAATACCTGGTTCCTGATCAACTCCCCTATAAGCCGCCGTCGTGAGAATGGTTGATTTCTTCGGTCATCAGCCCATACGGCCGCTTGCTAACAGCTACGTAGGGGGCTGGTTAAATTAAGCGTTGATTTAAGATTTTGCGCTACTTAATTGGGGCGCAAATAAAATATACATAAGATTAAAGTGGTGCAT
Source organism: Mucilaginibacter sp. P4_C11 (assembly GCF_056402115.1). NCBI lineage: Bacteria > Pseudomonadati > Bacteroidota > Sphingobacteriia > Sphingobacteriales > Sphingobacteriaceae > Mucilaginibacter > Mucilaginibacter sp. P4_C11. The sequence continues at coordinate 270,630 of NZ_JBFUIA010000004.1, read as the reverse complement.
AGCTTTATTATAATTGGCCTTTTTTGATTTATTAAATGTTTTTTATACACTTAAAATTTAAATGGATTTTTAAATTAACAATCGATTGTTGGAGATATTATAAAATATTGCTCTACAAAAATGAAGATGAACAAGAAGTCGATACACACATTGCTTACACTCATGACAATAAAAGAGGTATTTTAATCAATTATAGCCATTAAAATCATTTTCATAATTAAATATTGTACAATGTATTTGACATAGCCGAATGCATTGTACAATAAAATGAAACGATTTAAGTACTAAGAATGGAAGATCCGGGGCAAATTTCCTGCGTACGTAACAATATGCTTACCGTCCTGAAAAAAATCAATAATTGATTGTTATTTATACAATTAATTGGTAAAATTGATTACTGTAATCTTACGGTAAAAACCACCCAGGCACCAATTTATAAACTTAATTATCAAACCATGAACTTGAAATGTTTAGCTATCATTTTAGTCGCCACATTGGCAACGGGCATTTGCAATGCCCAAACTAATCAACCTGTAGTACTGGACGACTTTAAACCATCTGCCGTTAATCAACCAGGGCAAGAATACCCGCAGGTAAATTCGCAAGGTTATGCCCGATTCCGCATAACGGCTCCACAAGCCGATAGCGTAAAGGTTAGCCTTGGCCTTGGCGGCCGCGGTGGAACCAGGCTTACCAAAGGGGCGGATGGCTTTTTCACCGGTACCACCGAAGGGCCGATGGACGAGGGCTTTCACTATTATCACCTTACCGTTGATGGCGGCGTTTTCAATGATCCGGGCGCATTAAATTTTTATGGCTCTACACGTTGGGAAAGCGGTATAGAGATTCCTGCACACGACAAGGATTTTTACGCGCTTAAGGATGTACCTCACGGCAATGTGCAGCAAATACTTTTCCCATCTAAAAGCACCGGCACCTCGCGCAGGGCTTTTGTTTACACCCCTCCCGATTACGGAAAAGATAAATCTAAGCGCTACCCCGTGCTATACCTGCAGCATGGCTGGGGAGAAGACGAAACCGCCTGGAGCAATCAGGGGCACGCTAACTTAATTATGGACAACCTGATTGCTGAAGGAAAGACAAAACCCTTCATTATTGTAATGACCTACGGCATGACCAACGAGATAAAATTCGGCGGGATGAGAAACTTTAAGATAGATCCATTTCAAACGGTGCTGACTGATGAGCTGATACCGTTTGTAGATGCGAATTTTCGCACAGTTGCCGATAAGGCACACAGGGCCATGGCGGGCTTATCAATGGGAGGCATGGAAACGCATACCATTACGCTAAACAAACCCGATTTTTTTGATTACTACGCGTTGCTTAGCGGTGGCGTTTATTCGCCCACCGAAATGGCCGGCAAAACTAAGCCTAAACTTATTTTCATTAGCTGTGGCAGCAAGGAAAACGCAACCGGCGTAAAAAAAGCAGCTGATGCGCTAAAAGATGCCGGCTATAACGCAGTTTCTTTTATTTCTGAAAATACCGCACATGAGTTTTTGACCTGGCGCCGAAGCTTGCACGAACTAGCACCGATGCTATTTAACTAATTAACTATGGCCTTATTATAAGGTACTTAAATTAAGGCAGCAATGTCACAAAAATCAAAAACGTGAAAAAAGTTCCTTTATACTATAAAATAGCCATCCTACTAATAGCTGCCGCCTTTCGCGGCAGCATCGGTAGGGCGCAAGCAGGCAAAGCTGTGCTTGTTGAAGATTTTAAACCAGCAACCTGCAACCAACCGGGCAAGCAATACCCGCAGGTAAATAGCCAGGCCAGGGTACGGGCAAGCATTTCTGCCCCGCAGGCAACAAAAGTACAGTTAGATTTAGGCGGTAAAAAGTACGATTTGGTTAAGGATGATAAAGGCGTTTGGTCGGGCGAATCGCTCCCTCAGGATGAGGGTTTTCATTATTACCAGCTTAATATCGACGGTGCTTCGGTTCCGGATCCGGGGAGCCTTTACTTTTACGGTTCCGGCCGGCTGGGAAGCGGCATTGAAATTCCCGCAAGCGACGGCGATTTTTATGCATTAAAATACCTACCGCACGGGCTTGTTAGTGAAAACATTTACTTCTCCAAACTAACCAATACATGGAGACGCTGTTTTGTATATACACCAGCCGGTTATAACCAAAATACTAAAACCCGTTACCCGGTCTTGTACCTGCAGCATGGAAGTTTTGAAGATGAAACCGGCTGGGCCACTCAGGGAAAAGCAAACCTGATACTGGATAATCTGATTGCCGATAAAAAGGCAGTACCGATGATTGTTGTGATGGATAATGGATATGCAAATAAACCTGTAAAAGGCACGGTTGATAATAATGGCCGCCCTGTTTCGATATTTGAAGAGGTAATGATCAATGAAATTATCCCGATGATCGACACAAAATTCCGAACGATTGCCAACCGCGAGCACAGGGCGATAGCCGGCCTATCTATGGGCGCAAACCAAACCATGCGTATTATCATGAACAACCTGGATAAGTTCTCGGCCATAGGAGGGTTTAGCGGTACGCCAAACTATCCAAGCGCAGAAGTTCTTGACCCCAACACTTTCCTGGATGGGAAGTTTAAAGACGGCTCGGCAATAAATAAGCAGCTTAAAGTGTTGTGGCTGAGCTGGGGTTCAAAGGAGCCCAACCCTTTCCCGGGGTCTATTGGCGCGTTCCGAACTATGTTGGATAAACAGGGTATCAAGTATTTGCAATATGAATCGCCTGGAACAGCGCATGAATGGCAAACCTGGCGCCGTAGCCTTAAGGGCTATGCATCACTGCTTTTTAAAAACTAAGGGGTGGCATCTTTTGGGATTGCTGCTCAAAGGTTAATTTGCTTTGCAGCCGCCAAGAGGCTGTATCATAAATAAAACGGAAGCCGCGAAAATAGCCTATATGAAAACGTTCTCCGTCACCTACCCTAATAAATTAAACAAAAAGAGGCTGTTCTAATACTTATGAGACAGCCTCTTTTGTGTAATATCGCCACACATTGGTTGCATTCTTACATTAACTCTTCCGAGTATGTTCGCCTATCCATGTAGGCCTGCGAAACCGCCCCTCATATAACGCGTAAAATATAGCCTTATGCTTCTCTCTTTTCTGCGGGGATACTGCTGCACCAGACTATACAGGCGGCCGCGTTTTATTATCTTGTTTTGCCGGCAATTTAGTTGAGAATAAAAAAGCCCCGGAGCCAGCAGGCTCCAGGGCGTAGAAAGAACAATAATCAAGGGGTACAAGTATCTATTTATCCCAAAACACAGGAGTATCCAAGTCATCTGCACCTATGCTGGCTACAGCAGCCCTATAGTTATTGGCATTTATGGCCGACTCCGTTTGCGGATAAGTGTACCTGCGCACAAAACTGCCTTTTATTTGCTTGCCGGGGTAACTATTTGGAGCCAGTGCCGGGAATCCGCTCCGCCTGAAATTGGCCCATGCTTCTGCACCATTACCGAACGAGTTTATCCAATATTGGGTATTGATGAGCCGTAGAGCGTTTGCATCAGAATATGCATTCAGTGGGTTATTCAGGTAAGCATCTTCGGTGCTGCCGGGTATTACTGCAGCAGCATCATAAGCGGCAAACTGATCCATAGCAGCTTTAACTCCATTGTTATAAAACGTGCTTGTGGTGCCCGAAATGTAGCCTTTAAAGGCTGCCTCGGCCAATAGTAATTGCGTTTGCGCATAAGTAATAAAAAACTGCGGCGCGGTTATTTTGCCGAATACGCTGTAATTAACCTGCGAATATTTAAAACCAGACCCACTACCGCCGCGAAAACCGGGTGCTGATGGCAGCGTGCCGCTATCATACCCTATTGGCATGCCAAATTGGTTAGCTGATGCTGTATCGGGTGCCAGCGATAAGGCTTTTCCAGGATCTGCGTAAACAGCCGATATATATTTCAGCCTTGGATCGCCGGTTGATTTCATCTGCGTAACGAAAGGCTCGGCAAGATAATAGGTATTGGTTAACTGCTGAATTTGCTGAGTAACCGGGTTTGGGTAAGTGTTGTTATACTTAAGGTAACAGTTATCGGCGTTCGATTGCATAACACCGCCGGTAAAGGCCGCCTGTACGATGGTTTTTGCTTTCGCGGCGTCGGTCTTAGAATAGCGCATGCCGATACGCAACAACAAGGAATAACCCAGGCGTTTCCATTGTGGAATGTTCCCGCCATAAAACACGTCACCCTTTACTACGTCCTTTGCAGGATCCAGGGCTGCGGTGGCTGTAGTTATTTCGTTAACCAGGTCGGCATAAATATCTTGCTGCTTATCGTATTTAGGTAAAAATACAGTATTTAGGTACGCTTGCCCTGCCTGCCCATATGGCACATCGCCATAGGTATCTACCAGCATCATATAATTGTAAGCACGCCATATCCTGGCCTGGTTATACAAATTAGCTTTCGATGCATCGCCTTTTGTAGCAAACAATACCTGCTCAAGCAGTTTTATGCTGTTTGGGTAAGCATTATTCCAGCGTAGCACGGTATAGGTTTGGTTCAATACGTTAAAGTTGAACGCCGATGTAACGCCTCCGAAAGGGTCGATAAATTGCTGAACCACGGTTGCTTCCGTTTCCATAAGTGAGGAATAGGTTAATACCTCTGCGTTGGAAAACAAAAACGTAGGGTCGAGGCTGGTTGGGTTGTTGGGGTTAACGTTCAACTCTTTGAACCCCTTATCGCAACTTACTGCAGTACACAGGCAAGCGGCGGATAATATGATTTTTATATACTTCTTCATGATGGTACGCTTTTAAAATTTGACGTTAAGGTTGAATCCGTAGGTCCTTGTGGTAGGTGTTGAGCTTTGCTCGTAACCGGTAAGGATATCGCCACTTGATGATATCGCTTCCGGATCAAGGTTTGCCAGGTACTTTTTGATGATAAGCACGTTATGGCATACAGCAGAAACTACGAGGCCTTTGATAAATTTGGTTTTCACCATCTTAGAAAAATCGTAGCTTAACGACACGTTCCTCAATTTGATGAAATCTGATTTATAAATAAACGGGTCCAGGATACCCTGCGAACGATAGTTGGCATAAAAATCTTCGGCGTTTACTGCGGTAGTATTTGGCGAACCATCCGCGTTCACCCCATCAAACTTCACACCGCCTTCCCTGCCTATCAACGATTCCTTCGATAAGCCTTCCCGCAGGAAATTCAGGTTAGAACTTGACAGGATTTTCCCGCCGAATTTATAATCGATGTGGGCCATCAGTGTAAACTTCTTATAAGTAAAAGTATTTACCCAACCGCCGGTGGTTTTGGGCAACGCACTGCCAAAAAGCTTTTGAGAAGTACTCGCTATTGGCTTCCCGCCAGAAAGGATAATGTTACCGTTGGCGTCCCGGCGGTAAGTTGCGCCTTGTATCTGGTTCAGCGGAAGGCCAACCTGATCCACAATAGAGCCGAAGAACTCCCCGGTACCCAACGTTAGTTGATTTTGACCGTTTGCCAGCGCCAATACTTTAGAGGTATTAAAGGCCGTATTAAAGGCCGAACGCCAGGTAAAGTTGTTCTGTTTGATAGGAATTAACTCTAGTTGGAACTCTAAACCCCGATTTTGCAATTCGCCAAGGTTTACTATGGTGCCTGTATAGCCCGATGCGTTGGAAATAGCCACGCTTAAAATTTGATTTGTGGTGTGTTTATCATAAGCGGCTACATCAAGGTTAACGCGGCTGTTGAACATGCGCAATTCAAGGCCTATTTCTTTTTCCTTTACGCTGTAAGGCTTGATATCCTGATTTGGCGTAGTGGTATTATTGATACTGCCAAGCGGAATGCCGTTGAAAGCATTTTGGGAAAGTGCATATGTAAGCGAGTTGCTGTACGGACCGATACCATTGGCGCTGCCCACATTGGCATAAGTAGCCCTTAACTTACCGAACGACAACCATGAAGGCAGCGTTTTAAACATTTCAGAAAAAACGAAGCTACCGCTTACAGAAGGATAGAAATAGTGGTTATGGTCTGGGCTTAATACCGAAAACCAGTCGTTTCGGCCGGTTACGTTCACAAAGAGATAAGACTTATAGCCAAACTCGGCAGTACCATAAAGCGAGTTTACGGTTGATTTAGAAATACCGTAGGTTGATGTGTTGGTTACTCCATTACCCAAGGTATAAAAATCTCTTACGTAAAAGTTTGTTGCAGTTACGTTATAGCCCTTGGAAGAAGAAGGGAAAGTATTCCCGCCCACGGTGGCGTCAAAAGAAAAGTCGCCCCATTTGTGGCCGCCTCCCAGCAGGAAGTCGGCGTTTAGTGCGCGGTAAGAATTGTCGTTTGAGTTATAACTGCCATTGTAAAGGCCGGATGGTGCCGCAGCATTTGCCAACGTACCGGTAGGGGCATTTTGTTCGAAGAACGACGTGCTGTACTCCATGTTTACACGACCCTGAAGGTAAAGCCAATCAAAAAACTGGTAGCGCAGCGTTGCCGTGCCCAAAAGGTGGTCCCGGGTTTGTTTGGTAAACTGTTTGGCCATTATCCAGTATGGGTTGGTAAGCGTAGTGAAACGCGATGTGGGCGTTTCGTTACCATTGGCATCAACCGCAGCTGCTTTCAAAACATCCAAACCAACCGAGTTAGAATAACGGTACATATAGTTAGTGACCGATGAACCCTGGATTCCGATTATGGGTGGGTTGTTGTTATTCTCGTGGTCGTAATTCACGTAAACCTGCGCCGATAATTTTGGGGTGAAATTATAATTCAGCCCAAGGTTGAATATCTTTTTGTGGTAATCGTTGTTAGGTACGATACCTTGCGCGTCCTGGTTAGAATATGCGAACCTGAAGCTCCCTTTGTCGTTACCGCCCGAAAATGCGATGGTGTTGGTCCATGCATTGGCGAGCCTGAAGAATTTACTTATGCGGTCTTTTTCCGGCGCATAGGGGCGTTGCACGCCATCAAACTGGTAGGTAAGTGCGTCATCGAATTTCTCCCCAAAGCTCCATGCTCCCGAGCTTTGGGCCTGGCCTTGTGTTTTAGGACGTACGTTATTTTCGCCTTGCCCGTATTCGTACTGAAAGTCGGTAAAATCGAGCGCCTGGTTCTGGGTAAAGTTGGAGGTAAACTCGATACCGATACCTGCATTTTTATTGCCGCTTTTGGTGGTAATGATGATTGCGCCATTGCTGGCCCGCGAACCATAAAGCGCCGCAGCGGTGGCTCCCTTTAATACCGTCATCGATTCGATATCGTCAGGGTTGATCTGTTGCATATTATCGCCCAAATCTACTGATTGCGTGTAACCGTTGGTGCTTGATGGGCTTTGCGATAAAGGCAAGCCATTTAGTACAATCAGTGGTGCATTATCGCCCTGGAAAGCCGATTGCCCGCGCAGCCTGATTTTTGTACTTCCGCCCGGGCCGCTTGCCGGCGGTGAAATATCAAGGCCGGCCACCTTGCCTTCAAGCGAATTTACAAAGTTTGTACTACGGTTGGTGGTTATCTCGCCCACGCGCACATTTTCTGCGGCGTAACCCAGTTTCTTCGATTCGCGCTTGATACCCAGGGCTGTTACGATAATCTCGTTAAGGGCATTCGGCTTCGGTTCCAGTGAAATGTTGATAACGCTTCGGCCGTTCAATGGCTCGGTTTTGGAGATATAGCCGATATAGCTGAAAAACAATACCGCATTGTCGCCAGATGCTTGTATGCGGTAATTACCATTGGCATCCGTCATTACGCCTGTAGTGGTGCCTTTTTCGCTTACGCTAACGCCCACAAGCGGTGCTCCTTTTTCGTCGAGCACTTTACCCGTTACGGTTTGGACGCTTATCTCTTTAAACAAGCGGGGATTACCGGTTCCCCCCGCTTTTACGTCCATCGTAAAAATGAGTGTCGAAACAACACTTATCAAAACGGACAGCATCATACCGGATGCCTGAATCTTTTTTTTCATAATTTTAGGTTGGTTTAATTGGTATATCCTGTATTTAAATCGCTTCACAAAATTGGCGATCGTGAAACGGCTGGCTTTTGGGCGGCGGATTGCTGCCCTTTTTCTGATTTATAGTATTTCTCTCTTCATAATTTAAGCAGGGGTTTATGGTTTTTAATTAATTCTATTCATTTGTTAGCCATTTAATTTTACGAAAATCGATTCAACAATAACACGCCGGCAAGGCCAATTACCGATACCAGGCTTTCCATAACTGTCCATGAACGCAAGGTTTCTTTTACCGATAACCCAAAGTATTCTTTGCAGAGCCAGAAGGCAGTATCGTTTACATGCGAACCGAACAGGCTGCCGGCGCCGATGGACAACACCAGCAAATTGGTATTGATACCAGCATGCTGGGTAATGGGGAATAAAACCCCTGCTGCCGTTACGCCCGCCACGGTGGCCGAACCAAGGCAAAGCCGTAAACAGGCGGTTGCCAGCCAGGCAAGCAATAAAGGCGGCATGGCCGTGTGCACCAGCATAAGGGCAAGCGCATCGTTTAACCGGCTATCAACAAAAACTTGCTTTAGTGCCCCGGCACTGCCTATAATGAGCAGTACCATGGCTATTTCTTTTACTGCGCTGCCGTAGGCCCCCATAATTTGCGCAATGGGTTTCCCTTTACTTAGCCCAAGCGTATAAGTGGCAATGATGATGGTTAATAACATGGCAAACACTGGTTCGCCCAGCCATTGCGATATTGTTTTAATAAACGGCGCCTGCCCCAAAAGCACTCGCAGCAAATAGGCCAGGCAAATAAGCATTACCGGCAAAAGCGACGACAGGATACTGTTAACAATTCCGGGTAATTCTTCATCAGGCAACATGGCAGGGGCGTTAGCAAAACTCAACCCACCAGGCCCGATATTTTTAAGCGTGTTTGCAAATATTGGCCCGGCTATAAGTATAGCAGGTAGAGCAATTATCAACCCGTAGCCGAACGTTTTAATGATATCGGCATGAAAAACGCTGATAAGGGTCATGGGCGACGGATGCGGGGGCAAAAAGCCATGCATTACCGATAAGGCTGTAAGCATAGGCATGCCTACGTATAGCAAGGGCAGGCGATAGCTATATGCAACCGAGAAAATAATAGGCAACAGTAGTATGAAGCCAACGTTGTAATATAAAGGGATCCCCACAACAAAGCCAGTTAGTGCCATGGCATAGGTAACATACTTAGCGCCAAACAGGGCATGCATAAAATTGGCTATGCGCTGGGCGGCGCCGCTTTCGGCAACCAGTTTGCCCAGCATGGCGCCTAATACGATGATGATAGCAACGGATCCTAAAGTATCGCCCAGCCCTTTATTTATGGAGGCGATTACTGCCGCGAACGGCATACCGAACAGGCAGCCTGCCAATACCGCAACCATGAGGAAGGCGAGGAACGCATTAATCTTTGCCCAGGTTATGAGCGTTGCAAGGAGTAGTATACAGAAGACGGGTACAAATATCATCATTGCTAATCGGCTCAATGGTTGTTAATGAGAATCGCGCGTTACGACCGGGCCGGAATTCCCTACCAGGAAATCGAGGTCGGCCCCTTTATCGGCCTGCTGCACGTGACGTTGGTACATTGATACATACCCCCGATCGGTATGGTAGGCAGGCTTATGCCACAGTAGCCTCCGCTTTTCGAGCTCTGCCTCATCTACCAGCAGGTCAATCCTTCGTGCCGGTACATCCAGGCTTATCATATCCCCGTTTTCCACAAGTGCCAGGGTGCCGCCAATGGCCGATTCAGGCGATACATGCAGCACAACAGTACCATAAGCTGTACCGCTCATGCGCCCGTCAGAAACTCTCACCATATCGGTCACACCCTTATCTAAAAGCTTTTTTGGCAGCACCATATTGCCTACTTCGGGCATACCTGGATAGCCTACCGGCCCAACGCTTTTCAATACCATTACACAGGTTTCATCTATATCCAATTCAGGATCATCAACCCTGGCGTGGTAATCTTCTATGGTTTCAAAAACCACCGCCCTGCCGGTGTGCTGCATCAGTGCCGGCGTAGCTGCGGAGGGTTTTATCACTGCGCCATTAATGGCCAGGTTTCCTTTTAAAACGGCTATCCCTGCCTCTGGTATGATGGGATTGCTGTAGTTTGCGATAACCTCTTTGTTGTAGCAAATGCCGCCATCAATTATATTTTCGGCATGCGATTTACCGGTTACTGTGAGCGTGCTCATATCCAACTCATTGCTCAACTCTTTCAAAATCACAGGCAGGCCACCCGCGTAATAAAAATCCTCCATCAGGAATTTGCCCGATGGCATCAAATTAAGGAGCAACGGAATTTTACTGCCCAGCCTGTCAAAATCATCAAGGCATAAGTCTACGCCGATACGCCCTGCTATCGCGGTAAGGTGTATAATGAAATTAGTTGAACCGCCTATGGCTGCATTTACCTTTATAGCGTTTTCGAAAGCTGATCGGGTGAGGATTTTTGATATCGTAAGCCCTTCCTTAACCATTTCTACAATGCGCCTGCCAGATAATTGCGCCAGCACCTTCTTGCGCGAATCGACAGCGGGGGTGGCAGCCGACTCTGATAAGCACATACCCAAAGCTTCCACCATGCAGGCCATGGTAGAAGCCGTCCCCATAGTCATGCAGTGCCCCGCGCTGCGCGACATGCAACTTTCTGCCGCCAGGTAATCGTCGTTGGTGATTTTGCCGGTTTTAAGGTCGTCGGTCAGTTTCCAAACTGCCGTGCCCGATCCTATGTCGGTACCGCGGAACTTTCCGTTAAGCATCGGCCCGCCGGGCACCACGATAGTAGGCAAGCCTACGCTGGCAGCGCCCATCATGGTTGATGGGGTGGTTTTGTCGCAACCGGTAAGCAGTACAACACCATCGATAGGGTTACCACGTATCGATTCCTCGGCATCCATACTGGCCAGGTTCCTGAACAGCATAGCAGTTGGTTTCAACAAAGTTTCGCCTAATGACATAATGGGGAATTCTACCGGAAAACCGCCCGCTTCGTAAACCCCACGCTTAACAGACTCGGCCAAATCGCGCAGGTGGGCGTTGCAAGGGGTAAGTTCAGACCAGGTGTTGCATATGCCAATTACCGGCCTCCCGTCGAAAAGGTCGGAAGGCATCCCCTGGTTTTTCATCCAGCTACGGTATAAGAAACCCATTTTACCCGACTTACCAAACCAATCCGAACTTCTGAATTGTGACATTATTTAATTGTTTTATATATTTATGATTGAAGCATTGCTAAAATGACCATTTACAGAGCGCCAAATGGCCAGCGGATTGCTGTCCTTTAATTCATCGGGCAGTAAGGCCTGCGGCATTCCCTGATAACACACCGGCCGGGTAAAACGGTAAATTGCCCCCGTACCAACAGAGGTGCTGCGGGCATCTGACGTGGCGGGGTATGGGCCACCATGCACCATAGCCTCTACAACTTCTACGCCGGTTGGGTAGCCGTTTATAATAAGCCGGCCAACTTTAGTTTCCAGCACGTCAAGCAGAGTTTTATATACCGGTAATTCATCTTCGGTGCCATGCACAGTAGCTGTCAGGTGACCGGATAAATCTTCTGCAAGGCTTACCATTTCGGCCTGAGAGGTTGCGGTGATGATGATAGCAGAAGGGCCGAATAGTTCCTCTTCCAGTTGGGGCTGCTCCTGAAATACTTTCAGGCTTGTTTTAAAAATGGCAGGCACCTGGCGCCGTGCATCGTTTGGCAAATGGCCTTCGGCCAGCAACTCCAACGCTTTATTTGCCCGCCTGCCAGCTACGCCCTTTTGATAGGCTTCGGTTATTGCAGGCGTCAACATTACGCCATCAGGCGTGGCGTTTATATTATTTATTAAACTTTGATAGAAAATATCTTCGCCGGCGGTCGATGCATGTATTAACAAACCTGGGTTGGTACAAAACTGCCCCACGCCAAGGGTTAGCGCATTTATATAACCGGCGGCAATAGCCTCATGTCGCTCTGCCAAAGCTTGCGGCAATATAAACACCGGGTTACTGCTCCCCATTTCGGCAAAAACGGGTATGGGCTCGGGGCGGGTTGCTGCTGCATCGCATATTAGCCTGCCCACACGGCTGGAGCCGGTGAAAGCTATTGCTTTAATGCCTGCGCTGTTTGTTAACGCTACGCCTACCTCCGGCTTATCGCCTTGTAGCAGCGAAAAATATCCTGTGGGCATGCCGTTTGCAAAACTTGCCGCAAGTATAGCCTTGGCCACTATTTCGCAGGTGGCGGGGTGGCCGGGGTGTGCTTTGAATATAACAGGGCAGCCTGCAGCTATAGCGCTCACGGTGTCGCCACCAGCTGCCGAAAAAGCAAGTGGGAAATTACTTGCACCAAATACCGCGACAGGGCCAATCGGCCGCTGCATCGACCGCATATCGGGCCTTGGGGTAGGCTTGCGCCGCAAATCGCCGGTATTTATTTTAGCATCTGCCCAGTTGCCTTCCCTTAATAGTTTAGCGAAAAGCCGCGCCTGGTTGATAGTACGAAGCAATTCGCCCGCTATGCGTGTGGTGGTGAGTGCCGTTTCCAGGCAAGCCATTTCAACTATTTGCGGGCCGGCTTTCTCCAGCTCCAGCGCAACGGCCTCTAAAAAAAGCGCTTTTTCAATGCCTGTTTTTTTGCGCGTTATTACAAACGCCCGCTGTGCTGCCGCCACTGCCATTTCAATATCGCCCTCGGTGGCATTAAAAAAACGGAAACTCAGGTTGTTACCTGTAGCCCGGTCCACTGCATAAAAAAAATCAGTCCCCGTGGTAACGTTTTGCCCGTCAATCAGCTGCCTGCCTTCAATGTTCATCATCATTACTCCCCCACAATATTTGAGAGCCTGCCAATATTGCTGATGCTGATATTAACCACATCGCGGTATTTAAGCGTAAAAGAATCGGGAGGTACAATGCCGGTACCGGTCATGAGGTACGCACCTACAGGGAACGAGATTTCCATAAAAAGGTACTTGGCAAGTTCCTGGTGTGTGCGTTTCATCCGGCTGATGAGCACTTCATCAGCAAAAATTTGCGCGCCGCCTCTCAAAATTTCTATTTGGATTTTGGTCTCGGCGGGAATAGGTTCGGCCGGTACATATAGGCACGGCCCAACAGCTGCCGCGCCGTTGTATGATTTTGCCTGTGGCAGGTATAGCGGGTTTTCGCCCTCAATATCCCTCGACGACATATCGTTACCAATCATATATCCCTCAATAGTACCGATACTGCAAATAAAGAGCACCAGTTCCGGCTCGGGAACGTTCCATTTGGAGTCTTTGCGGATGCGCACGGTACCTTGCGTGCCAACTGCACGGTAGGAGGGAGATTTAAAAAATATCTCGGGGCGCTCGGCACTGTAAACCCTTGAGTAAAAATCGCCGCCACCTGCGTTTTTGGCTTCTTCCATACGGGCATCCATGCTACGCAGGTAAGTTACGCCCGATGCCCATATCTCCTGGCCGCCAATGGGAGCACCGGGGTGTTCAACATCGGTGGAGAGCTCCGGCCGGATGGGCAGATTCAGGATGTCCTGTAATACTTTCCCGTGCAATCCCTCCCGGTTTATAAAACCGTCCCAGGTCCACGCTGTCGAACTGTAAAGCTGGTCGAGATATTTAACAATTACTTTATCGTTCGATTTAAAAATATGCATAGCTGTTATATTATGCCGCTTTGCCTGCGGTATTAATTATTACGGTCAATAAAAAATGCGTTCGTTTTGGTTACAGTTGGTTACGTTACAAAGAATGCTAATTGAAATGGTTCTGTCTTCTAAAAAACCACAGCGATGAATTTTACACAAAAAACCTTTTGGGTGGCAAGCTTCACGCTAATTATTAACTTTCATTAAATCAACATCTTCAACATGTCTTTTAGTTGGTTTTTTATGCCAGTAAGAGGCCAATAATGAGCCTGTAATATTCATTAGGGTAGAGAAAATAACAGGTGCCAGGCCAAGCGTGCCTATTTTGCCTAAACCTTTTGCCAGGCCCGCCGCCATGCCGCCGTTCTGCATGCCTACTTCAATGGCAATGGTGCGACAGTCGCGTTCTTCCATCCCCAATAATTTTGCCGACCAGAAGCCAAGCAAGTAGCCGCTGATATTGTGCACCAATACCAGCACGGCAAGCAGCAGGCCAACTTTAAGCAAGCTATCGCGGCCGGCGGCCGTTATTATTATAATAATGCCGATGATACCGCCCATTGATACCAAAGGCATCAGTTTTTTAAGCCAGTTTACCCGCCCTTTGGCTATTGCCGAAAAAAGCAAACCCAGGGCAATAGGTATCATTACCATTTTAAAGATGTCCGCAACCATTAGCAAGGGATTTATTTTGATGAGTGGCCCTGCCAGCATATCCATCAAAAAAGGGGTTACGATTGGCGAAAGCAGCGTGGAGATGCTGGTAATTGTAACAGAAAGCGCCAGGTTTGCCTTTGCCAGGTACGATACTACGTTTGATGCCATACCGTTGGGGCAGCAACCAATGAGTATGATGCCCGCAGCTACCTCGGGGGGCATAGCAGCAAACTTTATGCTAAGGGTAGCTATGCTAAAGCCCAGTAACGGCATGATTATAAAATGGCTTGCCACGCCTATCAATATACCTCTTGGGGCACTTAATACGCCTATGAAGTCTTTGTAGTGCATAGAGGTGCCCATACCAAACATGATGAGCTGGATTAGCGGGATAATTAACCTGGCATACTTAAAGCTGCCATAGCTTATAAATGGCCCAGGGTAATAAAGGGCCATGGTTGCGGCGCCAAAAATTACAATGGTGTAAGTAAAACTTTTGGTTTTTGTAAAGGCCCTGCAACCAATGGCCAGCAGTAAAAAGAATGTAAGCACATATGGGCCGGCATAGGCCGGCCCTCTGCAAACTACTGTTAGTACAACCGTGGCAAATATGGCTACAGTTAATGCCAGGATTGCTTTGTAGAAAGTACTCATACCCCAAACCATCAGGCAAAGAAAGGCACACCGGGCACGGCGTATTTTTTAAGGCCTTCTTCATTTATCTCTACCCCTACGCCAGGTTTATCAGATAAAACCAGGAAGCCTTTTTCAATAAAGGGCTTATCGTATGTTACTATCTCCTTCCATTTAGGTTCAGTATCGCTAAGTGTTTGCCACTCCATGATATGAAAATTGGGCACCGATGCGCAAACATGCGCGGTGGCCATAGCCCCCAGGAACGAGCCAACCATATGCGGCGAAAAGGGCACGTAGTACAAATTGGCCAGGTTGGCTATGCGCTGCCCCTCGCCAAGGCCGCCGCACTTCTGTAGATCGGGCATTACGATATCTATTCCTCCTTCTGAGAGCAGCCTGGTGTAGCCATACGCCAGGTAAAAGTTCTCTCCTGCACAAATAGGCGTGGTTGTTTCCTGGGTTACTGTTTTATACACATCAATATTATCTGCGGGTACCGGCTCCTCCAGCCACATCAAATTAAGGGGTTCCATCATCTTGGCAACCCTTCGGCCCGTAGTGGCGTCATAGCGGCCATGCATGTCTACGCAGATATCGATATTCGGGCCAACTTCTGTCCGTACCGCAGCAATGGCATTGAACATCCTGTCCAGTTCGGCGTTGCTGGCCGTCCAGTTATAGCGGTCGAACTTATTGGGGTCGCGTGCGTCGTCAATGTCAAATTTTACGGCGGTGTAACCACGGTTTATTGCACCACTGGCAGCTTTGGCATAATCCTGGGGCACCGGATGTGTGGCTGTGTATAATTCGGTATCGCAATAAACCCTGCATTTATCCCGGTATTTACCGCCCAGCAGCTGGTAAACCGGTACACCCAAAGCCTTGCCTGTAAGATCCCAAAGCGCGGCTTCAATAGCCGTTAATACCGCTACGAACATCCCCGACTGTGCCCCGCCAAAAAAATTTGCCTTGCGTATTTCTTCGGCTATCCTGTTGGGGTTTAAGGGGCTGCGCCCTTTCAGGAAAAACTCCAGGCGTTTAACCAGGTAATAGGTGCCTGCAATGGCATCAACCCCTTCGCCCGAGCCCCATATGCCCTGGTTGGTGTATATCTTTACAAATAGCCCGCCTCCGGCATAGGCGCATTTCATTTCGGTTATCTTCAGGTCTGAGGGAGACGATGCTTGCGGGGTACGCTCCCGGGCATCTATTAATCCCTGCCCGAATGTTTTACTCAGCGGTGCTGCCAGCGCAGCCGCACCGAATAACGAAGCCTTGGTAAGAAAGCTACGCCTGTTTTGGTTTTTTGACATAAATTTTTATTGCTAACGATAGGTTGTTTTACCAGGTACGGTTTTTTAAGATGTTCTGTATTTGCTCCTTTGGCACAGGCAGTTCGTTGATATGGGCGTTAAGCCAGGCCGAAAAATCTTTTTCGATATCATCGCTCCAGCGGGCATCTATTTGCCCGGCGGTGTATTTTCCTTCTTTTAAGCGCAGGTGGCCAAACATGTCCCTCAGCCTCACTATCTCAGATGTCGTCGCCACTTTCCCGGCCAGGTGGGGCGGTATAAATATCACCACACCGTTTTCGCCAAGTACCACATCCCCGGGCATTACAGTAACCTGTTTGATGCGGGTGGGCTGGTTTATCCCAATAATCATGGTATTGAGGTCGCCCGGCGGGTTATGGTAAGATGGGTCATAGCTTTCTACAAATGACGTAAAGCTGCCAATCTCTTTTAATCCGCGGATATCTCTTACAGCTCCATTGTAAACAATGCCATTCCCTGTTTTGGCATATATGGCGTTGCCCACGTTATCGCCAATGGTTGGCCCGTTTTTATGCGCACCAAACTGGTCGGCCACATATACGTCGCCTTTAATCAAAAGGTCTACCGGCCATGTATTCTGGCCTTTTTTGCCCTGCGCTTTACCGCGGTCATCAATTGCTTTCCACACATCGGGCCGCGCGGGCATAAGTGTTGCCGTTACGGCGCGCCCTACCAAAACGCTGTCGGGGTTTATCACTAACCAATTCTCGGCTATCTGGTAGGCATAACCGGCATTCTTCAATACGGCCCAGGCTTCTTCGATGCTCACTGTTTTTATCCTAGCCAAAATAGCGTCAGGCACTTTGGGGCGGCCATCAGCAAAACGCTCGCCTTTCCATTCCGGAGTAAGGAATATCAACTCGTCCCTGGTAATCTTTTGGGCAAATGCTGTTTGGAGGCAGGCGCAGCAATGCAATAACGCACCGCCTAAAATGCCGAGAAGGAAACGCCATTTTTTCATAATATAATTTGATGCGCACACTGATATGCGGGGCAAACCCGCATATCAGCAGCCTGGTTTAATTGGGGATTGGTTATAATTACATACAAAGAATGGCAATATAAAACACGTAAAATACCATTAAAAAACAGCGATGGTTTTTATACAAATGTTGGTTTGATAATGCGTAAACTTGCTTTATACGGATGCCGGTTTACGGCACCCCAATATTTGCCGGGGTTTATGATAACCGCAGTAGCATACCAAATATTTATCCTGAATGAATCAACTGATACTTCAGCAGGGCTTATCCAAGGTGCTTGCGAACTTTCCGCATATACTTGAATTTGTCCACAAAAAGAACAATACCATCCAACTCAACTCGTTTAGCAGCAATGTTGCCGATTGTATTTGCCTGTATTATATACTGGAAGGAAAGTTCACCTGGATAATTGATTCGCTGGAACACATTTTGTATCCAGGAGATTTTGCCATGGTATTGCCTGGCCAGCGCATTGGTGGCCAAAGCAGCATAATGAACATTGGAGCGCTGTTCTGGATAAAAATATCTACCGAAGATAACGGCAGGTTGTTGCTGGGTAAATGGAGCGGCTTAACGAAAAAAGAAAAAATATCCGTCAACCAGATCTTGCTGATCAATAAAGAGCAGCATGTTTTAAAATTGAAAGAGGCACATGCGTTAATGCAAAACCTGCAGGCCGAGCTGCAAAACGAAGAGGTGGGTTTTTATACCCGTGCAAACCAGCTGCTTGACGAGCTTTTTGTTTTAATAAGCAGGCAGTTCATCAGGCAAAATAATTCCAGGCGCGACTTCCCGCAAAACTTCCTGAAACTTGAACAAACTTTAAGGCAGAACCTTGCCCACCAATGGACAGTTGAAGAAATGGCCGCACTGATTGGTATGGGAACCACCGCTTTTACCGAGAAAGTAAAAAATTATTCCGGGTTTTCGCCGCTGAACTATTTGATCAACATCAGGATAGCCGAAGCCACCAAACTGCTGAAGCGGAACCAAGTAAATGTTACCGATATAGCGCTCAACACAGGTTTTTATTCGTCGCAGCATTTTTCTACAACATTTAAGAAACTAACCGGCTATACGCCAACGGAATTCAGGAAAAACAAAACAACAGATCAATAATATACATCATGAACTGTATCATCATCATAGAAATGGGCACAGCCGCAGTTAAGGTTTTTGCCTTCGACCTTTCGGGAAATCTAATAAGTTCTTCGAAGGGGCATTACCCCACTTTTCATGAACAAAATGACCATAGCGAACAAGACCCGGAGCAGATGTTCATTACGATGTTATATATTTTAAAAAACCTGCTTATAGAGAAAATATACCCCAAAAAATACACCGTAAGCTGTATCTGCTTCGGCTCATCGATGCATAGCCTGCTGGCGGTAGATAAAGATGGCATACCCTTAGGCAACGCTATTACATGGGCAGATAACAGGGGCAAAAAAGAAGCCGCGGAATTAAAAGCCAGCCCGCTTGGCGAAGAGATTTATAAAGCCACCGGGACTCCCATACACCCTATGTCGTCTTTGATAAAAATTGCCTGGATGAAAAACAATGATCCTGTGAAATTTGGTCAGGCGAAAAAATTCATGCCGATAAAAAGCTATATTATACAGCAACTTACCGGCGCATGCGTAATTGACTACAGCATCGCTTCTGCCACAGGGCTGATGAATATCCACAATTTGGTCTGGGACGTGGCGGCATTGGATTTTGCGGGCATAACGCCGGAGGAGTTACCCGCTTTGCACCCTGTTTTCTACTCGGGCGTAGCGCTAAAAAAAGAATATCAAAGGGTTTTAAAGCTGCTGCCTACGGTGAAAATCCTCATCGGATCAAGCGATGGCTGCCTTGCCACCCTGGGTGCAGGCGTTTGGGGCAATGGCATGGCTACAATAACCATCGAAGATAGCGGGGCGTTCCGCATCATTGGCGACCGGATAATTGAAGACCCCAAACAACAAATATTCAACTACCTGCTCACCGAAAAGCACATCATTACCGGTGGACCAACCAGCAACGGCGGCGTGATATTCAATTGGTTTACCAAACAATTCGGCGATTTTCAGAAAGCATTTGACATTGACCAATCGATGGAAACGCTGATAGAGGAAGCGGCAACGGTTGAAGTTGGCTCCGGCGGATTGATTTTTCTCCCCTTTTTGCATGGCGAACGGGCCCCTATTTGGAACCCCAACGCACGGGGCTGCTATTTTGGCGTAAATATACGGCACGAGCGCAAGCACTTCATCAGGGCTACGATTGAGGGGATTTTGTTCGAAATGTATAGTATTGGCCGCACGCTGGAAAAGCACCGTCATATTGAAGGCCTCTCCATTAACGGCAACTTCGCTTCGATACCACTTTGTACACAAATTATTGCAGATATATTTAACAAGCCCGTAAGCACGCTAAGCCATGGCGACAGCATAGGCAGAGGAGCCTTCCTGTTAAGTGCTACCGAGATGGGTATTTATCCTTCGCTGGAAGAAGCCTCTAAAACGGTTACCATGCATCGAACCTACTATCCGAAAGCAGAAAACCACCAGGTGTACGCGCAATACTTCAAGGTGTTTGAAAGCCTGATAACAAAAGTGGCAGATGAATTTGACATTATCTCCGATCTGCAACAGCGGTACAGCCAGTAATGGGATTGGGGGCCTCCATCTGCGGTGTAAAGCGCGGCCAGCTGTTAAACTAACTTAGTTCAGGTAAACTTGTGCCTGCAGCCAGCTGTCTTTTGAATTTGGGCCAATCAATATTCTATATCTCCCGGGGCGTAGGGTTAATTTCCCGGCCTGTTCGTTCCATTTTTTGAGGCTGTTAATCGGTACAGACACTGCGATGTTTTTGGAAGTACCCGGGCCGAGGCTGATCCTGTTAAATTGCCTTAATTCTTTTAGTGGCAACATTTCATTAAACCCATCCGGATATTGTATATAAACCTGCACAACTTCGTCACCGGCCTTCACCCCCTGGTTTTCAACATTAACAATGCCTGTTATTTTTCCTGCGCTAACTTTCATTTTTTGCTTTCCAAACCTATAGCCAAATTTGCTGTAGCTAAGCCCGAACCCAAAGGGGTAAGCTACCTCGCCTTTAAAATACCGGTAGGTGCGGCCGGCCATGGCGTAATTTTCAAATGGCGGCAAGTCGCTGTCGCTTTTATAAAAGGTTACCGGCAGCCTGCCGGATGGATTGTAATCACCAAAAAGCACATCTGCAATTGCGGTACCTGCGGCCTGTCCGCCATACCAGCCGTTCACAATTGCCGGTACGTGTTTATTTTCCCAATCCATGGCAATTGCACTTCCGGTCATCAGCACAAGCACCACCGGTTTTCCTGTAGCATACAAGGCCTTTAATGTTTCGGTTTGGATAGCCGGGAGCACAATTGATGTACGATCTCCACCCGAGAAACCGGGTTGGCTAACAGGCATTTCTTCTCCTTCCAGTTCCGGTGATATGCCGCCTACAAACACAATAATATCAGCATCGCTTACTCTCGCAGCAATATCTTCGGGCTTATTTTCTTTTACTCTTCCGGGTATCATTTTTATGGCAGCAATCCTGCCGGGGGCACTGCTCTGGTAAAATTCAAGCACGATTTGATATTGCTTGCCGCCAGTGTACTGCTGCACAAAATCTATAGTTGTAGATCCGTGCTGCCCCCAGTCGCCAGCCTTTTGTACGCCATCAACCAACAAGCGATAACCATCTCTCCCGGTGATTTTAAAACTGTATAGCCCCGTGCTATCCGGAACGAAAACCGTAGACCACCGGGCCGAAAAGCCATTAGCTTTAACGCCGTCAGCCACATCGCCGCCTTCAGGCCATCTGTGCGCTATGCTTTCCTCATAACTGGTGTACACCGGCTTGCCGCTTAGATTGGTGCTTTTGAAATATTCGGCCTTGAAACCCGTATGTCCGTCAATGGTAAGCACTGCTGCATTGTTAATAGGATAAGCTACACGGTTATCGGTATAACCGGTGGCTTTTTCGTAGTAAACTTTAGTCCCCGCCCCAACTTTGGCTTTTATTGCCTTAAGCGGAGTGGATATTACCGAAGGGAATCCATTGTAATTACCCAGCACCGAAATTTCATTATCGGCATTGGGCCCAATCACCGCAATTTTTTTATACATTTTTTTTAGGGGAAGCAATTGCCCCTCATTTTTCAACAATACGACGGACTGCCGGGCCATTTTAAGGGCCAGCTGCTGGTGTGGTTTTGCCTCCAATACTTCTTTGCCTATCAGGTTGTATTTGCAATCCTTATCAAACAGGCCCAAACGGAAACGAATAGTAAATAACCGCCTTACCGAAACATTTATCTGCTCTTCATCTATCAGTTTATCTTTAACTCCCTGCACCAGGGCCTTATAAGCATCCGTGCCGCATTCCAGGTCGGTACCATGGAATACGGCATCCGCGGCTGCGCTTGCAGGGCCTGTATGAGTTTTATGGTTTTTAAAGAAATCGTCAATGGCCCAGCAATCTGAGGTAACATAGCCTTTAAATTTCCATTGGTTGCGGAGGATGTCCGTCATCAGTAAATCGTTTCCGCAGCAAGGCTGTCCTCCAAGCGCGTTGTAGGCACACATTACGCCTGCAACTTTTGCATTTACGATGAGTTCTTTAAAAGCGGGCAGGTAGGTGTCCCAAAGGTCGTAATTGCTAACTGTAGTATTAAACGTATGCCTGGATGATTCGGGGCCGCTGTGTACCGCAAAATGTTTGGCACATGCCGCAGCCGTGAGGTAATGCAGGTTGGTGCCCTGCAGGCCGGTTACAAAGCTTTTTCCAAGCCGGCCGGTCAGGAAGGGGTCCTCGCCGTAAGTTTCCTGCCCCCGCCCCCATCGCGGGTCGCGGAAAATATTGATGTTGGGTGTCCAATACGTAAGACCGTGGTAAATGCCCGTACTGCCATTTGCAATGGATAGATTGTAAATAGCGCGCCCTTCCCGGGCAATGTAAGTACCCATCAGCTTAAAAGCAGCTGGGTCCCAGCCGGCAGCCATGCCAATTGCCTGTGGGTAAACGGTAACATTATACTCTGTGCGCGCAACGCCATGCAGGCTCTCGTTCCACCAGTCATATGCCGGTATTTTTAACCTGGTAATAGCGGGCGCTTTATTGAGCATCTGCAAAACCTTTTCTTCGAGGGTGAGCCTTTTTACCAGGTCAAACGCCCTTGCTTCAGCGCCAAGCTTTGGATTTTGAAACGGTAGCGAATTGCTTTGCGCTTTTGAGTCATAGGATGCGCTGCCGCAGATGCTGCAAATCAGTATCAATAAAAACGGCTTGCTCCATTTCTTGTTTAAATATCCCATGGGTAATTATCAGGTTTAATAAAAGGGCGACGCCATCCTGCCAAGATGCATGGCAGACTACACACTTTTAATAATTGGTGGCGGCAAGTTATAGGTTTTGCCGGTGGGTAACTTCTAATAAAGCCCCCCGTTGATTTTTACACAATTGGTTGATTTGCCTGTATATGATGTCAGGCCTCACATAGCCGCAGTTTCGGGTATTGAGGCTTTAGTGTTTCGTCAAACAGAATTGTAAAGGGTACCCGATATTGCTGTAACCCTATTTCAGTACCAGGCAGTTTGTTTTGAATGCTCTTTAAACTCCAGACTCTAAGTCGTTATCATTTTGATCATCTCCATTATTATTTGATGCAACTGTTTGCCGAACATAATGCCCAGGAAAAAAAGGACTAATCGGAAACGGATTTGAACCGGTTAATGAAGGCTAACAATTTCCACCTGTTTTTTTACTCAAAGAAGGTAAAGGCACCACGGCCATGCCCGAATAAATGATAAAAAACCGATCATAACCTATATTTCATGCCCGGTTATTGACAAAAGTTGACTTTTATTGCTGAATAGTGTGATGATGTCCTTTTCTGAAGGTATAGTTTTGGGGCAATAATTTATAAGCCATTTTTAAAAATTGAAGAAACATTTTAATGCTAACCCCAAGTATCATCAATGAGGCGTGAGGGTATCAGGCTATTGATGTTATATGCAAACGATTTCTATGCAACGCATCAATAGGCCGAAAGCTCATTTGTATTTCGACAATTTATTATTTACTAAAATTGATTTAAGTTAAAGTATCTACCATGAATATAAAACGCAGTGCACTATTGTTGGCGGCGGGCTTTGTAATTCTGTCAGGATTAAGATCACAAGGACAGTCTGCAACTCCAGGCAAGATAGATGTTATAACCGAAAATGATACCGTACGAAGTATCGCGCCATTCTTTACCCCGGCTACCGTATCAAAAAAAGCCCCGAATAGTGAAGGGTTTATTCAGCGTTGGTCACTATTAGAACCCATTAGCAAATCCATACGAAGTAATCTTGTTTTTACCGTTAACTACCTGAAAACGCAATTTGAAACCGATTATTTCCCAAACCAGTTTACGGTTATTCCAAAGAATGATGAAAAAGTAAAAGTCGGCGAACAGGAATTGTTATGGCATGCATTGGAAAGCCCCAATTTCAACGTCAAATTATTTCGTCTTGCCTATGGGTTAAAGAAACAGACCTATGCCGTATTATTTTGGGCAGTAACTATAGTAAACAGCCCGCGGGAGATAAAAAATGTAAGATTGGCGGCAGGGTCAAACGGAGGATCAATGTGGTGGATAAATGGAAAAGAAGCAGTGATACTTGATGGGGACAGGCGCATGGTAATGGATGATTGTGTTTCGGCCCGGCTGACACTAAATAAAGGGAAAAATATCATACGCGGAGCAGTGATCAATGGGCCCGGGCTCAGTGATTTTTGTGTTCGGCTGCTGGATGAAAAAGGAGCGCCGATAAAAGATGTAACTATCACGCTGCAATAAATTAACTGATCATCCCATCTAACATCGAATTTGTAAAGCAATTGAGTTATTATGAAATTAATAGTAAAGGTATTAAGTACTATAGCCCTGTTTTCATTGTTATTAACCGGACAGGCCAATGCACAAGTTGGCAAACCATTTATACATGACCCCTCTACCATTGCAGAATGCGATGGAAAGTATTACACATTCGGAACATTTGGAGGCGGGTTAATATCCGAAGATGGCTGGACATGGAATGGAGGCGGAGTAAGACCAGGCGGCGGGGCCGCTCCTGATGTATTAAAAATTGGTGACCGCTACCTTATTGTTTATGGCGCCACCGGCGGTGGCCTGGCAGGCGGTCATAACGGAACAATACTGACCATGTGGAATAAGTCGCTTGATCCAAAATCTCCGGACTTTAAATATTCAGAACCTGTAAAAGTTGCTTCGTCTGATGGTATCGAGGATAATGACGCGATAGATCCGGGGCTTCTGCTTGACCCAACCGATGGAAGGTTATGGTTATCGTACGGCACCTATTTTGGGTATATACGCCTGGTGGAGCTTGACCCTAAAACGGGTAAGCGTGTTGAAGGTAATAAAGCATTAAACATAGCTATTGATTGTGAGGCCACAGATTTGTTATACCGTGATGGATGGTACTATTTGCTTGGAACACATGGTACGTGTTGCGATGGCCCAAACTCAACTTATAACATTGTTGTTGGCCGCTCCAGGAAAGTAACCGGGCCATATCTTGATAATATGGGAAGGGATATGTTGAAAGGAGGCGGCAAAATGGTAGTTGCAGCTGGCGACAGGCTGATTGGGCCAGGACATTTTGGACGCATTGTAGTTGGCGATGGGGTAGAAAAAATGTCTTGCCATTACGAGGCAGATCTGGATCAAAGTGGCCGTAGCGTATTAGGTATCCGCCCGTTACTATGGAAAAATGGATGGCCTGTGGGAGGTGATAACTTTAAAGAAGGAACTTATGAGATTGAGTCTGAGCGAAGGGGATATGCCTTAGAATTGGGCGTTGATTTTATAAGAATGCCGGGTGGGATGCGTTTTAACCGGAATAATGATGAACCCGTGAAACCGGTACCATCGCAGGAGTTAGCAGATGTAGTTAAAGGCTGGCCAGCCGGAAACATTGGTGTGCGGATAAGTGATTATATGTTTCGCCCGCATCAAAAATGGACAATCTCGCCAGTCCCTGGTGCAGGGGGATACCTGGGCGGACCATATTATCAGATAGTAATTGCCGGAACAGATCGCGCATTAGCAGCAACAGCCGAAGCTGAGCTTGTGACAGTACCAACGTTTACCGGTGCGCCGGAACAATTATGGCGAATTGATCAGCTGACTGATGGAACTTATCGGATTATGCCAAAAGTGGTTCCAAATTCGAAAGAGCAATTGGCTTTAGTTTCATCTGGAGACAGCACGCCTACACTCGCCAAATTTGATATGGATAGTGATAATTCCAAGTGGAATTTCAGGACTCACTAATGTCAATGATAAATTGCCGGATAGTCTTTAGCCCAAAGTCTTAAGTTCTAAGCCAAAAAAGGAAAATTCAACTTTAGACTTACGACTTAGTGCTGTTGGCTTAATACTATTTTGTTGAATGGCAATCTGGAAATACAACTATCTTGAAATGTAAATGACGAAAGATATGAATTCAAAGTGTTTACTTATAGTAAATAAAGCTGCGACTGCATTAAAAGAAGCAGGCTACAACGCCGTGCCTTTTATTTCAGAGAATACTGCCCATGAGTTTCTAACCGGGCGCCGCAGCCTGAAAGAACTTGCGCCGCTGCTGTTTAAAGACTAAGCTGCCTTGCTGTGTTAATATATTTAAGTGCGCTTAATTGTGAGTAAAGCAATTAAGCGTGTTTTTTGCTATTTATGCATATAACACCATAAACCAACCATGAGCAAAATTTTCAATAACTATTTTCTGGGGTTCGCTTTTTTTTTGTTGACCACCTGCGCGGCTTTTGCCCAAACGGCTCATAATCCAATTATTTACGCGGATGTGCCTGATATTTCAATAATCAGGGTCGGTAATGCTTATTACATGAGCAGTACTACTATGCATATGAGCCCCGGGGTGCCAATCATGAAATCTAAAGATTTAGTTAACTGGAAACTTGTAAGCTATGCGTATGATATTTTGGATGATACCGATGACCTAAACTTAAACAATGGTAAAAGTAGCTATGGGCGAGGTTCGTGGGCAAGCAGCCTGCGCTATCACAATGGCATTTACTATGTATCTACCTTTGCGGGCAATACCGGCAAAACGTATATTTATACCACGCATGATATTGAAAAAGGCCCTTGGAAGGCCTTGTCATTTAAGCCGAGCCTGCATGATCATTCCTTGTTTTTTGATGATGATGGTAAAGTTTATATGATTTATGGAAGTGGGCGTATCATGTTAGCGCAATTGAACGATGATCTTTCCGGCCTAAAACCCGGCACAAAGCCACAGGTGTTGATAGAGAACGCCAGCCTGGCTGCCGGGCCGAATTTGGGTTTGCCGGCAGAAGGCTCGCAGATGTTTAAAATCAAGGGGAAATATTACCTGTTCAACATTTCATGGCCGCGTGGTGGAATGCGAAGTGTTCTTATTCACCGGGCAGATAATATTACCGGCCCCTATGAGGGCCGCCTGGCATTACAGGACAAAGGCGTAGCCCAGGGTGGTTTGGTAAATACACCAAACGGCCGGTGGTTTGCCTATCTTTTCCGCGATTTTGGTTCAGTAGGCCGGGTGCCTTACCTGGTGCCTGTAAAATGGGAAGATGGATGGCCTGTATTAGGTATAAATCATCAGGCACCCGATACTGTCGCGCTACCGGCAAATAAACCGCTCATGCCGGGCATCATCTCATCGGATGAGTTTAACCGTAGGCGCGGCGAGCACGATTTGCCCCTGGTTTGGCAATGGAACCATAATCCCGTTAATCAATTATGGTCGCTAAGTCAGCGTAAGGGATACCTTAGGTTAACTACAGGGAGGCTTGATACTACTTTAATTACGGCTAGAAATACGCTTACGCAGCGCACGTTTGGCCCTGAATGTTCGGCCATTACAGCTATTGATGTATCCGGACTTAAAGATGGTGATTGTGCCGGCCTTGCATTGTTACAGCAAAAATTTGGATGGGTGGGCGTAAAAGCCGAAAACGGAAAAAAGTTTATCGTTATGGTAAATGCGCAGGGCGGTTCGCCGGCAGAGTTGGCAATTATTCCGTTAGTCCAAAACCGGGTGTATTTAAAGGTCGCGTGTGATTTTAAAGATAGGACAGACAAAGCGTATTTTTATTACAGTACCGACGGAAATAATTGGATTTCCATTGGTACCACGCTTCAAATGGCATATACTATTCCGCATTTTATGGGTTACCGGTTTGGTCTTTTTAACTACGCAACAAAAGTTACCGGCGGATATGCGGACTTCGATTATTTTCGATTAGGCAATAAATAGGTACCCAGCATTAATCCGGTTATTTATCAGAATAGATGATTTTTGCTGTTTGAAAGCCACCACATAAAACCCGCATCCATTTTTAAGAGGGGAAAGGCCCTTTATTTGCCCGATTTAAACAACAGTGTTACAATTGCAATAATCAGTGTTACGCTCAAGTTGATAATCACTTTACCTTGTGGCACTATCCTCAGGCTTTAATCGGGATAGTAGTATCCTGAATATAAAACTATGAGAAACTTAATACCTCTTTTTTGCCTTTTGTTACTTTCGTGCTTGCAGGCCAAATCCCAGGACAACAAAGCGCCGGGTATAGGCTTTCCAGGAGGTGTGCCTGCTGCTACAAATATCAGGGGGGCACAGTACCCGCTTATTTTGCCCAACCATCATGTAATGTTCCGGTTAAAGGCCCCTGATGCTCAAAAGGTGCAGATAGAGCTGGGAAAAAAATACGATCTCGTGAAGGGGGATGATGGCTTTTGGAGTATTACTACCGATTCAATAGGTGAAGGTTTTCATTATTATTCGCTTTTGATAGATGGCATCGCCACCGCCGATCCTGCAAGCGAAAGTTTTTATGGCATGGGCAGGATGGCCAGCGGTATAGAAATTCCTTTTGCCAAAGGCGACTATTATGCAGAGAAAGATGTGCCGCACGGCGATATCAGGATAAAAAGATATTATTCAACAGTTACCAAATCCTGGCGGCAGGTTTATATCTATACCCCGCCTGCTTATGACGCCAACATAAGCGAAAAATACCCGGTTCTTTACATTTTACACGGCGGCGGCGAAGACGAACGCGGCTGGGCTACCCAGGGAAAAACGAATATGATTATGGATAATCTTATTGCAGAGCGGAGAGCCAGGCCTATGTTGGTTGTAATGCCTGATGCTAATTTGGGGGCTGGCGCATTTGGCGAGGATGGCTTGAAGGCATTCGAGGCAGAAATAAAACAATGCATTATCCCCTTTATCGAAAAAAACTATCGGATTAAAAACTCCAGCGAATACCGTGCATTGGCAGGCTTGTCAATGGGGGGTATTAATACACTTTATACGGGCATATATAATACCAATTCATTTTCATACCTGGGCGTGTTTAGTTCCGGTTGGATTTTGCCCATGCAAAATAATATTGCCAACCCACAATATGAATATTTGAAACAAAACAGTGCAAAGATCAACAGTAATTTGAAGTTGTTTTGGGTATCAGAAGGCGGGACAGAGGATATAGCCTATAAAAACGGTCAAATAATGCTGGCCAAACTGGATGAACTCAACATACGCCATATATATTATGAATATCCCGGAGGCCATACATGGCCGGTGTGGAGGAATAACCTTTACAACTTTGCCCCGCTTTTATTTAAATAATAATACAGCTAAATAGTTAATGGGCAATAAATGAAATCGATTTAACAAACAAGATAACAAACTATAAATAATGACGGATTTTAAGAAATGCGCGGCGCTAATGGTATCTATCTTATGGTTCAATTGTTTAATGGCACAAAACCCCCTTATACAAAACCAGTTTACCGCCGATCCCTCGGTACGTGTTTTTAATGACAAGATATACCTTTACCCGTCGCATGACATTCCCGCTACACCCGGGCATGGCCGGGCTGGCTGGTTTTGTATGCAGGATTATCATGTGTTCTCGTCAGTCAACCTAACCGATTGGGCGGATCACGGCGTAATTGTGAGCCAAAATAAAGTACCCTGGGCCGACCCGGCAGCTTATAGCATGTGGGCTCCTGATTGTATTGAGCGGGCCGGTAAATATTATTTTTATTTCCCGGCACCTGCAAAACCTGGCGGCGCCAAAGGCTTTTCAATTGGTGTTGCAATAGCCGATAAACCTTACGGTCCCTTCGTTCCTCAACCGATGCCCATAGCCGGGGTTCATGGTATAGACCCGAATGTGCAAATTGATAAGGACGGACAGGCATATATTTATTGGGCCCAAGGAAATCTGTACGGCGCAAAACTCAAAGCTAATATGCTTGAACTGGCATCAGAGCCGATAAAACTTGATGGTTTCCCTGATAAGGGATTAAAGGAGGGGCCTTATTTATTTGAACGAAAAGGTATTTACTACATGACTTATCCGCATGTGGCCGATAAAACAGAACGGCTTGAATATGCCATGTCAGATAGTCCCCTCGGGCCCTTTAAATATGCCGGCGTACTTATGGACGAATCAGCTTCGGGTTGCTGGACAAATCATCAATCTGTCATAGAATTTAAAAACCAATGGTACTTGTTTTATCATAATGACGACTTATCGCCGGCCTTTGATAAAAACCGGGCTGTACAGGCCGATAGTTTATTTTTTAATGAAGATGGCACTATCCGCAAGGTCATCCCTACATTACGTGGCGTTGGCGTAACTGCCTCATCAAAAAAAATACAGGTAGATAGGTATAGTGCTAAAAGCGCGGATGGAGTAGAGGTGGAATTTATAGATACGCTAAACAAATTCAAGGGCTGGAAAGCGATTTTCAATAAAACCAACTCTTGGATAAAATACAACAGTGTGTTTTTTGGTAAACAAACAGCAAGACACATTAGTGTAAACGCCTGTTCGGCAACCGGCGGAACGTTAGCAATAAGTACAGAAGATAATCCGGATAAGGTTATAGCAAGAATTATTATACCAAAGGGTAACAGTTGGAGCGTTGTTAAAAAAGCTTTAATATCGATGCCTGCCGGCGTAAAAAACATTATTGTGCAAACAGAAGGCAGCGGCCATGTAGAAGTTGACTGGATAAGCTTCAATTAAACGCTACTTACCGAATGTTTCGTGATAAACCTACCAGCGTGTAAACATATTGAGATAAATATGTTTACACGCTGTGTTAGAAATCAACCTATGTCCGAAAAATCTCCAAGCTGCGCTCTCTTTTTATGCATTTTCGTTCAAAAAAGAGCCGCGTGAATTTTACGGGCATAGGTTGATGTTTTCAATAATAAACGGGATTCTGTTCTACACCAATACGCTGTTATTTTCTGCCTTTCTGTAATCGGATGGCAACATGTTAAACTTTTCTTTAAATGACCGGGAGAAATAATGCGGTGTCGCAAAACCTGCTTCATAGGCTATTTGAGTAACTGTCAGATCGCTTTTTAGAAGCAGTATTGCAGCACGGTCAAGCTTATATGAGCGGATAAATTCAACGGGAGGAAGCCCGGTAAGCTCAAATATTTTTGTGTAAAGTGCTCCCCGGCTCATTGCCAAATGCTCGCTAAGGTCCACAACAGAAAATTTCGGGTTKTTTAAGTTGTTATCTATGTAATTGATCACCTTGTTTAAAAATTTCTCCCTGCCCGATTCAACCGCTATATCGGGGTGAATGACCGTCAATTGCTTTTTGTAGGTGTTTTTAAGCATGGTATTAAGCTGTAACAGATTTTTAATTTTGACATTCAAAATTTCAAAATTAAAGGGTTTGGTCAGGTAATCATTCGCCCCCGATTCAAGCCCTCTTAACTGCTCGTCTTCGCGCGTGCAGGCAGTAAGCATTATAAACGGAATGTGACTGGTACGTTTATCGGCTTTTATCTTCCTGCTCAGCGTAATGCCATTCATAAATGGCATGGTTATATCGCTAATGATCAAATCAGGATGGCATGATAGTGCCTTATCCCAGCCCTCTGCACCATTTGAAGCTTCAACAATTTTATATTGCGCCATTAAATGGTCTTTAATGTAAAAGCGAAACTCATCATTATCTTCCACGATAAGCAGTAACGGCATGTCTGTAATTGCCTGCGCAATATTTCTTTTTGTACGGAGCTCTTTTTCCTTAATATCTGTTTTACCAGCAAGTTGAACTTGTATTGACCGCTCAGCAAAAACTTCAAGAGGGATCCTCACGCTGAAGTCAGAACCTCTTCCTAATTCGCTTTCAACAGTAATGGTGCCGCCGTGCATTTCAACAAACTCTTTAGTAATTGACAAACCGATTCCGCTTCCCGGATTTACGTTTGCTGCGTTAGTTTCTCCTGCCTGGTAAAACCGTTTAAATATCAGGTGTTTCCTGTCCGGGTTGATGCCGATACCGGTGTCACTTATTTTAAATTCCAAAGTAGTTTTATCAATGTGCGGCGTAGGGTGCTGAATAACGTCAACAGAAACCGCCCCACCGGGTGGTGTAAATTTAAATGCGTTGGAGAGCAGGTTAAATAAAATGCGCTCTACCTTATCGTGGTCAAATCGAACGAACAACTTTTCGGCGGATGTCTTAAAATTAAAGGTGATGCTTCGCGATTCTGACAGGTCATGAAAAGAATCTACAACATCGCTTACAAATGAAAATATTTCGCCTTCGGTGAGGTTAAGCTTTAATTCTTGTTCTTCTAACTTGCGGAAATCTAAAAGCTGGTTAACCAAATTCAACAAGCGCCGCGCATTGCGCCGTATCACGGCCAATTGGCCTGTGGTTTGTTCATCCTTATGTTCTGCCAACAGCTTATCTGCAGGTGCCATGATAAGCGAGATTGGTGTGCGGAACTCATGGCTGAGGTTAGTAAGAAATTTAATTTTAAGCTCATCAAGTTCATGCAATCGCTCTGCTTCCCTTCTTTCCTGTTCCAGCGCCAGTTTTCCTTTTAATTTCTTTATCCCTCTGTGACGGATGAACAATAACGAGCCCGAGGCCATCAGGGCGTATAACAAATAGGCGTACCAAGTCATCCATATTGGTGGATGAATTATAATACGAATTTGGGCGCCTGAATTATTCCATATCCCATCGTTATTGCAAGCCCGCACTACAAAGAGGTATTCGCCAGGATCTAAATTGGTGTAATACGCCGTTGTAGCCGAACCTACATAATTCCAGTTTTTATTGAACGATTTAAGCATATAGGCATACCTGCTCTGCTGGGGAAGCGTGTAATTAATGGCAGAATAACTGATTGAAAAGTTTTCTTTATAATCCAGGTCAATTTGGGTTGCTACCGAAATATCCTGTTTAAGCGGTGAGTGGCTGCCGGATAACACAACGTTATTGTTAATTTTAAGGCTGGTTAAAAATACCGGGGGAGTATTGTTGTTAAGTTTTACATCCTGCTGCGGGTCAATATAATTAAAGCCCTTGGCCCCGCCAAAGAAAAGCAGGCCCTTGGTTGTCCGGAGGCCCGATCCGTCGATGAACGCATCGTTTTGTAGGCCATTGTAGGTGGAATAATGAGTGAACTTTTTAGATACTGCGTTAAACCTGCATATTCCCTTATCAGTGCTTAACCATATGTTGCCGCTGTAGTCCTCCAGTAGTTTATGTACAACGCCATCTGGCAATTCGTTTGGGGCCGAGTAATTGACAAATTTTTTATGGTCGAGGTTAAAGCAAAATAGCCCATCTCCGGCAGTGCCAATCCACATGTTGCCCTTATGGTCCTGCAACAGCGAAAAAGTGCGATCAATAGCCATTCCGGTAATCTTGTTATTATACACCCGGAACTTTTGAGTAGTGGGATTTAAGACTGCTATTCCGCTGCCATAGGTGCCAATCCAAATGTTTCCGTCGCGGTCCTCTTCAATAGCTCTGATATAACCATTTACAGGCAAATTACGTTCGCCGGCAGTTGCAGGAGTTGACGTATATTTAAAAAAGGTTTTTGTGCCAGGGTCAAATACATTAACGCCGCCACCATTGGTCCCTATCCATACCCGGCCTTTACTGTCTTCCTTTAAGCAAAAAATTTCGTTGTGGTTTATGTGTGCATTATCATTTCCTGCATTTAACTGTTGGTACGCGCCTGTTTTTGTATTGTAAATGAACAAACCATCCTGGAACGTGCCTATCCAGAGTTGTTGATTGCGGTCAAGCATCATGGTTAGTATAGGAAGCCCGGCCGAGTTGCTGCTTGTTTTTGATTTAATAGGAATATGACTGAACAAGCCGCTCTTGACATGAAAAAGATTCAAGCCTCCGCCATCTGTGCCAACAAACAGGTCCCCGTCCTTATTCTCGGCAAATGACGAAACAAATGGCGCGCTTAACCCGGCAGGATCATAAGCATTGTTTTGCTTTGAATTAAATAAAGTAAGGTTTTTGTCATACTTATCCACACCACCCTGGTAAGTGCCAAGCCAGTAAATTCCATCGGGGTCCTTATAAATACAACGGATGGATTTACTGCTTACGCTGTATTTATCCCTATCGTCATGATTGTAACGTTTTACCTTTCCGGTTATTGGATCTAAGATATCCAAACCGCCTTCGGTACCTACCCAAATTTTATGGCCATCCGCAGCAATGCTATATATAAGGTTACCGCTAAGGGTACTATCATCATCAGGGCTGTATTTGAAACTTGTAAAGGTTTTTAAATCTGCCGATAGGGTGCTTAAGCCATTGTCAGTCCCTATCCATAATTTATGCTGAAATTCGGCTATGGTATTTATCGCCTCACCCGGTATACTTGCGGGGTCGTCTTTTTTGTGCATAAAGGCAATGAAGCTGTTTGATGGTTCATTATAAAGATAAAGGCCTTTACCTGTCCCTATCCACATCCGGCGCTGACTGTCCTGAAAGATGGATAATATAACACCCGAATGTAGCTGTCCGGGTTTTTGCTCATCGGTTTTGTAAAATACCTCTTTGTTTGTTTTAGGGTCAAGCACGCACAGGCCTCCTAACATACCAATCCAAAGCCGGCCGTGCGTATCACCGTAGATAGATTTGATGTAGCTGTTTGCAAGATGTCCGGATGCAGAACTCTCCTTGTAATTTCGGAACTGATCTTGAGAACGGTCAAGGTAATATAGCCCGCCTCCCATGGTTGCTACCCAAAACTGCCCAGCCTCATCCTCGTACATACTTGTAACCTCCCTGGAGCGAAAGCCCGATTTGTCCGCAGGGTCAAAACGATACGGCTTATGTTCTAATCCGTCAAATCTGTCCAGGCCATCCGCTGTTGCAAACCACAAAAAACCATAACGATCCTTAATGATTGCATTAATCGTGTTTGACAGCAAACCATCGTGAGATGTAAGTACAGTAAATCGTAAAGACTGCCCCTGGCATTGATTAGTGATAAGGATTGATACTGTGAATACAATTAAGAATAATCGTGTAACCGCAGCTCGCTTAAGTTGTAATAGGCAATTTAACATTCCGGTACTGTTTAAAAAATTTGTACAGCATCCCGCTTTATCCGCAGATGATGTACTAATAATTTCATTTTCAAAAATAGGAGGTTTATAACGGTGCAACTTCAAACAAGTGTTTGGTGAAAATCACACAACGTAAATATAAACTATAAATTAATAAAAAGCAATCGATTGCATAAATAAAAAAATAGCGATTTTAACCTGAATGCCCGGTGCAATATTTACTTGCATATTTGAATTTGTAACGTAAAACATCGAGGTAAAGCCTCTTAATTTGTAGTAACTTGAGGCGGCCGTTTATTGCTGATAAACCTTCGGTATCACAATTTACTTTCCAATGCAGAAATGAAATATTAGGCAGTCAAATGATTTAGAGTTTTGCTGTTGCCTTGCCTGATTAAGGCATAGGTGTCGTAAAAGGGTAGTTATTTCAACCAAAGTGTTGATTAATTCAACATTTGTGGCACATCAAGTTCTGTTTTAAAAATACTTTTGGTCAGAGTTGATTTAACAAATGTTGGTTTCACAACGTTGAATGCTTAAATCGCCAGATGAACAACCATTCTGTAAACCAACACTTCAATTTAAAACGCGCCGGGCACAATCGGAATTATCAAATATTATGCACCAATTAATCCGGCTTACGGGCCTTATCTTCATCTTCACGCGCTCCGTTTTGTTGGTAAACGGCCAGGAAAAAATACCAGATTCCTCTCGGTTTTATCAAACAGTTAACACCTATGTGAACCCTATATTACCTGGCGATCACCCGGACCCCACCTTACTTAAGATAGGAGATGATTTTTATCATTGCGGCTCTTCCTTTCATTTTAACCCCTACCTGCCCATTTATCACTCAAAAGACCTTGTTCATTGGGAGGTAATAAGCAGGGTGCTGCCATCACCCAAAGCAGCCTGGGTTACCGATAGGCCTTCAGTGGGTATCTGGCAGGGTGCTATAACCTACTTTTACGGCTCCTACTGGATCTACTTTTCGGCCGGCGGGCAGTGGTTTTGTAAGGCAAGTTCCCCTAAAGGGCCATGGTCTGCTCCTGTACAGGTAAAGTCTAACCCCGAAACAGGTAACCTTGGTTATGACAACTCCATTTTTGTGGATGATGACGGAAAACCTTACATGGTCATAAAAAACGGTCAAAAAGTTAATCGTTTACAAGCCTTGGACAGGGATGGCCAATTAACAGATCATGTGATAAATCTCGATTGGGTAAACGCCAGGCTACAATATAGCTGGGCAGAGGGCCCGGTAATGTGTAAACGTAATGGCTATTATTACTACTTCCCGGCTGGCGATGTTACCGGCGGACAATATGTTTTAAGAGGAAGAGCATTGACAGGCGATTCGACAAAATGGGAGAGGCTGGGTAACTTTTTTAAGCCGGCTACCGATGATAAGGCAGGTTTTCGCCGCCCTAACCACATTTCGGCTCCCGTTCAATTAGCCGATGGAACGTGGTGGACCATCGGGCAAAGCTATGAAAAGTACGATGGCGACGACTGGTCTGGTACCGGGCGCCAAACCTCTCTTTATCCCGTAACCTGGGAGGGCGACAGGCCATGGGGCATGGCGCCAACCACCTTGCCTGTTCCGAAACCGAACCTGCCAGCATCAGGTATTTCATGGACAAGTGTAAAGACAGATTATTTTGACGGCAGCGTATTGAGTCTTAACTGGCATTTCCTCACCAAAAAAGCTTCAGCATCTTATTCACTTACCGCCCGGAGGGGCTGGATAAGGCTTACGCCCGATTCTGCCCGTACCCATCTTGTTCAAAAAGAAACAGACCACTATTATTCCGCTGTTACCAAAGTTGACCTGCGGGCAACCAATGACGCTACCAAGGCTGGCATTTACCTTACTAACGGAAACCAGGCAGTAGTGGTGAGGCTTTACAGTGGTTACAATAACGGAAGGAAAATTGTTTTTACTATGGATACCGCCAGTAGGAGCGCGCCGAACATCTTCGGAAACACAGTTTGGCTGAAACTGGAAAGAAACGGCCATGAACTAACCGGATATTATAGCGGCGACGGAAAAACCTGGGTTTCTTTAGGCGGGGCAATTAATGCAGTTAAACTTGATGGAACCCAGCCAAATTATAATTCATGGGTAGGTACAAGCGTAGGGTTATTTGCAGAAGGAAAGCCGGCGGACTTCGACTGTTTTATTTGCAAGGACGGGGCCTCATCCTTACCGGCAGCAGGCTATCGTAATTACTATGGAATAGCAACTGTTAATAAAGGGATGGAGAAAACAGTAACCAATACATCCTTGTATGGCGGATGGTTTATGATATCTGGTGTGGAACTTGGAAATCAGTCGCCGTCTTCAGTCCAGGTACTTGCTTCGTCAAATCGCAAAGGCACGCTTCAAATATGGCTTGATGATCTTCGGACCGGTAAATTGATAGCTACAATACCGCTAAGTGCTACAGGCAACGGTGGTTATAAAACATTCAGCAAACAACTTAAAAATGTTACCGGGCAACATGACATTTTTGTGCAGTATCCAGCAGGCGTTCCGCAAAGCATCTTTATTAAAAGCATAAGGTTTCCCGGCAAGTAGGATGACTTTAGTTATTGACCAATATGAAAATTAGTAAGACAAAATCTTTATTTAACTACGACTTAAGTATGCAAAAATTAGTGTTACTGTATGTAATGATTGCTTTGCTACCCGCTTTGGCAAATAGCCAAAACCACAAAGCTTCCAAAAAAATGCCAGGTAAAGGGGCTGTTGCTTCTGGTTTTTATCCTGATCTTTTTCATGAAGCAGGATACAGCAAGGGTGATATCAACATAAAGGTGGCCAAGGCTTATCATGATGTGTTTGAAGGCCCCAACAAGGTTTATTTCGAGGTAGGCGATTCAATGGCCTACGTGTCTGATGTGAAAAACCACGATGCCAGGACAGAGGGTCTTTCATATGGTATGATGATCGCTGTGCAGCTTAATAAAAAAGATGTCTTCGACCGCATATGGAGATGGTCAAAAAAGTATCTTCAACACCAGGACGGGCCAAGCGAGGGATATTTTGCCTGGAGCATTAATCCGCAAACCATGAAGCATAACTCAGAGGGTTCTGCATCTGATGGAGAACTATACTATGTAACCGACCTGCTTTTTGCCTCCAATAAGTGGGGAAACAGTACAGGCATTAATTATTATGCGGAGGCCAGGCGGATACTTGATGCCATGTGGAAAAAAGAAGGCGCCGCGAATGTTCATCCTTTAATAAACATGGCGGCTAAGCAAATTTCCTTTGTGCCCGAAGGCGCCGGGTATGGATGGACAGATCCGTCCTATCATCTGCCTGCATTTTACGAGGTATGGGCGCTTTATGCAAAAGACGGCCATGAACAATTTTACCGGGATTGTGCAGATACTGCGAGAGTGTTTTTACACAGGGCTTGTGACCCCGTTACAGCACTTAACCCCGATAATACCGATTTTAATGGCAAGTCACTCGGTGGAAGGCGAATGCCGTCGGCTTTTCGTTTCGACTCCTGGCGCGTACCAATGAATATCGCGATGGATTATGTGTGGTTTGGGAAAGACAAAAAGTGGCAGCAGGATTATGCAAAACGCTTTCAAAACTTTTTAAGATCGAAGGGGATAAATGATTTTGAGGATCAGTTTAACACAGATGGATCTACACCCGCTTTTGTTCTTCCGGCAGGAGGAGTCAAAAAATTACGGCATTCTTTGGGATTGGTGTCCACCTCTGCCGCAGCCTCGCTCATGATAGCCGATAATACAAAATTCGATTTCGTGCGGCCTCTTTGGAGCGCTAAACTCGAACCTTATACAGATGGATATTTCGATCCATATTACGACGGCTTGTTGTATTTATTCAGCCTGATGCATCTCAGCGGCAAATACCAGCTTATACAACCACAAACCAATTGATAAATTATTTACCTGTCAACAATATTAACAATGAGTATATTACAACATATTAGGCAAGTTTTGTTTGCGGCATACGCTGTTCTGCTATTTACCATACCGGTTTTTTCACAAAATATAGTTCACCAGGCAAGGGCGGGCTTCGATGTATTTCGTGCAGATATTCCGCATGGTAAAATTGATACCATTACTTATCAATCAAAAACTGTGGGCAATACCCGCCGC
This sequence comes from Mucilaginibacter sp. P4_C11, assembly GCF_056402115.1. Lineage (NCBI taxonomy): Bacteria > Pseudomonadati > Bacteroidota > Sphingobacteriia > Sphingobacteriales > Sphingobacteriaceae > Mucilaginibacter > Mucilaginibacter sp. P4_C11. Next base: position 231,749 of record NZ_JBFUIA010000004.1, on the reverse strand, counting down.
GCGCTTATTTACACACCTCCCGGATATTCTAAAAGTAAAAAATACCCCGTGTTGTATCTTTTACATGGCATAGGTGGCGATGAAAAAGAATGGTATAACGGTGGAAGCCCCCAGGTTATATTGGATAATCTATATGCCGAAGGCAAAATTGTGCCCATGATAGTTGTGTTACCGAACGGAAGGGCTTTAAAGGACGACCGTGCGACAGGAAACATCATGGCACCTGATAAAGTACAAGGTTTTGCCGTTTTTGAAAAAGATTTGTTAACCGATCTGATACCCTTTATTGATAGTAAATACCGTGTATATACAGATAAGGACCATAGGGCAGTGGCCGGCCTTTCTATGGGCGGCGGGCAATCATTAAATTTTGGCTTGGGAAACCTTGATGTATTTTCATGGGTTGGTGGCTTTTCCTCGGCCCCCAATACTAAAAAGCCTGAAGAACTGGTCCCTAACCCCGACGAGGCAAAAAGAAAACTGAAGTTGCTTTGGATATCATGCGGATCAAGCGACGGGCTAATTGCATTTAGCAAACGAACTCACGATTACCTGGCAGAGAAAAGCGTGCCGCATGTCTACTATATCGAGCCGGGTGTGCATAACTTTAAGGTTTGGAAAAATGGCTTATATATGTTTTCACAAATGCTTTTTAAGCCGGTAGATGCCTCAACGTTTCCCCAATATGCTTATAATGAAGTAGGTGTACCGGCGCCCACTAATATTCCGGGCGTGCAGTATCCGCAGATATTTCCGGATAATACCGTTTTTTTTCGTGTAAAGGCCCCGAAGGCACAAAGTGTTCAAATTGACTTATTGAAAAAGTATCCAATGACTAAAGATACCGGGGGTTATTGGACAGTAACTACCGACCCAATTGTATTAGGATTTCACTATTATTCTTTGATAATTGACGATGTTGCTGTGGTCGATCCATCAAGTCAAACTTTTTACGGTATGGGAAGAATGGCAAGTGGGATTGATATTCCTGATCCGGAGGGTGATTTTTATACTACCAAAGATGTGCCTCATGGTGAGGTGCGTTCGGTAAACTACTACTCAAACATAACAAAGGCATGGAGGCGTGCAAATGTATACACCCCTCCTGGTTATGATACCCAAACCGACAAAAGATTTCCGGTGCTTTACTTACAACATGGCTCGGGCGAAGACGAAACCGGCTGGCCCACACAAGGTAAAATGAATTTTATATTGGATAACCTCATAGCCGGGAAACAGGCAACGCCTATGATAGTTGTTATGGATAGGGGGTATGCTACAGATCCAACGCAACCGGTTACTACTAACGCCCGCGGAATGAGTATGGCAGGTAATGTTTTTCCGGATGTGCTTGTAAAGGAAATTATCCCGATGGTTGATGCAAAATTCAGGACGCTTACCGACCGCGATCATCGCGCTATGGCAGGGCTTTCAATGGGAGGGTTTCAAACTTTACAAACTACCATGACCAACATCGATAAGTTTGCCTACGTGGGAGGTTTTAGCGGCGCGGCCTTTATGCAGCCCGGTACCGATATAACCAAAATGTATAATGGTGTATTTGCTGATGCCAATGCTTTTAACAAAAAGCTTAAAGTACTTTATTTAAGTGTTGGAACTACCGAGCCGGAAAGAATGCAAACCACGGTAAAGGGCTTTCACGAAGCACTTGAAAAGGCCGGCATTAAACACGTGTTTTACGAGTCGCCGGGCACTGCGCATGAGTGGCAATCCTGGAGGCGTTCCTTAAACCAGTTTGCAAGCCTGATATTCAAGAATTGAAATTATTTATGAAAATGAAGCTTAGATTGATAGCTGCAACATGCCTTACGTTGTTAAGCCTCAAAAGTTTTTCGCAAGACAAGAATTTTTACATATTTATTTGCTTCGGCCAATCAAATATGGAAGGCAATGCAAGAGTTGAGGCCCAGGATACTACCGCTGTTGATAGCAGGTTTCAGATATTGCAGGCTGTTGATTGCGGCGACAGAGGCAGGATAAAAGATAATTGGTATACGGCAGTACCGCCGTTGGCGCGATGTACAACTGGCTTAACGCCGGCAGATTATTTCGGCCGGACTTTGGTGGCGAATCTTCCTGAAAAGATACGGATAGGCATTATAAATGTTTCTGTCGCCGGTGCCAAAATCGAGGTTTTTGAAAAGGACACCTATCAGTCATACCTTGCAACCGCCCCCGGCTGGATGAAAGGTATAGCCGCCGAATATGGCGGTAATCCATATGCAAGGTTGATAGAACTGGCCACGTTAGCTCAAAAGTATGGCGTAATTAAAGGCGTTTTGTTACACCAGGGAGAATCGAACCCTAATGATACGCTATGGACAGAAAAAGTAAAAGGGATTTATGATAATTTAATCAGGGATTTAAAGCTGAAACCTAAAAAAGTGCCTTTACTTGCAGGCGAGTTAGTAAATGCCGACCAGGGAGGTGCTTGCGCCGCGATGAATAAAATTATCGCCACCCTGCCACAAACAGTTGCCAACTCATACGTTATTTCATCAGCGGGTTGCACCAGTTCTCCCGATCACCTGCATTTTAATGCAGCAGGGTACAGGTTATTAGGCAAACGATATGGCGAGGCTATGCTTTCATTATTAGGTTACAAGCTTAAGGAAACCACGATTCATTAACATGCTGAGCGAAGTATAAAAGTTAACCACTACCAATTAAAACCACTAATAACCAATGAATTTTTCTGCTGTTAATAAAAAAGCTAACCGCGGCTTCCTGCTCCCGGCAATTGCCATTATTGTTTTGTCGCTCGTTCAATGTACACCGAAACACCAGGTGGCTTCATCATTCAAGGCGGGTACTACCGCCGATGATCCGAATAAGGGTTTAAAAGATTATTATAAAAGCTATTTCCCAATTGGTGTAGCCGTTAACACGGCAGCCTTGCATGGCCCTGATTCAGCATTAATTGTCAAAGAATTTAACAGTGTAACGGCCGAGAACGATATGAAGATGGGCCCTATACACCCCTCAGAAAATGTTTATAATTGGAAAAATGCCGATGATATTGTTGATTTTGCCACGAGTCATCATATTAAAATACGCGGGCATAACTTATGCTGGCATAACCAGGAGGCAGCGTGGATGTTTAAAGGGGCCGATGGAAAGCCTGTTACCAAAGAATTGCTGTTAAAGCGCCTAAAGGATCATATTTTTGCTGTTGCCGGAAGATACAAGGGTAAAATTTACGCCTGGGATGTGGTTAACGAGGCCGTTGATGACAGCAATGATACAACGCAGATATACCGCAAAAGCAACTGGTACAACGTATGCAATGGTCCCGATTTTATAGAGGCTGCGTTCAGGTATGCGCACGAAGCCGATCCACAGGCGAAGCTTTACTATAATGATTATAATAGTGAGCACCCGGTAAAAAGGGAGAAGATATATAAATTATTAAAAAAATTGGTTGATGACCACGTGCCGATTGACGGGGTGGGCATGCAGGCGCATTGGAAGTTAAATGAGCCATCGCCCGACGAATTACGTAAAGCCCTGGATGAAGTAACCTCCTTAGGTTTAAAGGTGCAATTTACCGAATTGGATATTACCATACATTTGCCACAACCAAACCCTGCGCCGAGGGCTACAACGCCGCCCGTACCAGACCCTGGTTATACGCCAGAATTGGAAGCCAAACAAATAGCGCAATACAAGATGGCTTTCGATATCTTCCGGCAGTATAAAAAGTTTATAACAAACGTTACATTCTGGAATGTATCTGACCGGTACAGCTGGCTTGACCAGAGAGGCGGAGGCCTAATGGGCGGAGCCGCCGCAGGCGGCAACACGCCACGCATGGTTAAAAAAGCCTATCCCTTATTGTTTGATGAAAACCGGCAGCGCAAAAAAGCATACTGGTCTGTAGTGGGTTTTTAAACGGAGGCAGCTTTTGCCTCGTTGCAGGATACCATGTGGAATTAGCAAAGTGATGTGGGGCGCAAACGCAAACCATGCCGGGAGTTTAAACAGGTGTTATAGGAATATAAACAAACGTTGTGTTTGATAGTATCATCGCTTTTTATATTTGTTAACTGCTGCTTAACAAGGGTTATCAGATATCAATTAGTTTGTTTCTATTCGTTTTACGAGTGAATTTGTTTAGCTGGTCACCTTTTATGGTTAGGGGCAGAAATCCGTGTCGTTTTTTTAACCAATTATCATGCTATCACGATTTGCCAAAATAACCATGTTTTTTGCTGCGGCTATTTGTAGTTTACTACTATCATGCAAGCCGCACTCCCCAATAAAAATGGCCGACTTGCTGCAACAGCTTAAAAAGCGAAATTATAACGCTCAAAATGTTTTTAGTTCCGACGCCCGCCTTGCCTCCTGCGATTCGATGTTAAAGGCCGGTTCTCCAAATTATGATGTGCAGCTATTATCGAAAAAAGCATTATTTGAGTTACAGGAAGGACACGAACAACAAGCTGTTGACATATATTCGAAAATTGCGAAGCTGCCGCGTTACATGAACCCTGTTAATACACAGCCCGATGAAGCTGTTGCATTTATGCGTTTGGGCGAACGTGCCAATTGTATGCTTGGCCACAACGGGGCATCGTGCATATTTCCTATTAAGGGGGCAGGCATACACCAGGTTCAAACAGGATCGCGGCAGGCAATTGGAGCACTGGAGAATATTTTGAAAAGCAATCCACAGGATGCCCAGTCCCGCTGGCTGTTAAATATTGCTTATATGACCTTAAATGGCTATCCGGAGCAAGTTCCTGCCCAATACCTGATCCCTAACTTAAATGCAGATGACGGGCCGTACAAAGTAAAACCATTTACAGATGTAGCCGCAAATGTTGGCATCAACCTGAACAGCAGGGCGGGCGGATCCATAGCCGACGATTTTGACGGCGACGGATATATAGATATTATTACATCGGGGATGGATCTGCAGGATCATATGCATTACTTCCATAACAACGGCGACGGGACTTTTAGCGACCGTACCGCTCAAAGTGGCTTACAGGATGAAGTTGGCGGCCTAAATATCCAACAAACCGATTACAACAATGATGGCCGTCCGGATATTTTTATCATGCGGGGAGGCTGGCTTCGGGATGGTTTTGGTAACCAGCCGGGTTCATTGCTTAAAAACAACGGTAACGGCAGGTTTACCGATGTTACCATTGCAGCCGGCCTTAAATTTATGCATCCTACACAAACTGCCGTATGGGCCGATTTTAATAACGATGGCTGGCTTGATGTTTTTATCGGGATGGAAAGCCATGGCGGAACCAACCCTAACAATAACCATCCATCTGCGCTCTATATGAATAATCATGATGGTACTTTTAAAGAAATGGCGCAAAAGGCCCATTGCCAGATCAACGACTTTGTGAAAGGGGTAACATCGGCCGATTACAATAATGATGGCTGGCCTGATATTTTTATATCTACCATGAGTGGAAGAAAATATTTGCTGAAAAATAAATGTAAAGGAGGGAACAACGTAGGTTTTGATGATGTAGCCGAAAAGGCAGGCATCAATATCAAACAAAATACATTTACCACCTGGTTTTATGATTACAACAATGATGGCTGGCCCGATATTTTGTTGAGCAGTTACAATTTTAACACAACCTTGGGATATTACGCCGCATTGGAGGCGTTGGGTACCCCAGTGGCAGATAATGGCAATATTTTTCTTTTTAAAAACAACCGCGATGGTACTTTTACCAATGTAACCCACGATGTTGGGCTGAACAAGGCAGTTTTTAGCATGGGAGGCAATTTTGGCGATATTGATAATGACGGCTATCCCGATATTTATTTTGGTACCGGCAATCCCGATTTTGGATCACTGATACCTAACAAGCTTTTCAGAAATATTGGCGGCAAAAAATTTGCCGATGTAACCAGTTCATCGCGTACCGGCAATTTGCAAAAGGGGCATGGCGTATCATTTGCCGATTTTAGAAATAACGGGTTGCAGGATATTTTTATTGAAATGGGCGGCGCTTATATAGGCGATGCCTACAAAAGCGCATTATACCTTAATCCGGGTCAAAATAATAATAGTTGGGTGGGTTTAAAATTGGTGGGAACACACTCAAATAAGTCGGCTATTGGCTCAAGAATAAAGGTAACCTTTACAGAAAATGGCGTACAGCGAAGTGTGTTCAAGGATGTAAATTCCGGCGGCAGCTTCGGCTCATCTCCGCTAAGGCAGGAGATAGGGATAGGACAGGCCAAAATGATTGATGACATCGAGATACGATGGGCAGGCAGCGGTACTGTGCAGCATTTTTACGATGTAAAGCCCAATCAATTCCTGGAAATAACGGAGGATGGCAAGTTAACCCCACTTAATTTGAAGCCACTTAAATTTAATACAAGCGAGCCCGCGATGCAAATGCAAATGGCTGGCATGTAAAGGCGAGGGTGTTTTTAAGTTAGGTTATTGCGCCTGCTCCAGGATAAAAAGGGGAACCCTGGTCATCGCTACCTATGACATGTTTTCTTTTCGAGGTGCGTGGGCCTGTCACCCTGAGCCTGTCGAAGGGTCGCGCGGAGAGGCCTTTGCCCGCTATGGTTCGACAAGCTCACCATGACAGCCCTTTTTTACGATGTCATTCCTCCTTCAGAGTTTCGCGAAATTTTACCACTCAGCGTGCCGTGAACGATGATCAGAGTTGCCCTGGTTGAAGTACCTTTGTTAAAATAGCCAACCAACTAATCGCCCTGCGGCGATATTTGATTTAGAATTTAAAAAGCCTGCTTGTCCCTGAGGTGTTTTTTATTGATACCTGTGCTATTTTATCGTTAATAAGAATAAACCTGGACGATTGGGAAAGAAACGAACTGCCATAGTAAAATTCCTGTTTAGCCTGGCTGCCATTTTTGTATGTTATAATAGCGCTTTGATCTGTATCATCTAATTTTAACATAGATACTTTAGCATTTAATTGAAAAATCCGGAGCGGCCCTAAATGTTCGCTTGCCGCCATCAGATAATTATTGTTTGCACCCTTTAATTTTACAAGGGCCTTTCCATCTCCTGGTAAATATATCCCACTGCGCGCAATTGATATGGGCGCAAAATTACCCTTGCCGTTACCCTTCAGCAGTAAGCCATTTAAGGCATCATACCTGCCAATAGAAACGTCGGTGCCAAAATCATTTCCATTGATCAACAGATCGAGATTGCCGTCCGCGTCAAAATCGTCGGCCACCATCCCATTCAATACAGAAACCTGCGCTTCAACTGGCAGGGGAATTATCGTGAATTTACCTTCGCCATCGTTCCTGAAATAGCAGGACCTTAACTCGGTGGCTTTAAGCCGTAACGCATTTTTCATTTGATCGGCGCTCAGCACATCTTGCATCGTAGCCTCGGCGTATGAATGATAATTGGTGAATTTGGCACGCAGGGTTATCATTTGCTTAATAGCATCCTCCCTTACATTTGCCGGGTATTCCCGTTTAACGTCGTCTTTACCCGGCAGGTACAATGATGGAAATGCATCAAACCGGTTTCTCTTGTCAAAGTCGCCTGCTGTAATAAAGGCCGGGAATTCGTCACTGGCCTGGTAAAGGGTATTGAGGCCGGTATTACCCACTATGTAATCCATTCTGCCTGTATGCCTGAAATCGCCCGCAACTATTGAGTTCCACCACCCGGTTTTATTGCTAAGGCCGGTTTTGGTTGTAACGTTAACAAATTTACCGCCTGTGTTTTTCAGGAAGGTTAGCGGCATCCATTCTCCTGCCAATATCAAATCTGTTTTACCATCGTTGTCAAAATCACTAAAAATGGCATCGCATATCAACCCTATCTTTTTTAAGTCTGGGGCAACTTCACCAGTTACATCTGTGAATTTTACTTTTCCGTCCTTTGTGTCATTTCTTAAAATATAGCTATTCACCGGTTCGGGGTATCTCCATGGCTCCACCCGTCCCGAAATAAACAAATCTAATTTGCCGTCGTTGTTAAAGTCAAAAGCCCTTACACACAACTTACTTTTAAAACAGACCGGCAACGCATCTTTTGCAAGCGCAAAATGGCCTTTGCCGTCGTTAATATATAAGCGGTCCTGGTATGCCAGATCGTTTGCGGCTGTCTTATAACCACTGCCGGTAATTAGTACATCAGGAAATCTATCGCCGTTTGAGTCGAAAATCAGAATTCCGCCATCAAGATAGGGGTGCTCATATTTCTTTCCTTCTAAAAGGCCCCGTTGTATAAATGTGCCGTTCTTTTGTTGAAAAAAAATCTGAGCCGGATTTTTCAAATTTCCACCGACAACTATATCATCTAAGCCATCACTGTTAATATCGCCGACTGACAGCGCCGGATTATATTCTGAAAGTTTATGCGGCAAAAGCTTTTGAATATTAAAGTCTGTATAATCTGTGTCACGATGAATGTATTTAACAGCGCTTTTGCCGGTGATATTGGTAAATAACGGGCTTTTTAGTTGCCCCGGATTTGCCCATGTATAGGTTTGGCCGGCATTATTAATGTTTGCAGCCAAAGTTTGATCGGCAGCTACATTTAAAAATGTTTGCCTGTATTTGTTGGGCCATTTAACAACTACCGAATCTATGGTTTTGCATTTGCCTAACCCAAAATGTGCTATAGGCTGAATACTGGTAAGATAGCCCCGGTAAGGGTTGTTTTCATAAACCTGGTGTAAACCGTGCTGGTAATATATATCAACAAAGGTTCCTATTCCCTCTACATTCTGATTTGGGCCCTTAAACTTTATGTTGAGGTAGTGCTGCACGTTTTCGGCGCCCTCGCCGGCGGTATTTTTATAAATTAACGCCTCGTCATTAATATTATTAATCACAAGGTCCATTGCGCCGTCATTATTAAGGTCGGCATAGGCTGCACCATTTGAAAATGAGGGGATACCCAGGCCCCAATCCAGGCTCACATCCTTAAATTGCAAACCATCCTGGTTACGGAAGCCGTAATTGTGAATTTTAACTGATGGTATCTGCTTGAGAACTTCCTTCTTTGGCGTTATTAAAAATGCATTGGATCTGTAAGCGATAAAATCATGATCTGTAACATCGCGCGGATAACCGTTGGTAACAATTACATCCCGGTAACCGTCATTATCAAAATCGGTTACCATCGGGGTCCAGCTCCAGTCTGTTTGGGCTACGCCGCCTAAAAAGCCAACCTCGCTAAATGCCGGGGGGCCAACCTGGTTATTTTCTCCCATAGATGGACCCTGGTTCAGCTGTAATGTGTTTCGCACGTATTGATATTGATAACCATAATGGTCGAAATTTTGAATGGTATTATAGCTGCTCGGTCCCGACATCATTTTTTTTCGGTAATTATCGGCAGGGCTCATGTCCAGTTCAAATATATCGGCCAGCCCATCATTGTTGATGTCCTCAATATCCTGTCCCATGGCATTGAACGAGGTATGCTTAAAATACGACTTCGACTTATCTGTAAAGGTGCCATCATAATTATTGATGTACAGGATATTGTTAGATAGGAAGTCGTTGGTAACATATATATCTTTCCAGCCATCAAGGTTAATATCAGCTATAGTTGCAGCATGCCCGTAACCTTCAATCTTGATACCGGCTGCTAATGACACATCTGTAAATACAGGGTGCTTAAGTTTCGGGTCCCAATCGTTCCGGTACAATCGTCCCATGCTTCTGCCGGTGCCGGTAATATTAATAGGCCTGAATTGGTTGGGAAACTCAGCAGGGTTTGGCTCGTTAACGGTTAAGTACATGTCAAGGTCGCCGTCATTATCATAGTCAAAGAAACTCGCCATCGTCGAGAATAGCCGGATATCAAGGCCGTATTCCTTTGCCTCCTCGTTAAATACAGGAATACCATCCTTATTGATCCCCTTGTTTACATACAGCAGGTTTTGCCTTTTTTGAGGATCGTTGGCAAACGAATTACATACGTATATATCGGGCAAACCGTCGTTATTGATATCAATTACAGCAGCACCCTTTCCCCAGCGCCCCTTACCATCTACCCCTGCTACTGCAGTAACATCGTCAAACCTGAAATTTCCCTTGTTGATATATAGCTTATTGGGCACCATATTGCCTACAAAGTAAATATCCTGTAGTCCATCGTTATTAAAATCGCCTATGCCTACGCCTCCGCCATTATATACAGTAGCGTTATCAATGGGGTTAATGGAGTCGTTTTCTGTGATCAGGTTATTAAACACAATACCCGAGCCGGAAGATGGCACTTGCACAAATAGCGTATGCTTTTTACACGACCAAAGTGATACAGCAATGGTAAAACCTATGAGGAGCCTCTTCATAAAATGTAATTTAAATATAAGAAAAAAGCAGGCGGCTTTTAGGCCGCCCGCTTTTAAATTAACTGCAAAATAAATTAATAGCCTGGGTTTTGATGACCGCTAACTAATGGGTTATTATCCAGTTCGGCTTGAGGTATAGGTAATAATTCGTCTCTGTTGGCATGGAATCCGGCAATAGGCTCGGTGGTAAAATACCCTTTCTTACGCCATCTTAAAATATCGATGTTACGTACTTCTTCATCGCCCAGCTCTACCATTTTTTCGTGCATGATGGCTTTAACCACGTCGCTTTTGGATGTTACCGGGAATTGAGCTGTTGGATAAGGAGGCATGGCAACATCTGCTCTTGCACGCACCTGGTTAAGGTAAGCTACGGCCCCGGCAATATCGCCGGTTTCGTTAGCACACTCGGCAAGGTCAAGCAAAATTTCCGAGTAGCGTATAATACGCTGGTTGTTGCCGGCCGGGTGAAAGCCAGCCGTTGAAGCGCTTTCCTGGTAAATGATCATGAATTTACGCCAGCTTATCTTTTTGGTAACGCCATGAAGTATAGAGGAATTACCGTTTTGATCGGCATCAGTTAAAGTACTTTGGCCGTTGTTATAAAGGTCGCCGCTTTGATAAACGCTATAGGAAAAACGGGGATCTGTTTTTACCGCACCCGCAGCCGTGCTTTCAAATTCATTCAGGTATTTGTTTGAAGGAATAAGGTTTCGCCATGCAACAGGGCAGTATTCCTGATTTCTAACTGTCGATTGCTCTTCAGTTGCGCTTTCGCCACCCCAGTTGTAACCATTAGTTCCTTTATCCACAAATACAACTTCAAAAATTGATTCATTATTAAATTCAGTGGCTAACTCAAAATTATCAAGATAACGGGCAGTTAATGAATAGCCATCGGCTCCGCTGGTAGGTATCTTCAGGAATGCAGCTTTAGCTTCAGCATAATTGCCTTGTTGCATTAACACCCTGCCCAGCAATGCATTAGCAGCGGCGGCGGTGGCCCTGCCTTTATCAGTAGAGGATTTGCCGGGTAACACTGCCGCGGCATCTGTCAGGTCCTGAACTATTTGTGCATATACGGCGGCAACCTCGGCACGTGGTTTAAAATCTGTTGGGCTTTTGGGCACCGATGTTACCAAAGGCACCCCGCCCCACATGCTAACCAGGTCGAAATAAGCCCAGGCACGCAGGAATTTTGCCTCGCCCACAGATTTTTTCGCATCAGCTACGTTATCTGTAACGTTTGGTGCATTATCTGTTACCACGTTTGCGCGGAATATTACGGTGTACCAGCCATTCCAAACAGAGTTCATCACAGAGTTTGTAGGGTCGTCGGTATTGTTGTACAATTGAAGCCTTGGAGCTTCCAGTTGCCCACCGCCTGGCGCTACCTCATCGCTCCTGGTATCATGCAGGTAATACCATTCCCGGGATACCAGGTTGTTTTGATGCATAACCGCATAAATGGCGTTAACTCCCGACTTTAATTGCGCTGCTGTTTTATAATAGTTGGCGGTAGTAAGGTTATTTGGATCAGACGTATCCAGAGCTGTTTTTTTACAGGATAATACGACCACCGTTATCGTTAATAAAATAACGGTTGACAATAAATAAATTTTTCTATGTTTCATAATATATCAATTTAATGATTGTTAAAATGTTGCCTGTAAACCTACCTGGAACACCCTTGGCGAAGGATATTGGCCATAGTCGATACCATTTGTAAGCGTTCCGTTCTTGGAACCCACCTCAGGATCAAGCCCGGTGTACTTTGTAATAGTGAACAGGTTTGTTGATGATAAATAGATCCTCACTTTGCTTACCAAATTGCTGCTGGCCGATTTAAGCCACGGCGTTGGCAAATTGTAACCTAACTGTAGGTTTTTTAAACGAAGGTATGAGCCGCTTTCAACCCAGCGGGATGATGGCCTTACATTCGAGTTCGGGTCTCCTGAAATTGCCCTCGGAATATTAGTATTGGTATTGGTGGTTGTCCAGGCGTTTAGCACCGCAACGTCTGAGTTAAATAACCGGGACATACCTTGTGAGATGATTTTCTCGGCGTTGAATATTTTATTGCCATACACGCCCTGGAAAAATAAGGCAAGGTCAAAATTCTTGTAACTGGCCGAGTAATTTAATGAATAGGTAAATTTAGGGAGGTAACTGCCCAGGTTAACCCTGTCATTGGCATCAATTACATGATCATTATTAATGTCCTTAAATTTCAGGTCGCCCGGTGCTGCACCTGTTTGAGTTGCGTGACCGCTTACATCAGCTGCATTTTGGAATATGCCCTCAACCACATAGCCGTAAAAATACTGGATAGATTGGCCAACAGAAGTATTGGTGAGCGGACCGCCGCCACCAAAATCAGCATCACCGCCTGCAGTTATAGTACCATTTGCTGCCCCTGTTAACGAGGTAACCTTATTTCTGCTTAATCCAAATACGCCTGTGATATCATATTTGAAGTCGTTGGATGTTTTATGATAACCTAAAGTTATTTCCACCCCTTTGTTTTCCATCGAGCCAACATTTGCCAGCGGGGCGCCAACACCTTCGCTTGGTGGTACCGGTACTGTTAAGATTAAGTTTTCAGTTTTTCTTTTATAAACCTCGGCCGATAGGGTAAACGCATTTTGAAATAAGCCCAGGTCGAAACCGATGTTTGTTGATTTGGTTATTTCCCAATGAAGAAAATAATTACTTAATGCACTGTAGTAAGAACCGTTACCTGAGTTGGCACCAGTTGCCAGGTTGCCAAACGGATATGTTGTGCCGCCTGCAGATACATTGGAAACGTAAGGATAATTTCCCAAAACGGTTCCGTTTATCCCGGTAACACCATAACCGCCGCGTATCTTCAGTTCACTTACCGATTTTACATCCTTCATGAAGCTTTCCTGATCAACTTTCCAGCCTACTGAAGCAGCAGGGAAATTTTCATATTTGTGACCAGGGGCCCAAACCGATAAGCCATCGCGGCGTATTGAACCGGAAATTAAATACTTCCCTTCAAAATCATACCCAACCCTGCCTACTAATGAATGAAGCACGTTTGTGCCATAAGTGTAATTGGTGGTGGTGTTTGTGGCGTTGTTAAGCGTGCGAATAGTGTTGTTGTTTTGGTTACCAAAAGAGTTTTGACTATCGCCGCGGTTGGTTTGCACTTCGTAAACTGCCAGGGCCGAAACGTGGTGTTTGCTGGCAAAAGTATGGTCGAAGGTTAATTGTTGTGTATACAACGTAGTGGTACCCGATCCGGTATTTTCGGTTATAGATGCAAGAGGATTGCTTGAGGTGCCACCATCATTATATATTGGGGTATACTGCTCCTGCCTGTTGGTTCCGTAATCAATACCATAGGTTGAATTGAATTTAAGCCATGGCGTAAACTTAACCGTTAAATAAGCGTTACCGCGTATTCCAACACCAAAATTCCGGTTTTCGTTAATTAACGCCTGTTCCACCGGGTTTACCGGGTCGGCACCGTCAAAACTGCTTTGAGGGCCAAAGAAACCGCCTTGATTATTCGGATTGTAAACAGGTATGTATGGCTGCATCCTTATTACATTGGTAATAGGCGTTCTGTTGCCTGGGGGAATCCCAAACCGCTGGCGGGTTTCCGAAACATTGAACGTTTCGCCTATTGTTATAAACTTGTTCAAATTATGATCAGAATTCATTCGGTAGCTTTTACGGCTGAAACTTGTTCCTACGGTAATACCATCCTGATTAAAGTAACTGGCAGATGTAAATATGCGCGAATTCTCATTCCCTCCGCTTAACGAAACAGAGTGCTGTTGTACAGGTCCTTTTCTGAAGTAAGCGCTCTGCCAGTCTGTATTGGTTTGGGCGAAGGTTTGCGAAGAGCCCGCGTAAATAGGCTGATTAAAATTTGCCGGTTGTAAACGCGGCGGTATGCCAATGCCGGCTGCACCGTTCAAAGCTCTTTCGTATTGCAGATATTGGTTTGTATTCAGAAGGTCGTACTTTTTAGTAACTTCCTGAGAACCGACATACGAATCGAAGCTTAACACAACTTTACCACTTGAACCCTTTTTGGTTGTAATGATGATAACGCCGTTAGTGGCCCGTGAACCGTAAATCGCCGCGGCGCTGGCGTCTTTAAGTACATCAACTGATTGTATATCTCTTGGATCGAGACTGCCGATTGAACCCGGAAAACCATCAATAATATACAAAGGATCAGACCCATAACCCACAGAACTTACACCGCGTATCTGTACTATAGGCGCCGAACCCGGCGAGCCATTATTGGTAACCGTTAAACCTGCCACCCGGCCTTGTAAAGCCTGATCGACACCGCCAACGGGTAAAGCTGATATTGTTTTGCCACTTACGGACGAAACAGCACCTGTTACGTTAGCACGCTTTTGCGTGCCATAACCAACAACAACAACCTCATTTAATGATCTGGAATCACTCCTTAACGATACGTTAATTACCGATTTGTCGGAAACGGTAATTTCTTTCGGGGCATAGCCTACAAAAGTAAAAACAAGTACCGCCTGGTCGTTGGGTACTTCAATGCGGAATGTACCATTGACATCGGTTCCAACGGCATTGGTGGTGCCTTTTTGGGTAACGGTTACCCCTGGTAATGCTAACCCGGTTTCATCGGTTACCTTACCGGTTATAACCTTGTTCACGTTGGCTTTTATCACATCCGTATACGGCAGATTGGCCGGGCCATTAGCCGCAAACGCGGAACTTATAATAGTAATGCTTATAAATACTATTACAACCGTCATTCTCATGAAAGTACTTAGTAAATATTTTTTTTTCATATTTTGGTTTGTTAATTGAAAACATTGGTTTAGAAATTGGTAAGATTTAGCGCTTTTATCAAACATGTTCGGCTATTACATATGGTTAACTTATGGATGGATTACACTTACCCACAGTTATAAGTCATATGGTTTAACTACACTCCATTGGTTTAATAAAAGATCGGTTTACTTAAATTAGTGGCTTAACCGGTAGCTGTATCAGGATTGGATTTTTTAGTTATAAGATAGATAACATGGATACCGGTGTAGTTTAATGCGGGTCACAATCTGCAACCGGCAAAACAAAATTTTTAATTTATTCCCTCATAAATATCCCTCATAAAAGGTTTGCAATCGATTGTGAAGCCGGGCCTGTTTGTACATTTCCTGAATACAACTAACTGTAATAAACAGGCCGATCAAGATTATACCTTAAATCGAAACATTAACAGAACTTGCCGATCGGCTTTATTGGTTTATAATTCAGCAGCTATTTAATTAGAATTGTAGCAGCTGTGCAGGAGTAAAATTACTTTTGAAGCAGGTTCAAGTACCCAATTTTTTAACATAAAAACACAACATTTGTCAACTTATACCAAATTCACCCTCAACTACCGTTGTTGCAAAAGTTAAAACGTGATTAGCTTTGGAATAACCTTAATTTTTTTGACTGAAAAATTGGTTGATAGCGGCAACAAAATCTTTGTGATAAGCATGTTTTTTTAAGATGTTGCGGAAACGTTTGCCATCGATTTACAGGCGGGTTTATTATCGCTGGCGATTTTTTTTGAAGTACAAACAGGCAAAAAATATCTTTAAATAATATCGGGTCTATGGCGTTTGATTCTCATTGGCTACAAAGCCGTTTGACAAAGTAGGGTGGCCTTTTTGTTGGGAGTAGATGTAACCTACATGCACACATTTTATACACGATAGTCCCCGGTTAACCCAAACAAAAAGCCTCAAATCTTTTGACTTGAGGCTTTCGACTTAAATGTAGCGGGAGCAGGACTCGAACCTACGACCTTCGGGTTATGAGCCCGACGAGCTACCAACTGCTCCATCCCGCACTGTTTTGATGGGCTGCAAAGGTATGATAACTTTTAACATTAAGTGCGAGTTTCAGCGATAATATTCCCGGATATTTGTATCCCGTTCGTTTTAAGGTTGTTAATTGTTCCGGGAAAAGTCTTAGTAGATGTTTACCTGCGGCAATAGCTCAAGTTTAACGCGAAGCAGTTTCAGGGTAAGTATAGGCCTGGTTATTATAAGAAAACACACGGATTGTACGCATATAGCGCCCCATGTAATAATCATTCATGGTTGTCAGGGTTACACCATTTGCCTCGCCAGATGTGGAATGGATAAACTGAATTGGTTCGCCGGGCATAGATACAATAATGCCGATATGGCCGGCCCTGCGGGTATGTTTTTTGGTACCGGTAAATAATATCAGGTCGCCAAATTTGGCATCCCTTAAATCAACTCCGCCCTGTACATCGGTAAAGTCAACCGAACTCCTGGGGATAGCAATGCCAAAATGATTAAATACATAGTTAACAAATCCCGAACAGTCAAAACCTTTTTCGGGATTGGTTGATCCAAACCTGTACCGGATGCCTTGCAGCGATTTTGCAAAAGTTATCAATTCTTCGGGGCTGGCGCATCCTGTTGAAATGGCTGTGTCAATTACAGGCCTGGTATATACGGTAAAATGTTTATGCCTTTTTGCAGATTTGGTTGTTTTATGATTTTTGCGAACCGCGCGGCGTGTTGCATGCGCAGAGCCATTGGCCGAAATAAGGAAAAATAAGAGGGTAAGGGTTCCCAGATAAAATCGCATCCGTAATGATAGGAAAAAAAACTGTTTTTATCTTTTTTTTGTAATTTTTTTGAAAGTTAGGGAAACTGGGGAGTCTTTGATCGGCTAAATAAAGTACAGTTACCTGTTTTACCAAATATTTGAATTGCCGGCTGGATGTGGCGTATCCATTCTCTGCTGATTATATCGGCGGCTAACTATATCTTATTATAAATAAGTAACTTTTAAACGCCCCTTACGTAAAAAACAGGATGAAAAAGCTGGTGGTGGCTATTTGGTTGATTTTTTTATTTGGCGCGGCCGCAGCTTTATTCTGGTACAATGAATTTGTTTATCAGTTGCCAACCCCGGTACCCAAAAACTATATGCCGGTTTACCAGGGCCAGTTTGTTAGCTTTGGAGGGCAATTAAAAAAGGAAAATAAGCAGCCCGTTTTCCTGCACTTTTTTAACCCCGATTGCGCCTGTTCACGGTTTAACTTAACTACTTTTAAATCGCTGGTAAATCAATATGGCAACCAGGTAAAGTTTGTAGTGGTAGTATTAAACAATGACTATTATACGGCCAGGCAAATTCAGGATAAATTGGGCCTCAGTATTCCGGTGATATTTGATCAGTCTATCGCTAAGGCTTGTGGCGTATATTCAACTCCGCAGGCGGTGCTGCTAAATTCGAGGCATGAATTATATTATCGGGGCAACTATAACCGCAGCAGGTATTGTACTAATGAAAAAACAAGCTATGCGGCAATGGCTATAAAAGGAATATTAGGTATGCAACCTAAGCTGGCTTTTAATGAACTTGCGCTACGGGCGTACGGCTGCCGGCTTCCTGACTGTAATAAATGATTATTTAAGTATGCATAACCAACTTTCATTAACCGATCAGCCTGATGCACTCCTTTTTGGGGTAAAAGAACGGTCGGATAAAATAATGAATTATTTTTTGGCCGCTTATTTGCTGGTTGGGCTTTTTTTAGCAAGCTTTTACGATACCTGGCTCATTGCTATCGGAGTAGGGAGTATTTGCCTTGCTGCGTACTATTCTACAAAAATACTGTTGCCGGGTTCAACCCTTTACCAATATGTTTTAAGTGCAATATTGGGTTTATTTATGGCGCAGTTTATTTACCAGATGCACGGGATGTTTGAAATGCATTTTTTTGCTTTCATTGGTTGCGCCGCAATGATCACCTATCAAAACTGGAAACTTCAAATTCCTATAATTGTGGTGGTTGTTATTCACCACGGGCTATTTAGTTATCTTCAGGATGCCGGCCTGCCAGAAATGTATTTTACCCAACTCAGTTATTTTGATCTTCGCACATTTGGTATACACATATTTCTGACAGCAATTATCTCTTTTATTTGCGCCCTATGGGCGTTTCAGCTCAAAAAGTACAACGAATTACAGGTTGGCCAGAGTATAAAAATGACCGAAATGCAAAAGGAGGTACAGTTTACACTTGAGCGAAGACAATTATCTGAAGAGAGAAACAGGATTTTGGAAAGCATAGGTGATGCTTTTTTTGCTGTAAACAATGATTGGACTGTTACCTACTGGAACAATACGGCAGAGAAGGTGCTGAAAACGCCGAGGAATACCATTTTAGGAAAAAATTTATGGGATGTATTTGCAGGTTCGGTAAATTCCGAGTCCTATAACAAGTACCATGAGGCAATGGCGCTTAAACAATATGTGCACTTTGAAGACTATTTTACCCCGTTAGAAAAATGGTACGACATTAGTGCATACCCCACTGAGGATGGCCTATCTGTATTTTTTAAAGACATTACCGAACGTAAAATAGCAAACCTGCTATTACTTGAATCAGAAAAAAGATACAGTGATTTATTTGATTTAAGTCCCTTGCCTAAATGGGTGGTGGATATTGAGACCTTGCGTTTTTTGGACGTAAATGTCGCTGCCATAAAAAAATATGGCTACAGCCGCGATGAATTTTTATCGATGACGATAAGGGACATCAGGCCACAGGAGGATATTGCAAAAGTGGAGAAGCTCATAAAAGAGCCCGGGAATACGGATGGGCTGACTAAAAGGGGAACATTTGTACATAAAAAGAAGGACGGCGAACTTATCCAGGTTGATATTCAGAGTAATTGCATGGATTATAAAGGTAAAAAAGCCAAACTAATTATAGCCCATGATATTACCGACCAGCTGAAACATATCATTGAAATTGAAAAGCAAAACAAAAAACTCAAAGAAATATCATGGATCCAATCGCACATTATCAGGGCGCCGCTGGTGAGGATAATGGGGCTAATTCCGATTATTAAAAATCTTGCCCCGGATGACCCTGAAAGGGAAACGATACTGGAATATTTAGATTTGTCGGCAAATGAATTGGACGACGTGATTAAAAATATAACCCAAAAAATAAGTAGTTAAACGGAAGGCCAATAATTTTTTCACGATTGGCCAAATTCCCAAAAAAACAAGTGAGAGATCATATTAAAAAAGAGGCCATAATCGGCCTCTTTTAGCTTATATCCATTCTTGGACATGGTACGCTATCAAGACTTCTTTTTGCAGACCGGCGTTCGTTAGGGTATTGCTGTGCGCTGTATCTGCTTCCGCTTTGTGCGTTTGTTAATGAATAAGTAATAGCAAATCCACAAATAACCAAGGGGTTATATGTTTAATTCAGAAAAAAATTAATTGTCATTTTTTGTTTTTTAGAAAAATATAAATTAATTTACGCTTAACTAAAAATTAAAATTGTAATTGAATACAATTAACCGAATAATATAATTACCCGATAAGTTATATTTTTTCAATGCTGGCCAGCCAATTATAGTTTTTAGGAAAACCTTACGAACATAACTTAACACGAAAAACACACATGAAAAACAAAGTATTACTAACAATTGGCCTTGGCGCCGCTGTTGCTGCGTCTGTTCTATTTTCTTGTACTAAAAATAACAGCCAGCCGGCAAAGCAAACAACGGCAGTTTCGGCAGATGTATTAAAGAAAATAAGTGACCTGGGTTTCAGTACAGATGAAGTCAGAAAGCAGGGTGATAATTACCTGGTAGAAGGCGACATCCTTTTAACAGCGGCTAATTTATCAGAAGCAAGTACAAGCCCTAATTTAAGGATTGCCGAGAATGAGCAGTACCGAACCACCAACCTGGTTAAAAGCCTGCCCAGAACGATTACCGTTTCGGTATCAAACCTGCCAACTGTTTATGCAACAGCTACAAGCGCCGCTGTTGCCCGCTACAACGCGTTAAACCTCACCATTAAATTCCAGATTGTAAGCAGCGGAGGCAATATCCAGGTAATAGGTTTTAACGAGGGGCCAAGCGGTGGGTACATTACCCTGGGCTCTTCCGGGTTCCCAACATCAGCCGGCGATCCTTATAACCAAATTCAAATGAATACCAATGCCCAGGCATACGGCACCAATCCCGATGTAAATTACTTAACTTCGGTTTTACAGCACGAAATAGGTCATTGCATAGGTTTCCGCCATACCGATTACATGAACCGCGCATTTAGCTGTGGTGGTCGCAAATCTAACGAAGGAAGTGCTGGTATAGGTGCAATTAACATCCCCGGTACACCAACAAAGGCCGATGCTGGCTCATGGATGCTGGCTTGTTCATCAGGTACCGATCGCACCTTTAACCCGAATGATGTAATAGCCTTAAATTATTTATACTAAACATTTGTAAAGCTATCGGGTATTATATTATTTACCATTATTATAAGGGAGGGCTGTGCTCTCCCTTATTTTTATTAAACTTAAAGCATGGTTAAAAAATTATTGCCTTTTGTTTTTTTGCTTTGTTTTAAGTATTCCTGGTCGCAGCAAACCGCAGGCGACAAAATAATTAAAGACCTTTATTCGGCAGCAGATAAAACATCCACCGCCGATTCTGTAAGTTATTACGTAGTCAAGTTCAATAAACATCCACTGCCGGCAATCGCAAACGTCCGGATTGTAAAAAGGCTGTCATACAGCTATTATGTTGTAGCATCAAATAAGCTCATGCCGCAAACTGCCAATATGGCAGTAGTAGGCCCTGCAAATTCCCTGTGGAAGGCATCAGATAACCTTGCCCTAACTACCCAAAAGCATCCCAAAAGCAGCAGTAAAATTGCTGTTGATATTACCCTGAACAATGTAACGGCCATCAAAGAGGTGGAAAAGTATGGCAGGCTAACCAGCACATATGGCAATAGGGTAACAACCAGTATCCCCATTAATAAGCTAAACGAATTATTACAGCAGCCTTATGTTATTTTTGCAGATAATACCCGCAAGGCGCACGCCGAACTGGCAATCAGCGATATCGACCTGGGCGCAAATACCATCAGTACAATACAAAGCATTTATCCCGGCATTAACGGGCAGGGCATCAATGTAAGTGTTAAAGAAGATAAATACGACAATGATCTTGATCTGCTCGGTCGTACTTTTGAATCTTTCCCTGCCGCAGCTATTACATCCGGGCATGCTACCACCATGGCCACGCTTATTGGCGGCAATGGCAATTCATTTATAAAAGGGCTTGGCGCTGCACCCATGGTGCGTTTTACTTCTGCCGATTTTATCAACCTGTTTCCTGACAGCATTGCTGTTTTTAAAGCTTTTGATATCGGCCTGCAAAATCACTCCTATGGAACCGGCATTGAAAACTATTACGGTGCCGAGTCTGTGGCCTATGATGAGCAGGTATGGGCAAATGACAGCATAGTGCATGTGTTTTCATCGGGCAATGTTGGGCTCAATGCGCCTGCTACGGGCGTTTATAATGGTTTAACAGGTGTAGCCAATTTATCGGGCGATTTTAAGCAGGCCAAAAATGTGCTGGTAATTGGCGGTACCGGCCGAACAAACATTCCCGAAGATTTAAGCTCTGCCGGGCCGGCCTACGATGGCCGGATAAAACCCGAGCTGGTGGCCGATGGTGAAGACGGAACATCCGGCGCCGCCGCACTCGCGTCAGGAACTGTAGCCCTGTTGCAGCAGGCCTATAAAATAAAGCACGGAGGTTTACCCCCTGCTGCTTTAGTTAAAGCGATACTAATCAACTCGGCTGATGATATAGGCAATACATATGTTGATTTTAAAACCGGCTATGGCAAACTAAATGGCCTTGAAGCCGTGCGTACCCTACAGGAAAACAGGTTTAACAGCGGGACAGTTGGTAATGGAGGCCAAAGCGATTTTTCAGTAGCTGTGCCAGCGGGCACAAAACAACTAAAGGTATCCATTGCCTGGACAGACCCTGCAGCCGCGTTAAACGCACCCACTGCCCTGGTTAATGACCTTGACTTATCAGTTAACAGCCCCGATGGGAAAATTATTTTGCCATGGACATTAAGTAGTTACCCCTCGCTCGATTCGCTGCATAAACCAGCGCAAATGCAGATAGATACTATAAATAATACCGAACAGGTTGTTATTGCAAACCCTGCAGCCGGCACTTACACCATACACGTAAAAGGCCGCAAAGTACCGTTGGGGCCACAAAAGTTTTATATGGCTTACCAGGCAATCCAGGCAAATAAGTTCGAATGGATTTACCCCGTTGCCGCAAGTCAGCTTTTTGCTGCCGACGATAATTACCTGCGCTGGCAAAGCTCCTTTGATACTGCAACAGGCAAGCTAAGTATCAGCTACGATCACGGAGTTACCTGGAAAGCCGTTAGTAACATAACACTAAAAAGCAATTATTATAACTGGCAGGCCCCGGATGTATTCAGTACAGCCATGCTGAAAATGGATATTGGCAACAACTCGTTTTTAAGTGCCGAATTTAGTATCTCGGCCCCTATAACGTTAGGCGTTGGTTATAACTGTGCACAGGGTACGTTGTTGCATTGGCCGCCGCAGCAAGGCAGTACAGGCTATGTGGTTTACACCATAAAAGATGATATTCTGCAAAAACTAAGTGCGCTAACAGATACATCGGTTATCATCCCCGCAGGGCAGCAAACCTCCAGATATTTTGCCGTAGGTGCTACAGGTAATGGTTTTGAAGGCTTAAAAAGCTATACCATTGATGTTACCACGCAAGGTGTTGGCTGTTATGTGAAAACATTACTGGCAAATGTAACAGGCAATAAAGTTTTGTTAGATCTTTACCTGGGCAGCACCGTAAACCTAAAATCTATTACCTGGGAAAAAATGACCGGCCCGGCTTCCTTTACGTCAATTGGCACATCGCCTGTTGTAGCAAGCCAACTCAGTTACCAGTTTACAGATGCCGCGCCCAAACCAGTACAATACTACCGGGCCAAACTAACCACCATCGATAACCAGGTTATTTATACCGATACCGTAAAAGCCGTTGTGCTGCAAAACAAGCAATTCGCCGTTTACCCAAATCCGGTCGACAAACAATTTACCATTTTAAGCGGCGACATCAATAATTACGATTTTAAATTATACGATGCCGGCGGCAAACTCAGCATAACCCAAACGCTTAATAACCTGCAAAATACCGTGCCGGTAAACCTTAATCCGGGTATTTATATGTACGTAATATCATTAGCCGGACATGTGGTGTATAATGGTAAGCTGATAAAGCTGTAGCTAATCGGGATCGATAAAAGCATAAACAATTAAATAACAAATAATTAACCATGAATTGGTATTAAAGCAATGTTTGAAGCTGTTATTTGAGAGCGGGTTAAAAAGCTAAATAAGCCTGCCGGGGTACAAACATAATTTGATATGCATATTTCAATACTTGCAGCCACACTTCCTTTTATTGGCCAGGTTAATTTAAGCGGTTATTTACTGGTTGTCTTTATCGTCTGCATCCTGGCTGTTATCGGGTTCGAGTTTGTGAATGGCTTTCATGATACAGCTAACGCCGTAGCAACAGTAATATACACCAGGGCCCTAAAGCCGGTTTACGCTATCCCGTGGTCGGGCTTATGGAATTTTTTAGGCGTGTTTCTGGGCGGTGTAACGGTAGCCATGGGTATTTTAAAACTGGTGCCGCTTGATGCTTTGATGACTTTGCCCGTGAGCGTAGGCGCTTGCCTGGTATTATCGGTGTTGCTTGCTTCCATCATCTGGAACCTGGGCACCTGGTATCTGGGCATTCCCTGTTCCAGTTCGCATACTATGATTGGGGCCATGATTGGCGCGGGTTTGGCCTTTACCTGGTACTACCATGGCCCGGGCGTAAACTGGGGTAAAGCCGAAGAGATAGGCATGTCGCTTATTTTATCGCCCATAATTGGTTTTGGCGCTGCGACCCTGCTTATGTTGTTTTTAAAGCATGTAACCAAATCACATACCCTGTTTCATATCCCAACCGGCGAAAATGACAGGCCGCCAATTTTGATCAGGCTTTTACTTATTACTACCTGTACCCTGGTTAGCTTTTTTCACGGCAGTAACGACGGGCAAAAGGGCGTTGGCTTATTTATGCTTATCCTGATAGCCTTTTTACCAGCCCGGTTTGCTGTTAATCATCATATAAGTAATGATAAAGTTTTGGCGGCATTTAACCAGGCCAGCCTCGTGATAACTAAAAATACCGCTGCAAACAATGCCCCTAACGAGGATTTTATCAAACTGGCAGCTATAATTGCCCAGGCAAAAGCCTCGCTGGCCGAAAAAAACGAAACCGATGTTGCCAAAACCTATAATTACCGTAAACAGGTAGAAGGAACCGTAAAAGCAATCAGGGCGGTGCTTAAAGACAATAAGATGCAGTTACCCGCAAATGACCGGACCATGCTTACAGCAGCCTCTGACGAGCTGGAACATGTTACAGATTTTGCGCCGGTGTGGGTAATCGCTATAATTTCCATATCGTTGGGGCTGGGCACCATGATTGGCTGGAAAAGGATTGTAGTTACCATTGGCGAAAAAATTGGCAACGAACATTTAAGCTATGCACAGGGTGCTACTTCCGAAATTGTTGCCGCATCAACCATTGGCCTTAGTACTGCGTTTGGTTTGCCGGTGAGTACTACACATGTGCTTTCAAGCGGCATTGCCGGGGCTATGGTTGCTTCGGGGGGTAAAGGCAATCTTAATAATAAAACAATAAAAAATATTGCGATGGCCTGGGTGCTTACTTTACCGGTAGCAATAATTTTAGCATCTTTATTATTCATGTTTTTCCATTTGTTTATTTAAAAGGCCGAAAATGAAACAGATTCTTGTTGCTTCCGATTTTTCAAAAAGCGCTGCCAACGCAATGGCTTACGCTATGGAGCTGGCCGTTGTATTAAACAGGGATGTTTGCGTTATACATGCCATACACCCTACCGAAGGCATTAACAACAGCACTTACAACGCTATTTTTATTGAAGATTATTACAACAACAAAAGGGAGGCTTTAAAGGAGTGGGCGGCCGAATTTACCCGGCAGGAAGTGTATGCTTCGGTAAAGGTTAGCACACTTTGCGATGTTGGTTTTTTGAAAAACGTAATAACACGTTATGTTGATAAAAACCCGGTGGAGCTTTTGGTGATGGGTATAACCGGTGCAACAGGTATTGCCGGTATCGTGGGCAGTAACGCAAGTATGATGGTAAGCCGGGTGAAAACGCCTACCTTAATTATTCCGTTGGAAAGTAAGTTTTCCAGGGTGCCGGTGATTACGCTAGCCACAGACTTTGAAACCCGCCTGTCTGCCGAAGATGTAAACGCGTTGAACGAGATGGTGCAGGCATTTGAATCCGCTAAAATGCAGGTATTGTATGTAGCAGATAAACCCGACGATAAACATATCAAGACAGGAGAGGCAAAATTAAGCGGCTTAATAAAAAATGCCGAACTTGATTTTAACTATATTAACAACAGCAGCGCCATAAACGGCATTGTTGATTTTGTACAAACGCACGAAACAGACATTCTATGCCTGGTTAAACATCATCATAACATTGTTTACCGGCTATTTACCCGAAGTACGGTAAACCAGGTAATGAATAAATCAGTTAAAGCTATCCTGGTACTGCACGAATAGCCCGATGGCATAAACCGGAGGTACCCTGCGTTTAAACTTTTGTTCACCCTCAATTTATATTTGTTTGGTATGTTTGGTCTTTCGATGATTAACGCTAAATGATAATATCCCCTAAATATACCACCCCCGTTTTTAAAAAAGATCAGCCCGACGATACCTATAAGTTTTTGCCGCCTCCGCCGCCGTCCGGAAAGTACCCCTACCATTTAAATGTTAACGACATATTGCCTGATATGAACGATAACCGCATGGTATTTCATGTAGTGGGCGATACCGGCGGCTTTCGCGATCGGGATTTTCAGAAAAGGGTGCCCGATGCCATGGCCGCCCAGTATCAAACTTTGGCGGCGGCAAACAAACCTTCGTTCCTGTATCACCTGGGCGATGTAGTGTATAGTCATGGCGAAGAAAAATATTACAAGAGCCAGTTTTTTGATCCCTATAACAATTACCCCGGCCCCGTATTTGCCATAGCCGGCAATCACGACAGCGACATAAACCCCAATGCCGATAAGCCATACAAAAGCCTGGATGCATTTGCAGCTGTTTTTTGCGATACCCAACAACGGGCAATACCATTTGCCGGCGACAGCCCGCGGAAAAGCATGGTTCAGCCCAATATTTACTGGACGTTGGATACCCCGCTTGCCACTATAATTGGCTTGCATAGCAATGTGCCCAAATATGGCGTAATAACGCCTGAGCAGCGGGATTGGTTCCTGCAGGAATTAAAGTCATCGGCACAAAACAACCCGGAAAAGGCATTGTTGGTTAGCATTCATCATGCGCCGTACTCGGCCGATGTTAACCACGGTTCCAGCTTGCCCATGATCGAATTCCTGGAGGGCGCATTTACCGAAACCAATGTTTGGCCCGATATGGTTTTTAGTGGGCATGTGCATAATTACCAGCGTATCAGCAAGCGTTATGCCAATGGTATTACCGTGCCATACATCGTTGCCGGCGCAGGCGGCTTTGATGAGTTGCACCCCGTAGCCAATACCGGTGACGAACGTTTTAGCGCCGAAAGCGAAGTTCTGAATGGTGCCAAACTGGAGTATTCGTGTGACACCCGGCATGGTTTTGTCAAGGTAATATTGGACCGCACTGACAATGGGTTAAGCCTGGGTGCGGAATATTATACGATACAGGAAAAAGAGGCAATTCTTGTAGATGCCTATAATAAGCTTGTGCCGGAGAGGTAATAAAGAAATTCCCCGTTTGCCATACTTAAAAAAAACATATTTTAGCACTTGCGTTCAACAGCGGGCCATTCCCCTGGTCCCGGGGATTTTAGACAAGTGTATTCAATGACAAAAGCGAGCCGGATTTTATTACTTCATCCCTGGGTATATAGGATTTTGGTTTTTGCTGCCTGCCTTGGCTCGTGCTCAAAATTACAAGCGCAGGGTTTACAGTTCAACTCGAACGATAGTTTAATGGAAAAACGGACGTCTTATTCCGTTTTTAAACAGGAAAATCCCACATTTAATGATGAATTAACTATCGCCTTCCAATTGGCTTTATGGGATAATTCGCACCTGGGTTATGTTTTGAACCTTGCTGATGGTAAAAATAACTCCTATAGCCTCAGTTATATTTATTTGAACGGCACCCCTTACTTAAATTTCAACATCGACAGTAAGAGCAATAAGATCACCATTCCGCTGAGCGCCGCCCAGCTATCAAAGAGGACATGGACAGCCATCAAAATCAAGCTGGACTTGCGTGGGGATAAAGCAACCGTGTGGGTTAACGGTAAATCCTATGGCGCTTCGGGTTTTGGTTTCACAGGCAGCATCAGCCCGGTAATTACCTTTGGCAAAAATTCGCGTTACTCCGATGTGCCCAATATGGCCATCCGCAACCTGGAAGTTGGCGATGCCTCCCAAACTTATTCGCTCCCGTTAGATGAGTGGGAAGGCCAAAACGTGCACAGCAGCAATGGCGACAAGGTTGGCTTTGTGGAAAACCCGGTTTGGCTTATTAATGAATCGTACTTCTGGAAGCCGCGGTTGTCAAAAAGCTTTAACGAGGTTGTGGGTCTAAACTTTAATCAGCAAAAACAACGCATGGTGCTGTTTGGCAGCAACTCGGTAACGCAATATAATGTCAGGAATGAGGAGGAATCATCCAGCCCCTATCAAAATGCCTTACCTATGCCCTTGTTACTGGGCAAAAGCATTATTAACCCCAGGCAAAATAAACTGTATGTATATGAGGTTAATAACGCCCCGGGCCGCCCCTCCGGCCTGGTATCGCTTGATCTTTCGGGCTTAAACTGGGACGTTAAAGGAAATGCTGCCTTGCCATCGCAACGGCATCACCACAATGTGTTTTATGATAAAGATTACCATGATCTTTATTTATTTGGCGGCTACGGGTCGTTCAGGTACTATAATGATTTTTTTAAGTTTGATACCCTGAAACAGGTTTGGCAGCCTGTGGTTTTTACCGGCGACCATATCGATCCACGGTTTTTTTCGGCCTGCAGCGCTGCCGACGCGAATAACGACGTGTATATATTCGGCGGCATCGGCAATCAATCGGGCAGCCAGGTTGTAGGTGGCATGCATTTTTATGATTTGTACCGGGTTAACCTAAGCAACCGCACCATCAAAAAACTATGGGAAATTAAGCCTGATGAAGAGGCTTTTGTGCCTGCCAATAACCTTGTACCATCAAAGGATGGAAAATATTTTTATGTGCTGTGTTACCCGCACGAGCGACCTAAAACCAGCCTGAAGCTTTATAAATATGCTATTCAAGATGGATCATACGAGGTTGTAAGCGGCGAGATTGCGGTAACATCCGAACGGATTGAAACCGATGTTAACCTGTTTTTTAATAGCGACGCGAACGAATTTTATTGCACCACCCAGGAGTTTACTTCGCCTGTAAAATCGGGTATCAAAATGTATTCGCTGGCATTCCCTCCCGTAAGTTATGCCGCTTATTTAAAATCGAAACAGGCTAAAAGCACAACCACCAGTTTGTATAGCTACGTTGCAGGGCTGGCGGCGGTACTGCTTGTGGCCGGTGGAGCATTCATCTACCTGAAAAGGAAAAAAGCCAAACCGGTGCAGGAAACTGCTGATTTAACCCAGGATGAAAGCGCCTTAGAAATTATTGGCAACAAGATTAATGCGGTTTACTTGCTGGGCGCATTTGCGGTGTATGATAAAAACGGCAAGGATATTACCTACCTGTTTAGCCCTAAAATTAAACAGCTATTTATTTTAATTTTACTGAACAGCCGCGATAAAAACGGTGTAACCTCCAGGCGCATTTCAACCACCCTTTGGGCCGATAAAGATGTAGCCAAAACAAAAAATATCAGGGGTGTTACCTTAAATCACCTGAGAAGTATTCTTGCCGACTTGGATGGGATTGAGCTGGCTTACATCAATGATACCTACAGTTTCACTGTTTCGGACGCCTTTTTTTGTGATTATTTTGTGGTGCAAGCCAGCCTTAATAACAGGCAGGGAGCAGCTGCATTGGAGGTTCCGCATTTTGATTTGATGGCCCGTGGCGGCCTGCTGCCGGCTATGCCCGATGTTTGGCTGGATGATTTTAAGGAGGGGTACGAAGAAGCACTAATGCCGGCTTTGCAGCCTGTAATAAAAAACACCTATGATGAGGGACAGTTTAAAAAGGCGCTGGAGATAAGCCGGCTGATTTTAAATATCGACCCGTTTAGCGATGCCGGCATTAAATATAAACTGAAAGCCATCAGGCGCACCAGGGGTATTGAACACGCCCGCCGTAGCTACGATGATTTTATAGCCGAATATAAAAGATCATTGGGGATTGATTACCCCATCCCATTTGATAAAATTTGCGGGAAATAAGGGGCGTTAACAGAACGATTAGTATTAAGTCAGAAGTACACGTAAATCTGACTTGTCCTTTTTGACTTAGAACTTAAGACTTTCGACTAAAGACTATCCGTCATTACACGATTAACATCAGTCGTAAGTCCTAAATCTGAATTGTGCTTTTTGACTGAGAACTTAAGACTTCCGACTAAAGACTTTCTGTCATTTCATGGTTGACACAACATTAATTTCAACGGGTTAATGAAATTTAAACCGGGTTAACCCATTTATTAACCCCTGTTTTAATACCACCTATGCTATCATTGTATGGTAATAAGCGGCATCTACCGCCCTGCACCTACCTATGAAAAACATTTTTGTTTCCTGTTGTTTAACAATGCTGGCGTCTGCTGTTTTTGCGCAGCAGGCACCGGCACCGTTAAAAGAGAAGACTGCTTTCCAAACCGCCAGCCCCTGGATGCCCGAGATTGACGTACGCAGCGACATTGCCATTGTTTACGGAACCAACGACCACCCCGGCATGACCTTTGAACAGCGCGTACAAACCTGGCGCGACCATGGTTATCAAACCAACTTCATGACCGGCATAGCCTGGGGCGATTACAAAGATTATTTCCTGGGTAAATGGGATGGTAAAAACCACCTGGGCGTTGGGCAGGTTACCCAAAAGGGCGATACCATTTTTCATGGCAGGGATATGCCATATGCGGTGCCCGATGCCTCGTTCATCGAGTATATGAAAACAGCGGTTATTAAAAGAGTAATTGATGTTGGCATTACCAATATATTTTTAGAAGAGCCTGAATTTTGGGCACGTGCGGGCTATAGCGCGGGCTTCAAAGCCCAATGGCAAAGCTATTACGGTTTCCCCTGGAAGCCGCAGGATGCATCGGCCGAGAATACTTACCTATCCAGCAAATTAAAGTACCACCTGTATTATGATGCCATTGAAAAAGTATCATCGTACGCTAAAGCCTATGGCAAAAGCAAGGGCTTAAATATAAAAGTGTTTATCGCCACGCATTCGCTGGTTAACTATTCGTCGTGGCAAATTGTTAGCCCCGAGGCCAGCCTGGCTTCGTTGCCTGGTATTGATGGTTACATAGCCCAGGTGTGGACGGGTACCTCGCGCGAGCCGACTTATTTTAACGGCCTGCAAAAAGAGCGCGTATTTGAAAACGCCTACCTGGAATATGGGTCGATGGTATCCATGACAGCGCCAACCGGCCGCAAAATGTTTTTTTTAACCGACCCAATTGAAGACAGGCAAAAGGACTGGAGCGATTACAAGCGAAATTACCAGGCCACTTTTACAGCAAAGCTGTTGTACCCAACCGTATCTGATTATGAGGTGATGCCCTGGCCCGAGCGCATTTATACGCATCCCTACAAGGTTGCCAATAGTAACGAAAAGATCCTGATCCCTCAGTATTACTCTACCCAAATGCAGGTGATGGTTAACGCCCTCAATAGCATGCCTCCATCAACCAATAAAGTAACCGGCGTAAACGGCATTGGCGTGTTGATGAGTAATACACTAATGTTTCAGCGTTTCCCTACACATAACGGGTTCGAGGATCCGCAGTTCTCAAACTTTTACGGCCAAACATTGCCACTGCTAAAACATGGCGTGCCGGTACAAACGGTGCATATGGAAAACCTGGGCTATGCGGCATCGCTTAAAAACATCAAGGTGTTGGTGATGAGCTATGCTAATATGAAGCCCGTATCAGCCCAAATTCACCAGCAATTAGCGGCCTGGGTAAAGCAGGGCGGCGTATTAATTTATTGCGGGCGCGATGATGACCCTTATCAATCTGTAATGGAATGGTGGGATACTAAGGGCAATAACTTCAAAGCGCCGTCGCAACACTTATTTAAACTGCTGGGGATAAACCCCGTCGGCGACAGCCAAAAGTTTAACGTTGGCAAAGGCGCAGTATATGTGTTAAGGCAAAATCCAAAAGAATACGTACTGCAGGCAGCTAACGACGGTAATTACATCAGCACCGTTAAACAAGCCTATGAAAAAGATGCCCATGCAGGTACTTTAACATTTAAAAATAGCTTATACCTGCCCCGTGGCCCTTACGATATTGTAGCTGTAATGGATGAAAATGCCGATAGCAAGCCTTATACCGTAAAAGGCCCGGTAATTGATCTGTTCGATCCGCAACTTCCCATATTGGCCGAAAAGGTGATCAATCCCGGCGAGCAGGCATTGTTATACAATGTGGCACGGGTAGCCAATAAAAACACACCCCAGGTATTAGCTTCGGCTTCAAGGATCTATGACGAAAAAGTTGCAGGCGGCAGCTATTCTTTTATAGCCAAAAGCCCGGTAAAAACGCTTACCAGTGCACGGGTTTTATTGCCGGGCCAACCAAAACAAATTGTTATAAGCGATAGCAAAGGGCAAATTATTACTGATATTAAAACATCATGGGATACCTCGTCAAAAACTTTATACCTGGGCTTCGCCAATAGCCCCGATGGGATAAAGGTTGAGTTGAAATGGTGAAAAAATACTTTTTGAGAGAAAGTTGATTAATACTTCCGTGCGTGAATTTTCATGCGCGGGAGTTTTTTTACTTATGGCAGATTGCCATATTCGCACCGGAAAAAAATTATTAAAAGCTGTCTAAAGACAAAAGAAAAGACGATTATTGAGCGGCAAAGTCAGGTAAAACGCGGAGGCGGGGAGATGTGGTATACCGCATGGCGGCTACGACTCTCCCGGTCGAGGCTACGCCCAACCACCCTCTCTCCGGCTAAAGCCGCAAAGAGGGTTTTAGAAATTTATATTTTTTAATTTATTGATTATAAGGACACTATAATACTAAACCCTCTTTCCACCGCAGGTGAAGAGAGGGTGGCCCAGCGCAGCGTCGGCCGGGTGAGTCGTTGCCAGCGTTCAATCGAATGTTGATATATTCAAATAAGTGATGGTGTGTATAAGGCAATGACATTTTTATTTAATCATTTTTAGAAAGACTTTTAAAACAAATAACAAAGCAAATACATCCAACGATATCAACAGCAGCTTTTATAATAGCCACCGTTGCTTTCATCACCCTTAAAAAAACAAACTCCGATTAATGAAAAAACTATTCTTAATGGCCCTAGCCTGTTTACCCGCAGCTGCAATTGCACAGCAAAGCGCCAGGGTAACAGACCCTGTTGAATTGATTAACCCGCTGATGGGTACAGCATCCAAGCCATCCTTGTCAAACGGAAACACATACCCGGCCATTGCCCTGCCATGGGGCATGAACTTCTGGACACCGCAAACCGGTAGAATGGGCGATGGGTGGCAATACACCTATGATGCTGATAAAATCCTGGGTTTTAAGCAAACCCACCAGCCATCACCATGGATGAATGATTATGGAATGTTTTCCATCTTCCCCGAAACCGGCAAGTTAAAGCTGAACGAAAAAGAGCGCGCAAGCTGGTTTTCGCACAAAGCCGAAATTGTTAAACCCTACTACTACAGCGTTTACCTGGCTGATTATGATGTAACTACCGAAATTACCCCAACCGAGCGTGCTGCAAGCTTCCGCTTTACCTTCCCCAAAAGCGATAGCTCGCATATTGTAATTGATGCTTTTGACAAAGGATCATACGTAAAGATTATTCCCGGTGAGCAAAAGATTGTAGGTTACAGCACCAAAAACAGCGGAGCTGTACCGGCTAATTTTAAAAACTACTTTGTTATTTATGTAGATAAACCTTTCGCGCTGGCATCGGCATGGCACGATTGGAAAAAAGACGACGGCCAACTGGAATATACTGGCGACCACGCGGGCGCGGTTATCACCCTGAAAACCACCAACGGCGAGCAGGTGCATTTAAAAGTTGCTTCGTCATTTGTAAGTATTGAACAGGCCGAAATAAATTTGAAACGCGAACTGGCCGACGATAAGTTTGAAGTTACCTGCCAAAAAGCCAAAGACACCTGGAACAAAACCCTGAGCAGGCTGAATGTAGAAGGCGGCACCGTAGAGCAAACCAAAACATTTTACAGCAGCTTGTACAGGATGCTTTTCTTCCCTAACAAAATGTACGAGATAGATGCCAAAGGCGAAAAAATTCACTACAGCCCTTTCAATGGTAAAGTGATGCCCGGTTATTTATTTGCCGGTACAGGCTTTTGGGATACATTCAGGGCCTTGTACCCGTTCCTGAACCTGGTTTACCCCTCTATCAATAAAGAGATGCAGGAAGGCCTGATAAATGATTATAAAGAAGGCGGCTGGCTGCCCGAATGGTCGAGCCCTGGTTATGCTGATTGTATGATAGGCAATAACTCGGCCTCGGTAGTTGCCGAAGCGTACCTGAAGGGTATGCGTGGTTACGATATTGAAACATTGTACCAGGCGCTTAAACACGGTGCCAACAACGAAGGGCCAAACGCAACCGGCCGCAGGGGAGTGCAATATTATAACACCCTTGGCTATGTGCCCTACAACGTTAAAATAAATGAGAATGCTGCACGTACCTTAGAGTATGCTTACGATGATTTTGCTATATATCAATTAGGTAAAGCTTTGGGCAAGCCAAAATCAGAAATTGATATTTATAAAAAACGCAGCCAGAATTACCGTAATGTATTTGATCCGCAAACTAAACTGATGCGCGGTAAAAATGAGGACGGTAAATTTCAAACGCCGTTTAATCCTTTTAAATGGGGCGATGCCTTTACCGAAGGTAATAGCTGGCACTACAGCTGGGGCGTTTTTCATGACATACAGGGCTTGATAAACCTGATGGGTGGCAAACAACAATTTGCAGCCAAACTCGATTCAGTATTCAGCATGCCGCCCACGTTTGACGATAGCTACTATGGCGGCGTTATTCACGAAATCCGCGAGATGCAGATAGCCAACATGGGGCAGTACGCGCATGGCAACCAACCTATCCAGCACATGATTTACCTGTACAACCATGCAGGCCAGCCATGGAAAACCCAATACTGGGCCCGCGAAACCATGAATAAACTGTACAAAGCTACCCCCGATGGTTATTGCGGCGATGAAGACAATGGGCAAACCTCGGCCTGGTACATCTTCTCGGCCATGGGCTTTTACCCTGTAACGCCTGCCAGCGATCAGTACGTGTTAGGAGCGCCCTTATTTAAAAAGGTAACCATCAATTTAGAGAATGGTAAAACGGTGACTATTACCGCGCCCAACAACAGTGCTGCCAACAAATATGTAAACAGCCTGACTATTGATGGCAAGCCCTACACCAATAACTGGGTGAGCCATAAAGGCCTTTTAAGCGGTGCCGAATTGAATTTTGATATGATTGCCACCCCCAATAAAGAACGTGGCACCAAAGACGCCGATGTGCCTTTTTCGATGAGCAACGAAAAATAATTCCCAATATTGTATGGTTTTAAAAGGGCTTGTGTTTTCACAAGCCCTTTTTTATTAACCATTTATTTTTCAACGAGTTAATGAATTGTAACATTTCGTTTACTTTAAAGAAAGTGTTATTTAATATGAATTATTTGCAATAATAGATATTAGTTAATAACTCCATTTTGGTCGGCTTTCCCAAGCTTTTTTGTGGCTATGTTGGCATATTTGCATAAAGAACTTATTGTGCTTTAAAATGTTTGCCTGTGAATGGTGCTTTGATTGGCTATGGTATGTCTTATCTTTTATGAAGAATGAAGTCTGTTTTTTGGCCCATTTTGTAGAATAGGTAATAAAAACAAACAGGGAAAATGCCTCGCGCATCTTCCCTGTTCTAATTAACTTTATTAACTGTCTTATTATTAACTAAATGATTTAGTAATAGCGTAAGAACATGCAAAGAAAATAAATGTTTATGAATTTTTTATGAAAAATATACTTTTTGTGAAATAATATTTATGTAAACGAAATGTTACAATTATTTATTTGATTTTTTATAAATCCCATATAGATTTAACCTCTTAAAGTTTTTAACTATTAACTAACACATTATTCATGAAAAAAAGTCTACTTACGACTTTGTGCATTCTTTTACTTGCTGCAACACAGCTTTATGCGCAAAACCATACCGTAACCGGAAAGGTTACGGCCAAGGAAGATGGCTTACCGGTGCCGGGGGTATCAGTAAGCATTAAGGGCACAACAACCGGTACCCAAACCGATGTAAGCGGAAGATTCTCCCTATCCGTGCCCGACAACACAACACTATCATTTAGTTTTATTGGTTACATCACACAATCTGTGCCTGTAAGCGGTAATACGATGAATGTGGTACTGGTGGCCTCAAGCCAGCAACTGGGCGAAGTTGTGGTAACCGGTGCATTGGGTATTTCCAGGACCCGCAACCAGCAATCTTATGCTGCCCAACAAGTATCGGGCGACGAGGTTAACAAAACGCGGTCTTCAAGCTTTGTTAATGGCCTGTCAGGTAAAGTTGCCGGTTTAGAGATCCGCCAAAACAACGCCCTGGGTTCGTCTACCAACGTTGTATTAAGGGGTGTAAAATCAATAACAGGAAACAACCAGGCGTTGTTTGTTATTGATGGTGTGCCGGTAAATAACAGCAATAACAACAGCTCTACCCAGCAGTCTGGTGGTGGCGGTTACGATTACGGAAGCCCTTCATCAGATATTAACCCTGACGATATTGAGTCGGTTACTGTTTTAAAAGGAGCTGCAGCCAGTGCGCTTTATGGTTCACGCGGTAGTAACGGCGTTATCTTAATCACCAGTAAAAAAGCAAAAAAGGGTGTTGGTATTACAATTAACAGCAGTGTTAGCGTTGGCGAAGTAGATAAATCTACTTTTGCAAAATATCAACACAGCTATGGCGCAGGTTACGGTAATTACTACAATGACCCAACCGGATACTTCTTTTACGGAGATGTAAACGGAGATGGCAAAAATGATTTAGTTACTCCAACAACAGAGGATGCATCATACGGTGCTAAATTTGATCCAAACCTGAAGGTTTACCAATGGGATGCTTTTGATAAAACGTCGGCCAATTTTGGTAAAGCTACCCCTTGGGTAGCAGCAACAAACGATCCTACTTCGTTTTTTGTGAAACCGGTTTCAAATAACCAAAGTATCATGATCACCAACGGAACCGATGGAGGATCATTCAAATTAGGATTTACCCGTAATGATGAAAATGGTATTATTCCTAACAGTAGCATCAAAAAGAACATCGTCGATTTAGGTGGAACTTATAACATTACATCTAAATTATCAGTAGGTGGTAGCGTTAATTATTACAAT
This sequence comes from Mucilaginibacter sp. P4_C11, assembly GCF_056402115.1. Classification (NCBI taxonomy): domain Bacteria; kingdom Pseudomonadati; phylum Bacteroidota; class Sphingobacteriia; order Sphingobacteriales; family Sphingobacteriaceae; genus Mucilaginibacter; species Mucilaginibacter sp. P4_C11. The sequence goes on along the minus strand of NZ_JBFUIA010000004.1, from coordinate 194,763 downwards.
ATTAATGGTGTTGGCCGCCCTGGAACAGGTTATGATGGTGCAAGCGCCAGGAACGTTATGACCAACTTCAGACAGTGGTGGGAAGTAAATAATGATGTTAAGGCTTTGAAAGCTGCTTATGACAGAACAGGTAAAAACATTACCTGGAACTATGCTGATCCATTAGCAGGTAATTTAACCCCTATATTTTGGGATAACCCATATTATGTGCGTTACCAGAACTTTGAAAGCGATACCCGTAACCGCTATATTGGCAACGTTAATGCTACTTACAAACCCGTTAGCTGGTTAACCATTACAGGCAGAACTTCGTTAGATTCATATACAGAATTAGATGAGGAACGCAAGAACGTGAGCAGCGTTGGTGTGCCGTATTATTCAAGAAACAACAAGAGTTTTTCTGAAACTAACTATGACCTGTTAGCAAACGTTGATAAAAACCTATCAAAATCTTTCAACCTGAAAGCTTTGTTAGGAACAAACATCAGGAAAGAAAACACTCAAAGTGTATATTCAGTAACTAATGGTGGTTTAATTGTTCCAAGTGTATACTCGCTTTCAAACTCTTTAAATACGCCAAACGCCCCTGTAGAGTACAAAGGCCTTAGAGAGGTTGATGGTATTTTTGCCGGAGCAACCCTTACCTATAACAATTTAATTACGTTAGATGGAACTATCAGGAGAGATAAATCTTCGACCCTGCCAAAGGCCAATAACACTTATTACTATCCTTCGGTAGCAGGCGGTTTCATTTTCTCTGAATTGTTGAAACAGTATACCTGGTTATCATACGGTAAAATAAGGGCCAACTACGCACAGGTAGGTGCAGATGCCCCTGTATATAGCGTTAATGATACTTATTCTATTATCCCGCCATTTGGCTCAAGCCCGCAATCGGCTGTTAACACAACCAAAAACAACCCTAACTTAAAACCAGAGCGTACAAAAAGTGCCGAGGTTGGTTTGGAGTTGTCGTTCTTTAACAATCGTTTAGGTTTTGATGGTAGCTACTACGCAACATCAACTTTTGACGAAATATTGCCTGTAAACGTATCAACGGCTACAGGTTATTCTTTCAGCTATTTAAATGCCGGTACGGTTAAAAATAAAGGTATCGAGTTATCATTAAACGGCACCCCTATCCGCACACAGGATTTTAGCTGGAAAATGACCCTGAACTTTACAAGAAACAGGAGTAAGGTTACCGAGTTATTTAAAGATGGTACAGGCGAAGAGTCTAAAAACCTGGAGCTAAATAGCTACCAGGGTGGTGTATCAATTAACGCCAGCTTAAACCAGCCTTTTGGCATGATAAGGGGTACTGATTATAAATACGCGTCTAACGGACAGAAGATTGTTGGTGCTAACGGCCAATATTTACAAAGCGGCCCTAATGAAAACATTGGTAATTCAAATCCTGATTGGATAGGTGGTATTAATAACAGCTTTACTTACAAAGGCTTTAACCTTAGTTTCCTGGTAGATATCAGGAAAGGCGGTTCTGTATTTTCAACAGATATGTACTATGGCTTAGCTACAGGTTTGTATCCTGAAACAGTTTATACCAACGATTTAGGAAACCCTGTACGTAATACACTTGCTAATGGCGGTGGGTTTATCAGGCCAGGTGTAACTGAAAGTGGTGCGCCAAATACTGTACGTGTAAGTGCAAGTAACTATGGTGCTTTTGGTTATGCACGCCTGCCCGACAAAGCTTTTGTGTATGATGCGAGTTATGTAAAGTTAAGGGAAGCCCTTATTGGCTACTCTCTGCCACAAAAAACGATATCAACCCTTGGCCCGATTAAGGAAGTTACCTTCCAGCTTATTGGAAGAAACTTGTGGATAATACATAAAAATTTACCTTACTCAGATCCTGAAGAAGGTTTGACATCCGGCAATTTACAAGGCTACCAGGTAGGTGCTTATCCAACTACACGCACCATTTCACTGAATTTGAAATTACGTTTTTAAGTAAAAGAATTATGAAAAAAATATTAGGAGTATTTTTACTGACGTCGATACTGTTTTCGGCGTGTAAAAAGGATCTTACGAGTCTGAATAATGACCCGAAGAATCCTTCGATAGTTCCTTCTTACGCCTTGTTTACCAATGCTCAGAGAAGATTAAGTAACACTGTAACATCATCAAACGTAAATTTAAATATATTCCGTTTGATTGAGCAGCAATGGCAGGAAACAACCTATACCGACGAGAGTAACTACGATATCACTACCCGTTCTATCCCTGATGGTATATGGAATGCATTGTACCGGGATGTGCTTTATAATTTCGAACGTACAAAAGTGCTGATACCAACTGACGTAACCGGTGCTGATATACAAAAAAACGAAATTGCTATTACTGATGTTATGCAGGTATATACGTACTATTACCTCGTAACAACTTTTGGTGATATCCCATATACCGATGCTTTGGATATAAGCAAGCCTTTCCCAAGGTTTGATGATGCCAAAACAGTTTATTACAGTTTGTTAACCCGGTTAGATGCTGATATTGCGGCACTAAATACCGGCGCGGCAAGCTTTGGTTCGGCAGATGTGATTTACGGTGGCGATGTTACCAAGTGGAAAAAATTTGCTGCTACCCTCAAACTTAAAATGGGTATCACCATAGCCGACCTGGATAATGCAAAAGCCAAAACAGTTGTTGAATCGGCAGTTGCTACCGGGGTATTTACCTCAAATAGCGACAATGCTCAATTTCAATATTTAACCAGCCCGCCAAATACCAACCCGGTATGGGTTGATTTAGTACAAAGTGCAAGACAGGATTTTGTTGCCTGTAGTACTACTATGGCGCTTTTAAAACCGCAAACCGCATTTGCTGATCCAAGGCTTCCATATTATTTTACAGTTAATTCTACCGGTACTTATATTGGTGCAGATCCAGGATCAAGTGCAACTTTTAGCTTGTTTTCAAAGCCATCAGGCCCGCTATTGGTTAGCTCTTCAATCGGAAAAATAACCAACCCTGATTTCCCTGGTTTACTGTTAGATTACTCAGAAACGGAGTTTAACCTTGCCGAGGCGATATCAAGAGGCTATGCGGTTGCAGGTTCGGTTGCCGGACACTATAACAGCGCGGTAACAGCTTCTGTAACTTATTGGGGCGCATCTGCAACAGCAGCAGCAGCCTATCTGTTACAACCTACCGTTGCGTTTGTAACAGCTACAGGCGGTACCGATTTGCATAAAATCGGGCTTCAGAAATACCTTGCATTATATAACAGAGGTTGGGATGCATGGACAGAAACAAGGAGGCTTGATTACCCTGTGCTTACTGCACCGTCAACAGCTCAAACTGAGTTTCCGGTTCGTTTTACATATCCCGTTAATGAGCAAAACGTGAATGTAACCAACTATAACAAAGCTGCAACAGCTATAGGAGGTGATTTGGTTACCACCAAATTGTTCTTCGATAAACACTAATTTATAGTACCCATAAAAAAAGCTGGACTGCCAATTGGCGGCCCAGCTTTTTTTATGCATTTTTTCGGTTCCTGTTACAAGTTTGATAGGTACCCGTTTTTAATTTATTTTATCGGCCGGTTTAATTTATCCCCTCAGCCCGGGAGCAAGACAGTGGCAATGCTGATGGTTTTGAAACCCAAGATATCCAGTTATTTGGGTTGCTTTTTTTGGGATTTTTGCGTAAAAAAGTACATTTTATTTTTGTGTCAATAAATGTACTTTTTGTGTCAATAAATAGCGCATTTGTTGCTGAAAAGTATCAGATAATTGCTTGTTTGTACCTATTAATGCATGAATAAAGGACGATTTTGAATTAAAAAAGAAAGCGTGTAAATTTGTACTGTCTTGTAACTTTTTTATAACTGCGCCACAAATTCCCGCATAGCCAAACCAGGGTCTGGCTGTTTCATAAAGGTTTCGCCAATTAAAAAGCCGTTAAAACCGGCCAGCTTCAAGTGCCTGATGGTTTCCGGATCGCTGATGGCGCTTTCAGATATCTTCATAAATTCGGCAGGAATATGTTTGGCCAGCTGGTAGGATGTTTCTACAGATACTGTAAAATCGGCCAGGTTGCGGTTATTTACCCCTATGGCATCCAGTTTTGGATTGATGCTACGTTCCAGTTCTTCCAGGTTATGTACCTCAAGCAGTACATTCAGATCTAAACTTTTGGCCAGGGTGGCCAGCTTATCAATTTCTGTGGGGGTAAGTATGGCTGCTATCAACAGGATAATGTCGGCACCTAATGCTTTGGCTTCAATCACCTGGTATTCGTCTATCATAAAATCCTTGCGCAAAACCGGGATGTTATTTACAGAACGTGCCCTTTTTAAATCGGCTTTGCGGCCCATAAAAAAATCGCGGTCGGTTAAAACAGATAGTGCAGAAGCTCCAGCAGCAGCGTAATCGGTTGTTACCTTGCTAACCCTCACCTTATCGTTGATAATGCCTTTTGAAGGCGATTTGCGCTTAAATTCGGCAATTATACCTGTACGGGCAGGATCAAGCAGGAAATCTTTAAATGAATATGTTTCCCTGTGGAAATATTCAGATTCCTCCAGCTCAATATATGATGTCCGTTTTTTGGCATATGCCACTTCCTTTTTTTTATTGGCAACTATTTTATCAAGTATCGTCATAGATCAAATTATAATAGGACCGTCATTGCGAGGTACGAAGCAATCCTGAACTATGTGGGACTTAGCATGTCGGGGATTGCTTCGTACCTCGCAATGACGGTTGTTTATATCTCGTTTCATTTTCGCAAAGTTATCAATATCTATTAATTAGCCATTCAGCCAGTTACCCATCATTTCTTTACCATACTCGGTCAATATCGATTCCGGGTGAAACTGTACGCCGCGCACGTCAAATTCACGGTGAGACAGGGCCATGATAGAATTATCCTCCTCGTCGATAGCCGTTACTTTTAATACTTCGGGCAAGTCGTTCGCGCTTACAACCCATGAATGGTAACGGCCCACTTTAAAGCTCCCGGGCAAATCGCGAAACAATTGCTCGTCGGTATCGGTCACTTTTATGGGCGTGGCAATCCCGTGCATGGGTTGGCTCAGGTTATAAAGGCTGCCGCCAAATACTTCGGCAATGGCCTGCTGCCCCAGGCAAACGCCAAAAATACTTTTGGTTGGCGCATATTTTTTGATCACATCCAGCAACAAACCAGCTTCGGACGGGATGCCCGGCCCAGGGGATAGGATGATCTTGTCATAAGCATCCACATCTTCCAAAGCAAATTTATCATTCCTCCAAACCTCGCACTGCAGGCCAAGCTCGTTAACCAAATGCACCAGGTTATAGGTGAAGGAATCGTAATTGTCTATTATCAGGATGCTCAGGCCCCCCGACCCCCTGAAGGGGGAGTTTGTATGTTCGTTCATTTGTATATGTCTTTAAAAAACTTCCTTAATTATTATATTATCCATTATCGTTCCCCCTTCAGGGGGTTAGGGGGCTTCGCCTACAGCTCTTCCGCCAGTTCCACAGCACGTCTTAATGCTGCAATTTTATTGTCCACTTCTTTCAGTTCGCTTTCGGCAACAGAGCCCGCTACAATGCCGGCCCCTGCCTGGTAGTGCAGGGTGTTGTTTTTGCTTAGGAACGAGCGGATCATGATGGCGTGGTTAAATTCGCCGTTAAAACCCATGAAACCTATGGCGCCGCTATAAAAGCTGCGTTTGGCTTTTTCATTTTCGTCAATAATTTCCATTGCCCGGTATTTCGGCGCCCCGCTCAGGGTGCCCGCAGGATAGGTATCGGCAACTATTTTGAAGGATGACACGCCGGGTAATAACTTACCGCTTACATGTGATACCAGGTGGATAAGGTGCGAATAATATTGTACTTCTTTAAACGCTTTAACCTGTACCTGCTCGCAATGGCGGCTCAGGTCGTTACGGGCCAGGTCGACAAGCATAACGTGCTCGGCCGATTCTTTAGGGTCATTTTCCAGGTTGCGGGCTATCTCGGCATCTTTCACGTCATCTCCGCTACGCTTGAAAGTGCCGGCGATAGGAAAAATGCTGGCTACATTGTTTTTGATAGTGATTTGTGCTTCGGGCGATGAGCCAAAGATGCGGAAATCACCATAATCAAAATAGAATAAATAAGGCGACGGGTTGATAGAGCGCAAAGCCCGGTACACGTTAAACTCATCGCCCTGGAAGGTACGGGAGAATGCTCTTGACGGCACTATCTGGAAAACATCGCCCCGGTAAATATGCTGCTTCATTTTTTCAACAATGGCGATAAACTCCTCGTTGGTAAGGTTTGATTTTTCCACATCGCTGCTTTTAAAGCTATACTCGGGAAAGTTTTTGTTTTTGATGAGGTATTCCAGTTTTTCGATACCGCCGTTGGTTGGGCCGCCTTCGACTTGGTTGTGAAAAATGTAAAGCTCGTTTTTAAAGTGATCTACAGCGATAATATAACGGTAAATGTGGTATTGCATTACCGGGATTTGCCTGGGATTATCGTCGGTTTGTTTTAGTTTGATGGTTTCAAAATGCTCAACCGCCTCATGTGTGAAATAGCCAAACAAGCCGTTCGATATAATTTTTAATGGATTGGGGGCGGTTTCAAAACTGCCAACAAATTGGTTAAGCTGGTCAATAAGATCAAAGCTGCCGGCTTCAAGGCTTTCGCTGCTGCCATCGGGATAATGCTTTTTTAGTATGCCGTTGTTAAGTACAAAGCCAGCTATGGGTTCGCAGCAAATGTAGCTTAAGCTGTTTTCACGGCTGTGGTAGTCGGAGCTTTCCAGCAGCAGCGAGTTGGGGAATACATCGCGCAGGCGCAGGTAAATGCTCACCGGCGTGGTGGTATCGGCCAGTAGTTTTTTATAGGTGGTTGTTATTTTAAAAGTGCTCATGTTATGTTTTCAAAAAATATATAAATAAAAAAACCCGGCGAATTGGGGTCGCCGGGTTTTCCACTTAGGTTTACAATTGATTAGATCATCGCTGACTAAAAACGTATCCGGCTGCCAAATTTAATTGGTGCCACCAGCTATTTTTATTTGTGTTTTTAATCATCGTGGGCACAAATTTATAAAGAAAAATGAATTATCAAATTTTTTTGAAAGTTTATTTGTTGCTAAATCCTATTAGCTACGTGGGATAAGTATAATACCGGCTAAAATTATCACTAAAGCTATCAAATAGAAGGTAACAATGGCTTTATGTTTGGCTTCGCCTGTAGCTGCTTTTTTTGATTTGCTATGACCAATTGTAATTAAGGCAAGTGCAATCAGCATGATAACCCAATGCTCTACAGTGAAATACCGGGTCACTTTATTTTTCATGGTTTCGCTGTTAAACTGTACCAGCGGGCTTACAAAATAAAGTACTATACCAATAAGCAGCTGCGTATGTGCCGATATCATGGCAAACAAATTAAGCTTGCGGTTGCCATTGGTATAAGGCTTTTTCCCTGTCAGCCCAATAAACGCACCAATAATGGCTGCTAAGATTAACGCCAGTACAATATACCTGAAACCCGAATGGAGATGTTGTAAAAAGCTATAAGCTGTCATGAGTTTTAAATTTTGCGTGAATATACAACAAAACCATTTTAGCTAAAACACACGCAACTGATTTGACCAATTATTGACTGGCCGCCGTTTGCGCTGGTTTATAAGTGCCGGCTATTAAAAACGCTATGCCGCTAAATGCTAAGGCCTCAAAAACGCTTGTCCATTCATTGGCCCTATCGACAATGGAAGTATCGAGCCCGCGTGGGATGTGCACCGTGATAAGCCATAAAAACAACATTAAGCCTAACAAGGAAGCCGCAAGTTTTACTTTAAATTTAAGCATAATGGCCGCGCCGGCAGCAATAAGCGCTATACCTGCGAAGTACACCCAGAATAAATGAAAAGGAATCCATGATGGTACCAACAACGCCACAAATTTTGGATATATAAAATGTTCGATGCCAAAAACAATCATGGTTGTGGCAAAAAAGTATGGCCCGGCCGGCCGTATTTTTTCGGTGACGGCGTCGATACCGCTAACCTTATCTGACGGGATAGATGTGGCTACAATAAAGGCCCCGCCGCATAAAGCCAGCAATTTAAATGCATCGTTCCATCCCGCTAAAAAAAGCTGGTTTATTTTAATGTTATAAGGCAAGTGCGAAAGGATAATCATCAACAGCATAAATGCCCCCAGGTAGTCGGCAACAATGTGCGAGTTGATGCCCGATATAATAGCGGCAGATACCAGTATGAGCAAAATGCCGGATACGCACATGCAGAAGGTACTTTGGCCTATAAATGCCGGCTCGGGAGGCATAATAACCGGCCTGAAACCAGAGCAGATAAATTGTTGAACCGCGATTGAAACTAACGCAATAGCAAAGAACAACCGCCACAGTCTATTATAGGATTCCATAAAGAAATATAGGTTATATATTGGATTTCACATGCAATATATAAAATCAATGGCTCATTTTGTTCAATGAACTAAAATATTCTTTGTTATAGTTAAATGAGCATTGCTGAAACAAGCCTTGCCTTTTTTGACCTGCGATTTTTGCTGTTGTTTTTGGCATGTAGGCAGTCGCGCTTTAGTTATTAAGAATTATTAATATCAAAAACGAAATTCACTATTGGGCTATAGTTTGTTAATATATCTTTCTGTAAAACTCCTTCACCATTCCGGCAGGATCAATAGAACGGTTAATGGCCGATGAAACCGCTATACCGTAAATGCCTGTTTTAAGTAATAGTTCAACATCCTGTAGCTGGATTCCACCGGTTGCAATAACCGGAATTTCAATGGGGGCTTTTTCCAATTGACGGTAACCATCGTAACCCAACAAGGGGAAATTATTCGGCTTGGTTTCAGTATGGGCGAACGGCCCTAATACACAATAATCAACTACGCCTGGATGCTGCGTTTTTAGCAGACCGGCCAGGTTGGTGGCCGATGCCCCTAAAGTTTTATCGTCACTAATCGCTTCGCGGATCGCGCCAAGATCGGCGGTATCATCTTCGATATGCACGCCCTGTGCATCAACTTTATTAAGTAATTGGTAATGATTGGTAATGATAAGCGTGGCACCCCAATCATCACAAATAGATGCTATCTGGTCAATTTCGGCTATAAGCTCGTTTTCTGGCTTGGTGTTACAGCGGTATTGTATCCAATTAGCCCCGGCATTACACGCAATTTCAACCTGTTGTATGTGGCTGCGTTGCGGCATATCCTGTGTGATGTAATGAAGCCTGGAGACGTATTTTTTCATTTCGGCGGCGTGTTGCGTGGTTCGTATTACGAGTAACTAATCAACTAAAAAGAGACGCAAATATACGCTTTCCGAGGTTCGTGTTGCGGGGGGCGTGTTGCCGGCAAAACAAGCTCCCTAACCGGGCTATGTGGTTCGTGTTGCGCGGGGCGTGTTGCCGGTAAAATATCAAATTCCCGAACCTGGCAACACGCCCGTCAAACACGCAACCCGCAACCGAACTACCTGATCACCTCGCTAATGGTTTTGCCAATACAGCCATCGGGGGCTTGTATGTGTAATAGTGATGCCACTGTAGGGGCAATATCTGTCATGTGGGTTTGGCGTGTGGTATTGCCATGGTTAATGCCCCAGCCCATAAATACCAGCGGTATGTGGGTGTCGTACGGCGCCCAGGTGCCGTGGGTTGTTCCGGTTGCTCCGTGCCCCGAGTAGTAACCTGGTTTTAACACAATTTGTATCACCCCACTATGCTCGGCGTTGTAACCGTTTATAATGCGGCTGCGTAAATCAACAGGGATTGTTGCGTCGTTGGCGTTTTGCATATCAACGGCAAATTGTACAGCCGGTTGTTTTTGCAGATAGCTTATACAGTCAAGTTTTATGGCCCCTTCGCTGATGCCTGCTTTTTTGATGGCGGCATTGTTAAGGTTAACCTGGTAATTATCCATACTGATAACCAGGTTTTGAACCTTGTATTTGTCGTTCAATGCAGCATTCATTTCTTTCTGCGCGGCAGCATCGTCCCAGGTTCCTGCGGGTACGTTGTGGTCTTTCAGGAAACTGGCGTTATGGGCAGCGCCATGGTCGGCGGTTAAAAATACCGAGTAGCTGCCTTTACCCAATGTGCCATCTAAATAAGTAAAAAAGGCGGCCAGGTCATGATCAAGCCTTAGGTAGGTGTCCTCTATCTCTACAGAATTAGGGCCAAACTGGTGCCCTATGTAATCTGTTGACGAAAGGCTTACCGCTAAAAAGTCGGTAACGGTGTTTTTGCCTAATTGCTCATTTTCTATTGCTGCTTTAGCCATATCAAGCGTCATCGAATTGCCGTAAGGGGTTGACCGGATCATACCTAAATGGCCGTTGTACAAGGCCGATGTATTAACCGGCATGGTTGGTGCGCTGGTGCCGGCAAATTTGCCCTCGTATTTGCTGCTGTTGTCAGGGGCACTTTGCAGGTAAGTGGCTATAGGGTAAAGGGTATTCCAATCCTGTTTAAGGTATTTTTCGGCAATTTTTTGGCTGTTAAAGTTTTTAACCCAGGCAGGCAAATCGGTCATGTAATAAGTGCTGCTTATCCAGTTGCCGCTGGCGTCATCAAACCAGTAGGCCGCATTGGCGGTATGCCCTGCGGGCAAAATTCCACCGCGGTCTTTTAGGGCGATGCCGATAACTTTTGAGCGGAAATTGGTTGCCAGCCTAAGCTCGTCAGTAACGGTAGTTACCAGCAAATTGCGTGGCGACATTTGCCCGGCCTTTGAGGTGCTGCCGACGGCGGTTACCGTACTGTCATCCGTACAATACATCGATTTTCCGGTGGCTTGTACAATAAAATCATTGCCCGCAATACCATGTATGGCAGGCACCGATCCGGTGTAGATGCAGGTGTGGCCGGCGGCAGTTACCGTGGGGATATAATCAATATTGGTATTCTCGCAGGTAAAGCCTTCGCCCAGCATTCTTTTAAAGCCCCCATCTTCATAACGGTCAAAATAGCGGTACAGGTAGTCCCAACGCATTTGATCAACTACAAGACCTATAACCAGCTTGGGGCGTGGAAGGCCGGTAGGCATTGGCATGGCGCGTTCGCGATGGTAGGTAACTTCGCTATCGCTGCTCCTCCTGGTGGTATGTTTATGTTTTTTTTTGTGAGATTGTGCCGATGCCGAAAGGGTGGCCGCGGCTAAAAGTAAAAGCAATAGATATTTAAGCTTCATTTTTTTGTTTTTGGATCGCCAAATATCAACAATGAAATTAAAAAGCCATATGAAGTTTATGTTAAGTATGGGTTTTGTTACAAAATTAGAATCAAGAATTAAGAGTCAAGACAGAAAATTTTGGGGTCGGGTGTTTGCGTTTGAGCCTAAAAACAAGAGGCATTTTTAACGGATACTATTGCTATCCTTTTCATCTACTTTTTGGATACTTTTGCATATTTTTCCGATATTTCTTAACACTTTTCTGCTACTTTTGATAGTTTTTATTTTATTTAACTATCTGTAAATTAGATTTTTAAGTTAAAATCAATACTATTGCTCTTTTTGATTTTAAACAGTGAAGGCGTTTATGGACTGATCATAAACGCCTTATAGATGTTGTATACAAATATACTTAAAATCGAAAAAATATCCAAATAGTGATTTACCCGCCGATGCTATTTAACAAACTATGCTGACTTGCGGTATGCAAATCGCGCCATGTTTGGCTTATTTCGGTATCGGGGTTGGCGGCTTGCAGGCCGCAATAAGGGTATAGCCTATCGACACTCTCGCGTGCTGTTTTGGCCAGTTTGCGGCTGGTAGTGCTTACTTCATTCAAATACCCGGCGGGGCCTGTTAAGCCACTCTGCCAGGATGCGCCAACTGCCTCATAAAATTCGGCGCGGGTTTTATTTAGGTTGATGGTAAGTTCATCCAGCAATTGTTTTGTGGCATCGCGATGGTTGCCGGGTTGCCGTTTGCCTAATTGCTTTTCGTCAAACAGTGGTCCGCACAGGTCTAGGAAGTGTACGGCCATGCCCGATATGTTTGCTGCCAGTGTAGCCTCGGCTAATTGTAAAAAGGGATATTTATACAAAGGCTCGGTGATTACCGCATACTCCGGATCGATCTTAAAACACCTGTCGGCTTTAACAAACAGGTTGCTTACTTTATAGGCATCGCTGCCGGTGGCCATCATGCCAATGTATTTCCAGGCGGGGAACACCTCCACATCTTTTTTATCAAAAATAAAAGGTAATATCAGTTCGTTCCCTTCGGCATCTAAAACAGGTTCGTCGCCATTTTTGATAATGCAGTTGGCTGTTATATGGGTGGCATGGTGCGCGCCGCTGGCATATTTCCAGGTACCGTTAATAATGTAGCCGCCATCGGTAATGGTAGCCGTACCTGTTGATGCGCCGCTACCCGCCAGGCACAATGCCGGGTTGTTCAATAGCTTCGGGGCTATATCTGCCGATAAAAACCCGCCGAACCAGCCCGCACCACTGCAAAGCGTAACCACCCAGCCCAAACTGCCGTTGGCCCAGGCCAGGCTTTCTTCAAGCCGCACCATATCCGGCAAAGGCAGTTGCAAACCCGAATAGGCTTTCGGCACCAGGAATTTAAACCAGCCCTGCTCGTAAACCAGTTTCAATTGATCAGGGTGCAGCATAGCCAGTTTTTCGGCTTCGGCGGCAGTCTCCCTGATTGTTTTTACCCATTCGGGTTTTAGTAAGTATGATGGATGGGGCATATAGTATTGCTTAAGGCTAAAAGCATAAAGCTTAAAGCAATTTGAGTTAATGTAAAGCTTTCGGCCTTAAGCCTTCGGCCTTCAGCTTCTTCCCCCAATCAAAGTACCCAAAAATGGCTACAACAAATAAAAATATGGTAAGCAGCGCAAACATGGGCAGGTGTTTGTAAAACAGGATGGGTACGGCAAACAGGTTTGAGATGTTTAAAAAAATCCAGTTCTCTATTTTACGGCGGGCCAGCAGCCACATGCCTGCCCAGGCCGTTGACGATATCAGCGCGTCCCAAACAGGTACGTTTGATGGCGTAAAATATTTAGCCGGCAGGTTTTTGAGCAACACATAAAAAAATACCCAGCCGATAACAGATATGGCAATGCTTATAGCCCATTCGTTTTTGGTGCTCCATGAAATTTCTACAGGCGGCTCGTTGCGCCGTTTTATCCAGTACCACCAGCCGTAAATGCTCATGACTACATAATAGCCATTCAGTATCGATTCTGCATAAAGCCCTACATCCAGCAACAAATAAATAGCAATTGCGGTGCCCAAAATACCGGCCGGATAAAGCCAGATATTGTTTTTTCGCGCCAGCAAAACTTCGGCAACACCCAGGGCAACGGCAAGCCATTGCACCCAGGTGGTTTCTTTTATCTGATCAATAAAAAGCTTTATTAAATCATGCATAAATGCGTTTCTTAATTAATGTAATTTAATAATCCCTATTGCTAACCCACCCCAGACAGAATACCCGCCCAGATTCGTGAAATTCGTCCAAATTCGAGACCATTCGTGTGTATTAAAAGTTCAAACTAAGCATCGCCATAAAATTGCGCGGCGCCTGCGGAAAATAGTAATTGTAGTTTACCATGTTGCCGCCTTCAATATCCGGGTATGTAGCACCGTTAGCCTCGTACTTTTTGCTGAAAACGTTATTAACCTGCAAGCCCAAACCAATATTTTTAACCTGGCTGATGCTGAAGTTATAACGCAGCCTTACATCGCTGGTGAAATAGCTTTTAAGGTAACGGTTGGCCGCATACGGGTTGCTTTGGTTATCCGGCGCTATATTAAAACCGGCCGGGTTTTGGTTCATGGTATTATCTAAATACTGTTTGCTTACGTACTTGCTGATAAAGGCAATCTCGCCGCCTTTAACCGGACTGTAGCTGATGATGCTGGCCCCGGTAAGCGATGGCGAATAAGCAATGGTTGTTTTTTTAAATGATTCTTCAACCAAAGTGCCGTCATCGTAATTAGAGAAAAACTGGTGATAGTTTTTAATCTTGTTGGCGCTCCAGGTAGCGGTTATCCCCCAGTTAAGCTGGCTGGTTATGCGTACTTTACCATCCAGCTCCACACCGGCGCGGTAGCTATCCGGCACATTGGTGCGTATGGCGCCGCCTACATCATTAAGTGCCCCGGTTAATATCAGCTGGTTTTTATATAGCATATAAAAACCATTAATGCCGCCGCTAAAAATTTTGCCAACAGTACGGTAACCTGCTTCAAAATCCTTCAGGTTTTCGGCCTTTGGCCTAGCTTGCGGGGTTGAGTTTACGTAATCGTCGCGGTTTGGCTCATGGTTGCCTACCGCAAATGAGGCGTATACATTGTTTTGCTCATTAAGCTGGTAAGTAATACCTACTTTGGGGTTAAAAAAGTTAAGCTCGATGCTTTGCTGCGCGTTCTGCTGGTTTTTGTCGATACCGTAAAAATTGTAGTAAAGGTGACGGTATTGCGCATCGGCATAAAGCAACACTTTGTTTAAATGCCATTCGGCGCGGTAAAAAATATTAAAGTCGTTCTTTTTGGCATTATCACGATAGTACTCGTAGTTGGGGCCAATGCCGGCGCTTTCTTTGGTATAAATAATATTGCCGTAATGCGCGCCTTTGTATTCATTATAAGCACCGCCCAGGGTCATGTTCAGGTTGCTTTGGGGCTGATATTTTAATGCATAGGTAACGCCATAAAATTCATTATCAAGCCAAAGCCTGCGCACCAGGTCGGTTGTTTTAACAGTATCTGTACCCATAATAACCGGGGTTAAGCCATAATTGGCCACGGCATCCTGGCGGCGGTATTCCTCGTAATAGCCCTTGCCCTTGGTATAATGCAGTGCGCCGCTAAAAGATAGCTTACTGCTTATCTTCTGATCATATAGCAACTGGTAATGGTTTTGCAGGTAATCATCTACCTGGTCTTTATAAAAATTACCGGCGTCGTCCATCAGGCCAAGCTCGTTATAAGTGCGGTTATCCTTGCGGGTATTATCACCAATAACATAATCGGCAATGCCATTCCAGGCCTGGTAAGTGCGCTCGTGGCCCGATATTACGTTGGCCCTGATGGTGCTGTTTTTGCCATACCAGGCAGCGCTAAGATAAAGGGATTTTAAATCGGACTTAGCTCTGTCAATATAACCATTGGAGTGGATGCGCGATAAACGGCCATCTAAACTAAAATGCCCATCCAGTAAGCCGGTACCGGCATTAACGGTGTTTTTGATAGAACCGTAGGAACCGGCCGAAGTATTGATTTCGGCATAAGCGGTATCCCGGCGGGTGGTAGTCTGGATATTGATGCTGCCGCCAAACGCGCCCGCGCCATTGGTTGATGTACCCACACCGCGCTGCACCTGTATGTTATCAACCGACGAGGCCAGATCGGGCAGGTCGATAAAGTACGATCCCTGGCTTTCGGCATCATTTAGGGGGATGCCGTTAATGGTAACATTCACCCGGGTATTATCAGAACCACGGATGCGGATACCGGTGTAGCCAATACCTGCGCCGGCATCTGATGTGGTTACAACAGATGGGGTAAGGCTAAGCAGGTAAGGTAAATCCTGCCCGAAGTTGTTTTTTGCTAAATCCTTTTTGCTGAGGTTGGTAAATGCCGTTGGCGAGTTTTTAACCGCGCGGGTGGCGCTGATTGTCACTTCCTCGGCAGCAAGCGTGCCGTTAGCGAGTGCCAGGTTGATAACCTGGTTTGCAGCCAATACGATGTTTTTGCTGATGGTTTGATAGCCAATAAAACTGGCATTTAGCGTGTAGCTGCCAGCTTTAAGATTAGCAAAGCCATACCTGCCGGCAGCATCGGCAACCACACTGGCAGCCGGGTTATTAATGGTGATGGTTGCACCGGGCAGTGCTTCGCCCGATTGATTGGTTACTTTTCCGGATATGGAAAGTTGGGCCGATGCCAAAACAGGCAGCAGCAGGGCCATGATAGCCACGAATACATTTTTCAAAATTTTTAAACTAAAAATTAGTTAAACCATCTGCTCACCAGGGTACAATGGCAGTACACTTAACTTGTTTACCTCTCCCTACGCCGGCATTACCCGGATCAGGTGCGAGCGCCCCCCGCCCCCCTGAAGGGGGAGTAAATACACCTAAAGTTTTTGCTTTAAGTTTTATCACTCCCCCTTTAGGGGGCTGGGGGGCTCTCTGGGTTTGATCTCAGCCTGTCTTTCAGTTTGGTTAAAAACGCTCTGCAGTTCGTTTTTGGTTATACCAAAGCAAGGCACCCCTTGAGAATTATGGGGCAAAGATAGTTTTTTAGTCGGAAAGTCAAAAAAGTCGCGAAGGCGGAAAAGCCGCGCTTTCATTTCTGATTTTTAAAATGTTATTTGTAAATTTGGATAAAGACCATTGCTATGTTAACCGATACAGAGATAAAAGAGAAGTTAATAGCCACAATAAGCAATACCGATAACATGGATTTGCTAAGAGAGTTGTTGATGATTACAGAGATGGAAGATGAAATTAGTGGCGTTTATCCATTAAGCGCGGAGGAGATAGTTGCAGTAAATGAAGGTATTGAGCAAATAGAGAGCGGCCAATACCTGACCCATGAAGAATCAAATAAACGAGCAGACGAATGGCTAAAGAAATTCGATGGTCGGTAAGGGCTGATCGTGATAGGATAGCAATATTAGAATACTGGGCGAATAGAAATAAATCAACAGTTTACAGTAACAAGCTTAATAGGCTATTTATAAAAAAAGTTGAAGCGCTTGCCGAGCTCCCAGACTCGGGAAAGCCTACCAAGAATCCTTCAGTTAGAATAAAAATAGTTCGGGACTATCTATTATATTATCGCATTTCTGCAAATGTGATTGATGTCTTAACCATTTGGGATAGCCGCCGGAATCCTAAGAAATTCAAATTATAAATACAATCGCACCGTATTTTTCACCTTTCTCCTTTTACCTTTCTCCTTTCACCTCAAAAACGTACTTTTGCAAACTTTTATAAATATTGTTATGCTAAGAACTCATACCTGCGGCGAATTAAATATCAGCAACTTAGGCCAAACAGTTACATTGTGCGGCTGGGTACAAAAATCGCGCGATTTGGGCGGTACCACATTTATTGATGTGCGCGACCGTTATGGTTTAACCCAACTTGTTTTTAATACAGATACTGATGCCTTGCTGCGCGAGAAGAGCCGCGAGCTTGGCCGGGAGTTTGTGATACAGGTTACTGGCAAGGTGCTGGAACGATCAAACAAAAACACAAAAATACCAACCGGCGAAATTGAAATTGCTGTTGCCGGTATAGAGGTATTGAACGCGGCCAAAATTCCGCCGTTCCTGATAGAAGACGATACCGATGGTGGCGAAGAGCTGCGTGCCAAATACCGCTACCTTGATTTACGCCGTGCGCCTGTTCGTAACAACCTTATCCTGCGCCATAAAATGGCACAGGAAATACGTCGCTATTTAAGCGATATTGATTTTTTGGAGGTAGAAACCCCGGTACTGATCAAATCGACCCCGGAAGGTGCGCGCGATTTTGTGGTGCCAAGCCGCATGAACCCGGGCGAGTTTTACGCTTTGCCGCAATCGCCGCAAACATTTAAGCAATTGCTGATGGTAAGCGGGTTCGACCGTTATTTCCAGATTGTGAAATGTTTCAGGGATGAGGACCTGCGTGCCGACCGCCAGCCAGAGTTTACCCAGATTGACTGCGAGCTATCGTTTATTACCCAGGAAGATATCCTGAATATTTTTGAGGGCCTTACCCGCCACCTGTTTACTACCGTTAAAGGTATCGACCTGGGCGATTTTCCGCGTATGCAATATGCCGACGCTATGCGCCTTTACGGTTCTGATAAACCGGATGTAAGGTTTGGGATGGAGTTTGTGGAACTGAATGACGTTGTAAAAGGTAAAGGTTTTGGCGTATTTGACAACGCAGAGCTGGTTGTGGGCATCAACGCCAAAGGTTGTGCCAGCTATACCCGCAAGCAACTGGACGAAATTACCGAATGGTTAAAACGCCCGCAAATTGGCGTTACCGGCATGATATATTGCCGTTATAACGAAGATGGAACATTAAAATCATCGGTTGATAAATTTTACAGCGAAGATGAGCTGACAAACTGGGCAGCGGCATTTGAAGCCGAACGCGGCGATTTAATGCTGGTACTGGCCGGCAATGCCGATAAAGTACGCAAGCAACTGAACGAATTACGCCTTGAAATGGGTAGCCGTTTAGGCCTGCGCGATAAAAATAAATTTGCGCCGCTTTGGGTGCTTGATTTTCCGCTGCTGGAGTGGGACGAAGAAAGCAAGCGTTACCATGCTATGCACCACCCATTCACTTCGCCAAAACCAGAAGATATTGCCTTGCTGGATACCGATCCGGGAGCGGTACGCGCCAACGCGTATGACCTGGTTATTAACGGTACCGAGGTTGGCGGCGGATCTATCAGGATCCATGACCGCGCCATGCAATCATTAATGTTTAAGCACCTGGGCTTTTCACCCGAGGAAGCGCAAAAACAGTTTGGCTTTTTGATGGATGCTTTTGAATATGGCGCACCTCCGCATGGTGGTTTAGCCCTTGGGTTTGATAGGCTGGTTTCTATTTTTGCCGGATTAGATTCTATTCGCGATGTTATCGCTTTCCCTAAAAATAATTCGGGCCGCGATGTGATGATCGATTCGCCATCAACCATTGCCGATACACAGCTTAAAGAGCTTAATATTAAAACAACAGTATAAGTTACAATATCAGGTTTGATATTAAGTCGGTTATTTTTTCTCGCGCAAAGCCGCCAGGAAGCTAAGAAGAATAAGCAAATCTCATTGCGCCTTTGCTTCTTACCGTCTTTGCGTGAAATAAGCTATCCTTTTTAATGGAGATGTTTAAACGCGATTGCTTGTATAAGTTTTTTTAATTGTAGCGTTTATGGTAGTTATGCCGTATAGGCACTAAACTGATCTGAATAAAAATGAAAAAAATCCTACTGTTACTGTTATTGCCCGTTGCTATGTTTTCGTCGTGCCTGAAATCGAATAACGATGTGGTGCCTTTTGACAGCACTAAACAGGCTGCTACCGACGAAGCAACCATCCAGGCTTACCTGGCAGCACATACCGAAATTCATGCGGTAAAAGATACAAGCGGCGTTTATTACCAGATAATTACACAGGGTACAGGCGCTACCCCGGCTTTAACAAGTACAATAACGGCGGCTTATACCGGTAAGTTAACCAATGGTACCATATTTGATTCAAGCACAAACCTGGTGTACCGGTTGAATGGCCTGATACCTGCTTGGCAAATTGCATTGCCATACCTTAAAACAGGCGGGCAAATGCTGGTAATTACCCCATCGCGCTACGCATATGGTAATGCGCAGGCAGGTATTATTCCTGCAAATTCAGTACTGATATTTTCTGTCAATTTAACTGCGGTTACCAATTAACTGTGCTGCTTTAGGCAGGCTGTGGTAATAAAAATATGCTTTTGCCTGCCGGTTTAAATTGATTTGGATTGTATATTTACACTTGTGTATTTGCTGAAATGGAAATACCTGCCTGAATACGTTTTCACAATTTGCAACGTTTAGTGTTTTTAACCCTATTAATGTTAACTGATCTGTATGAAAATGAAAAAACTTTTACTTTTAATTTTATTCCCCTTAGCCATCTGGTCGCTGTCATCTTGTACAAAAGTAAGCGACCCAGCAATAACAACAGCGATACAGCAGGCTGCAACCGATGATGCGGCTATCAAAGCCTATTTAACCGTTCATCCGGAAATTACCAATGTTAAGGACACCTTAGGTTGTTACTACCAGGTAATTACTACAGGCGCGGGCGCGTACCCTACGGCTTCAACTGTAATTAAAGCAAGTTATACAGGCACTTTGCTTGATGGAACTGTATTTGATTCGAGCACCAATTTTAGCGCGACCTTAAGCAGTTTGATTTATGGCTGGCAAATAGTACTACCACATGTGCCAATCGGGTCGAAAATAATAATGCTGATACCTTCTATATATGGCTATGGTACATCAGGTTACGGAAAAGTACCTGCAAATGCGATATTACGCTTTGATGTCGATCTTTCGCCGCCGGGCGCGTAAACGAATTTAATTAAATACAATAGCCCGGGATGATTAATCGCCGGGTTTTTTTGCGGCTATATTTAGGGTCTGCTGAAAAACATCTTGTATTTTGAAATATAGGTAGTTATGCCGAAATTAGGCATAGCAACTGCAAGGAAAAATGCAAAAAGGTAGAAAAAGGCATGCATCAGCCCCGGTTTTTGTGAGCCATTCACAATTGGTTCTATCGGGATTTGAGACACCGTTCTCACAAAAGCTAAACCCATCGAACCGCTGGGTTGTTTTAGCAGGCAAGATACCATGGGATTAGATCTGTAATGTTTACAGCAAACAGGCTGGGATAAGCCGTACCGGCAGACCGCCTATAAGCGCCAGGGTAGTCATAGGCTCGCTCATTATCAAACATATGTGTAACCTGGATGACCGTGAAACGGTAGCCCAGATAGCGGAGAATATGTATATGCAGTACTTTCTGGGCTATTCAAGCTTTAACCCTGAACCACCTTTCGATGCCTCGCTGTTTGTAGAATTTCGTTCGCGGATGGGTTTGGAGCAGATTAATGCCATCAATGAGCGGATTCATGCACTTTATCAGGGAATGATGGATAAATCCTCGGTTAGGACAACAGACAAGGATGATGCAAACCGAAACGAGGATTCGGGCAGCGATGCTGCTGAAGGAACAACAGCGCAGGAACAATCCGGAGAAACGCTCTTACATAAAGGCCGGGTACTATTTGATGCCACGGCCTGTCCGCAGGACATAGCCTACCCCACTGATCTGGGATTATTATCGGATGCAAGGGAAAAGTCAGAGGAACTCATCGACCTGATCTACAAAAAAGAACTACATGGCAACAAGCCCCGCACCTACAGGAAAACAGCAAGGAAAGATTACCTAAAGATTGCCCAAAACAAGAACAAATCACGAATAGCTATCCGGAAGGGTGTGGGTAAACAACTCCGCTATCTTGCCAGGAACCTCAGAAGTATCGATAAACTGCTCGACAAGTGTGAAACGTTCCCGCTCAAAACGGATCAGCAGAAATATCTTTTAGTGATCCATACGCTGTATGATCAGCAGAAAAAGATGTTTGACGCTAAGGAACATTCGGTAGCAGACCGGATTGTAAGCATCCATCAGCCCCATGTAAGGCCGATGGTTCGGGGTAAAACTACGGCCAAAGTAGAGTTCGGTGCCAAGATCCATGTTTCATTGGTGAACGGCTATGCCTTTTTAGATGAACTAAGTTGGGATGCCTTTAACGAAGGCAGTCACATGATAAATTATGTAGAGCAATACCGGCGACGTTTCGGCTATTATCCACAGGAAGTTTTAGCTGATCAGATCTACTGCAGCAGAGAAAACAGGAAGCTGCTGAAAGAAAAGGGAATAAAGCTTTTAGCCAAACCCCTGGGAAGACCTCCGGCAGTGAAAAAGCAACACGTAAGACCGGGAGAAAGGAATCCGATTGAAGGGAAGTTCGGACAAGGCAAAACAGCTTACGGTTTAGACAACATCAAAGCCCGTCTGAAAGATACCAGTGAATCATGGATTGCCTGCATCTTCCTGGTGCTTAACCTGGTCAAGCTGGCCGGGATAGCACTTTTATGTCTGCTTGTAAAAATCAAAGCCCAGACAGGGCGGTTTTTATCATTCAAACAATCCCAATTGAAACAAGGGCTCAATATCTCTTGGGTTATTGTTTCAATCAGGGAAAATTATGGTGAATATTTATTCTTGAGTTTTTCAGCAGGCCCTATTTACGTAGTTTTGGCTGCTCAATTTTAATATCGGCACATGAACAAACTACTTTTATTATTTGCCGCGGTTATTGGCATCTCGTCCTGTAAAACCGCACCTCCGGTGGATGCTGTTAAACAAGCCCGTATTGATGATTCGCTTATCCGGGTTTATCTTTCCAATAACCCGGTTGTAAAGGCCGTGAAAGATTCGTCGGGCCTGTACTACCAGGTTGTTAAGCCCGGCACCGGCGCCGCGGCAACCATCAATTCAACTGTTACGGTAAATTATAGGGGCAAGCTGCTTAACGGGCCGCCATTTGATTCGGCAAATGGTTACTCTTCGCCATTAGCGGCCCTGGTAAAGGGGTGGCAAATAGGTATACCACATATAAAAGCTGGT
This sequence comes from Mucilaginibacter sp. P4_C11, assembly GCF_056402115.1. Lineage (NCBI taxonomy): Bacteria > Pseudomonadati > Bacteroidota > Sphingobacteriia > Sphingobacteriales > Sphingobacteriaceae > Mucilaginibacter > Mucilaginibacter sp. P4_C11. Next base: position 172,532 of record NZ_JBFUIA010000004.1, on the reverse strand, counting down.
GGTAACATTGTACTGTTTGTGCCATCGGCTTTGGGCTATGGCGGGGCATCGTTGGGGCCTATCCCGGCAAATTCGGTGCTTGTTTTTGATATTGATTTGATAGGGGTAAAGTAACCGGCTGATACCAGCCTTACTATAATTTTGAATTGAAAAGGCATCAGCTTCAAATTCAAACCGGTACATTAAATTATCCGGCGTTTTGTTCTTATATTAACGGTTCAAAACTTGCGCCCATGAAATTACGCATCGCTCCCCTTTTTTTGTTGTTTGCAACACAGGTATTTGCCCAGCAAAGCCAGGTAAGTACTAAAGCCGATGCCCTTAAAGACAAGGTAATAGCCTGGCGCCGAGATTTTCATGAACACCCTGAACTGGGTAACCACGAGGTGCGTACTTCGGCAATTATTGCCAAACACCTGCAGTCATTGGGTATCCAGGTGCAAACGGGCGTAGCTACAACCGGCGTTGTGGGTATTTTAAAAGGTGGCAAGCCGGGCCCGGTAGTTGCCTTACGGGCAGATATGGATGGTTTGCCGGTTGTTGAGCGCACCGATGTTCCTTTTGCATCAAAAGTAAAAACCACTTATAACGGCCAGGAGGTTGGCGTTATGCATGCCTGCGGGCATGATTCGCACATGGCTATTTTAATGGGTGTGGCCCAGGTGCTTTCGGGCATGAAAAGCGAGTTGCACGGAACGGTTAAATTTATTTTTCAACCCGCTGAAGAAGGGGTAGAGCCCGGCCAGAAAGGCGGCGCCGAAGAAATGGTGAAGGAAGGTGTGCTTGAAAACCCCAAAGTTGATGTAGTATTTGGCCTGCACATTAATTCGCAAACCGAGGTTGGTAAAATAACCTATCGCCCGGGCGGTACTATGGCAGGCGTTAACGATATGCAGATCATCGTAAAAGGGCGGTCGGCACATGGGGCTTACCCATGGTCGAGTGTTGACCCGATTGTGGTTTCGGCCGAGATCATCAATAACCTGCAAACTATTGTAAGCCGTAATATAAACATAACAGAAAACCCGGCGGTGGTAACTATTGGCTCCATCAAAGGTGGTAACCGGTCGAACATTATCCCCGAGAGCGTTGAAATGCTGGGTACCCTACGTTCATTTACAGCCGCCGATGAAAAAATGCTGGTTGAGCGGGTTAAGCAAATAGCAACAAAAACGGCTGAAGCGCAAGGCGCTACTGCCGAGGTGAAGATTCCGTACAGCAGCCATTACCCGGTTACTTATAACGATCCTGCACTCACACAACAAATGCTGCCTAGCCTGCAAAAAACGGCTGGAGCCGAAAATGTGATGCTAAAACCGCCTGTTACCGGGGCCGAAGATTTTAGCTTTTACCAGGAAAAAGTACCCGGCATGTTCATTTTTTTAGGCGGGATGCCTAAAGGTGCCGACCCGCTTAAAGCACCATCGCACCATACGCCCGATTTTTATATCGACGAAAGTGGCTTTACCCTGGGTGTAAAAGCATTGTGCAATTTAACGCTTGATTATATGAATGCTAAGGGGAAGTAAGGATGGTTTACTATTTAAAAAGATATTTATCTTTAAATAGATGATTGATGCTTAACTTTATAAGCCCAAAAAGTGCATGGCCAGGAATTTTTAACAGCATAAGATGAGGAAAAGCATATTAACAATGGTGTACACAAGCTTGTTATTAATTTTAATAACAAGCCAAAAAACCATTGCTGCGGATATGGCCGCCGAAGATACCGTAAAGAAAATTAACCCCGAGGTTTTGCAAACCATCAATACGGTATTGAAAGCTTCTTATACGTTTGATATTGATAAAGTTACCGACATGTATGCCCCTAATGCCGTTGTTACCGACGAGCAGCAACCTTATTCATGGAACGGGCAGCTGGCCGGCGTACAGTGGGTGAACTCGGTGCAAAAGGCGGTTAAGGATTTTAAAATCCGCGACTTTATCGTAAACATAAAAAAGATCAAAATTTTTCAACAAACCGAAGAGGTAGCCTACCTGATTGTTCCCGTTGAATACACCGGCACGGTTAACGGCGACCCGTTTAACGAAGAAGGAGCATTTTCCTTTGTGTTTCGGTACGTTAGCGGAAAATGGCTCATTAAAAGCCAGGCCTGGGTACCCAAAAACGGATTGTAATAGCGTATATACCTAAACCGGAAAATAATTACCATTGGCCAACCTCCTTTTCATCTGCAGTAAAAACCAATGGCGCAGCCCTACTGCCGAATTATTGTTTAAAAACCATCCAAAACATACTGCCCGCTCGGCAGGTACCAGTGCCACGGCCCGTATCCGGGTAACCCAAAAATTGATTGACCGGGCCGATGTTGTATTTGTAATGGAGCGCAGGCATAAACAGTTGCTGAGCCAACGCCTGGAACTAAACGGCAAGCAGGTAAAAGTGCTGGATATTGAAGATAACTACCAATTTAACGACCCCGAGCTGATAGAAATATTAAGGACTGTTTTAAGCGAATATCTTTAACGGACATACAGTACTGTTATTTTCTCCGTCTTGATTCCTGACTCTTAACTCTTGATTCTATTTCGTAGTGAATTTGACCTTAACAGTAACCTGCTCTGGTTTGCCGTTGCTGTTGCCTACCCAGGTAGGGCCGGCTTTTATCAGGTCGATAGCCTTTTGATCGGCAACGGCCGAGAGGCTTTTTTTGATCTTGAAATCGCTTAAAGAACCATCTGTATTCACGGTGAATAGCACCGATACTGTCCCGGTGGCATCACCTTCGGGCACGATAGCGTTTGCCTGCAGGTATTTTTTTAAGCCTGCCATTTCACCTTGCGGATGTGCAGCAACTGTTTTTGATACTTTATCGATGCCTGCAACTGTTACTTCGGCAAGGGCTTCATTATCCGGGTTGAGTACTACTTTAAGGCTATCGCCGCGTTTTACACTCACCTGTCTTGGCTGGTAGCCTATGGATGCAATATCAAGCGTCTCTTTATTTTGGGTAACCGGCATGCTAAAGTAACCATTTACATCGGTCACAGTACTTTTGTTGGTGCCCGAAATGCGTATGGCGGCCCCAACAACCGGCATGTTATCGCCTTTGCCTATAATAACACCATTTATACTGCTATAGCCAAACTGGGTTTTGGCATCTTTAGAGGTAACTACCTGCAAACCACCAATATTCCCCATTAGTTTAGATTCAATAGGCTTGGATGCCTTTTCACGGGCTTTTTTGGCAAGTAACGCGAGGCTATCCGCCTTCGCTTTGCTATCCGTGTAGTTCATCACCACCATTTCGCTTATCGAGCTGTTTTCCTGCTTAGGCTCTGCTGCCGGTTCGGCAACCTGGGGGACTTTCTTTAACACATCCCCGGCAGGGGCGGCAGTTTTATTATCGTCGGCAGAGATCTCCTGTTGGTAAACCGATTTGCCGGCAGTGTATTTCCGGGGAGTAAACGGCTTGTCGGCACTGGTTAAAAGGGGGTGTTTTGCCGCATTATTTGCCATTAAGGTTTCCTGCGTGGTATGGGGCGGCGGCGTTGTCACAGTATCTTTATTAACAACCTTTGTTTTATCTTTTTGTAACTCGGCCAGTTGCCTGGTTTGTTCCGGCGAGGTCCTTTTTATCCACAAGCCGCCAATGGTAAGCAAAATAAGAACCGATGCCGCTATTGACCATACCTGCCACGATATTACACGGCCCTTCTTTTGTTCGGTACGTTGCTGTAGTCTGGAAGTTAAATCGGCAAGATTGGCTTGCTGGTCTTTAGGGGCTTGTTCAAAACCCTCCAGCGCATCCATTAAAAAAGGGTCATCAAGGGCATCATGTTCCAGCCGGTGCATAGCTTTGGCATCAAGTTCCCCGTTAAGGTACTTTCTTACTTGCAATATGTCGGCCTTTTTAGTGTTCACTGCTCTTCTCCAGGCAAATTTTAAGGTTGCGTTTTCCGTTCTGTATATAACTTTTCACCTCGTTCAGACTAAAACCTGTTGCTTCGGCAATTTCTTTATAGCACTTTTCTTGTAAATAAAACAAATCGATGCTTTGTTTTTGGGCACCGGCCAGTTTGTCAATACAGTGCTCCAAAGCTTTATAGGCTTCTTCGCGGTTATTATCATCATGATGCAGTAATGGCGTAAATTCCATAACGTCATCTAAATTAATTACATGCAGCTTTTTACCGGCCCTTAACTGCATTAAGCAATAATTGCGCCCCAATACATAAAGCCAGTTCCTGAATATGCTGATGTCGTGCTTTTTAACTTTTTCTACCAGTTCTTCAAAAATGCCCATTACGGCATCTTTAGCGCCATCTTCATCTTTCAGGTATTTTAAGCATACGCCATAAACCAAGCCCATATAGCGTTCATATAGTTGTCCTAAAACCGCAACATCGCCGGTTTTACGGTAAATGTTAAGCAGTTCGTCATCCGTTGATGTGCCTGTTTTGCCTGGTTTAATAAAATTGGTCATTAAAAAGGTGCAAAATAAATTTTTTTAACGGTTTATGGAAATTATCCGCCGCCCGCATCCTTATTAAAAAACAACCAGGGATGAAAAAGTTAGTTTTAATTATTTTATTGTTTGCCGGTTTAACTGGGTTTAAGCCTAATAACAGCCACCGCATTAGCGGAACCGTATATGATAGCAAAGATAGTTTAGCAATACCGGGGGTATCGGTTTTGCTTAAGGGCTCCGGCTTTGGAACACAAACCGACGCCAAAGGCAACTATTCTATTATTGTACCCGATGACAACGCCGTACTTACCTTCAGCTTTATTGGTTATACCACACAGGATGTAAAAGCAGGTAAAGGCAAAGTGTTGAAAATTTACCTTCATGCAAGTTCAAACCAACTAAGTGAGGTTGTGGTAACAGGTTATGGAGTACAAAAACGGAGGGAAATTACAGGAAGTGTGACTACTATATCTGCAAAATCATACAATGCAAAAGGTTTAAGTGGCAAAGCATCGGGCCTGGTAGCAGTGGAAAAGGTATCTGCCATTTACGGTTATTCGGGCAATGCTGATGTTTTGAAAAGTTACCAGCCTGCCGTAGTTACCGATGAAAGCTACAAAGGCATCGAAGAAAATGGTTTTAAAGCGGTATCGGCCGAGCCGCTCTCCACATTTTCTGTTGATGTGGATGCAGCTTCGTACAGCAACGTTAGGCGATTTATCAATAGCGGCCAGTTACCACCGGCAGATGCTGTTAGGATTGAAGAAATGATAAACTATTTTAGCTACAACCTGCCGGGGCCAACCGATGGCGGCCCGGTTGCCATCCATACCGAATTATCTGCAGCCCCATGGAATAGCAAACACCGCCTGCTGCGCATAGGCCTTAAAGCAAGGACAATAGCTAACGAAAAACTGCCTGCATCAAACCTGGTATTTTTAATAGATGTATCGGGATCAATGAACGAGCCTAATAAATTGCCCCTGGTACAATCGTCATTAAAAATGCTGGTTAACCAACTGCGGGCTCAAGATAAGGTTACCCTGGTTGTTTACGCCGGCGCGGCGGGCGTTGTGCTGCCTGCAACCGGCGGCGATAAAAAAGAAACCATTAATAGCGCCATTGATAATCTAAGTGCAGGCGGCTCAACGGCTGGCGGACAAGGCATTAAGCTGGCTTACCAGATTGCTAAACAAAACTTTATGAAAAATGGCAATAACCGGGTGATTTTAGCTACCGATGGCGATTTTAACGTAGGTGCATCAAGCGATGACGACATGCAGAAGCTGATTGAGCACGAAAGGGAAAGCGGGATATCGTTATCGGTTTTAGGCTTTGGTATGGGTAATTATAAAGATGGTAAGATGGAAACCCTGGCCGATAAAGGCAACGGTAACTACGCCTATATTGATAATATAACCGAAGCCCGCAAGACCCTGGTAAGCGAATTTGGCGGTACCCTATTTACTATTGCCAAAGATGTAAAACTACAGGTGGAGTTTAACCCGGCCAAAGTGCAGGCATACCGCCTGGTTGGTTACGAAAACCGGGTACTGGCCAAAGAGGATTTTAATGATGATAAAAAAGATGCCGGCGATATGGGCTCGGGCCATACGGTTACCGCTTTTTATGAGATAGTGCCAGCAGGGTTAAAGGATGATTATTCGGCCAGCGTGGATCCATTAAAGTATCAGAAACCCAAACCTGTTGCCTATTCAAATGCATCTGATGAAATGATGACCATCAAATTCAGGTATAAGGAGCCAACATCGTTAAAAAGCAAATTGAGCCAGGTTACGGTTAAAGACGAGCCAATCAACCTGAAATCAACATCAACCGATTTCAGGTTTGCCGCCGCTGTTGCCGAAATTGGCATGCTGCTGCGCGATTCGAAGTTTAAACAAAATTCCGGGTATGACCAGGCTATTAAAATGGCCCGCGCCGCCAAGGGCGAGGACACCGAAGGCTACCGCGCCGAATTTATTAAACTGGCCGAAAGCGCCAAACTGTTAAGCAAAACAGAGCTTGCCGCAAATGGCGACGAGTAATGCCAATAAACAATCGAAAAATCAATACCTATACCATATCAATCAAAAGCCCGGCAGTTTTTTGCCGGGCTTTGTTATGTAATACCCGATATAGCTGCTTAAACTTTAGTGCTATAAATTAATTTACGCTTTAGTTGTAGCGCCCGGCACCTGGGTGATAAATAAATGTGGAGAGTGAATGCCTATTTTATGTTCATCAAAAGCCTTTTTGATAAGCTCCTGGGCGCCAAAAAGCACCGACCAATAATCCTGTGCTTTGGTAAAAGGGCAAACGCCAAGCCCGATTTTGCCTTCATTTATTTTGGATACATTTATAACCGGCGCTGGTTCTGATAAAACAAGCGGATGGCTCAGGCATGCTTCTGTGGCTATTTTACGCACAAAGTCCATATCATTTTGTGGGTCTATTTCAAGCGATATATCTACCCTAATGCTGCCATGCCTGCTGTAATTAACAATCGTGTTGTTTGATACTGCCCCGTTTGCCAGTATAACCGTTTTATTATCGGGGGTAAGCAATATGGTGTTGAAAATCTGGATTTCGATAACCGCGCCGTTTTGCCCCTGCGAATCAATAATGTCGCCTATTTTAAATGGTTTAAAAATCAGGATAAGCACACCTCCGGCAAAGTTGGCCAATGAGCCTTGTAGTGCCAGGCCTACTGCCAAACCTAAGGCACCAATAATGGCTACAAACGATGTGGTTTGAATGCCCAGCATCCCGGCAACGGTTATCAACAGTAAAACCCTTAGGCCGGCCGTCATTAAACTACGTAGAAATGATTGAAGCGATACATCAATTTTTCCTTTGCCCATTGATACGGTAAGTAACCGGCCTATCCAGTTGATAATATAAAGGCCAACAACAAACACCAGTATTGCGCTCAATAAATTAATGCCAAAGGTGGTTACCCAGGCAAAAATTGCTGTGGAATAAAAAGAAACATTTTGCATAAAAAAGATTGTTTGGGGTGATTAATTTGGGTTGATGATTTTTATAGGGTTACCTGCAAGGTTATTTTACCTTGTTAAAGTACATAATAAAAACAAAAAATATGGAGTAAGCTAAAGATTAACAGAGACTTAATTTTAATTAAAAGCGCTGAGGAAATTACGAGGTGGTTTTTTTACTTAATTATAAAATAGTTTTTGTATGATTTAAATTGATCGTGTTTTTTGGCGATGATCTTCGAGACACATGCTTGGGCAGAACGGAACATTGGTATCAGTTATACAGAATTAAAGTATGCCTTTTTGCTTTTCTCATCTGCAATGGCTTAAACGTTCTGTGGTAATCGTTCAATCATTTTTTTAATGTTGCAGATTTAATGCACCAAATACAAATTTTACACGCGCAACACTTTTTAATATTATTTAAAAAGTATAATTTGCGTAACGTTTCCAATTATAAACGCATTCAAAAAACTAAGTTTTCTTTATGAAAAAATTAATCATGTTACTCGGTTGCTGTGGCCTGCACACCTTGTCGTTTGGCCAGGCGCCTAACAATGCCCTGTCAATTATCCCCGAGCCCGTTAAGGTTACCCAAAAGGCAGGTAAATTTGTATTGCCCAAAATTGTTGTGTTGGAAACAGGTAACCAGGCCGGGCTGGCACCGGTTATAGCGTATATGAAAAAGAAACTTGGCACTGCGGCCGGTACTGCAGTAGCGGTAAAAAACGTTGCACCAACGGCATCCATAAAATTTGTTATCAATAAAAAAAATGACCCGCTTATTGGTGCCGAAGGTTATAACCTATCGGTAACAGCAAAAAAAGTGGTGATTAAAGCAAATGCCCCCGCAGGCTTATTTTATGGTGTACAAACCTTTATGCAGTTATTACCAAAAGAAATTGAAAGTAAGGAGTTTGTTAAAGGAGTTAAATGGACAGCCCCCGCGGTTGATATTACCGACTACCCAAGGTTTGAATGGCGGGGCCTAATGTTTGATGTTGCCCGCCACTTTTTTACCAAAGCCGAGGTGGAGCAGTATATTGATAACATGGTGAAATACAAGCTTAACCTGCTGCACCTGCATTTAACCGACGATGAAGGCTGGCGGGTAGAAATTAAAAGCCTGCCCAGGCTAACTACGGTTGGCGCTTATAACGTAAAAAAAGTTGGGCAGTTTGGTACATTTACGCCACCGGCTGCTGATGAGCCACGCACTTATGGTGGCTTTTATACCCAGGAAGATATAAAGGAACTTGTACAGTATGCCAAGGACCGTTTTGTTAATATTTTGCCCGAGGTTGATGTTCCGGGCCATAGCCTTGCCGCAGTAGTGGCTTATCCCGAACTTTCATGTACTCCGGGTGCCGATAAATATGTAGTAAACTCCGGCGAGCCCTTTATGAACTGGAACGGGCCGCATAATACCGCCATTGTAGATAATACCCTTTGCCCGGCTAATGAGAGCGTATACGTTTTTTTGGATAAGGTGATGACCGAAATTGCCCAGCTTTTCCCCTTTGGCTATATTCACGTAGGTGGCGATGAGTGCGCTAAAAACTTTTGGGAACAAAGTGAGGCTATTAAGGCGCTGATGGTAAAAGAAAACTTGAAAACGCAGCAGGAGGTACAAAGCTATTTTGAAAAACGCCTTGAAAAAATAGTAGAATCAAAAGGGAAAAAATTTATGGGATGGGACGAGATACTGGAAGGCGGCCTTGGACCCAACGCAGCTGTAATGAGCTGGCGGGGTGTTAAAGGCGGTATTGAAGCAGCTAAAATGGGTCACGATGTGGTTATGAGCCCAACAACATTTGCCTACCTGGATTATATGCAAAGCGACGTAAACGAAACCAAAGTTTATGCTAAACTACGCCTGAGCAAAACCTACGAATATGAGCCTGTACCCGATAGCGTAGATGCCAAGCTGATAAAAGGCGCACAGGCCAACCTGTGGACAGAACAGGTATTCAACATACGCCAGGCAGAGTACATGACCTGGCCCCGTGGTATGGCCATTGCCGAATTGGTATGGTCGCCCAAAGAGAAAAAAAGCTGGCCATACTTTTTTGGCAAGGTTGAAAAACATTTTGAACGCTTTGACGAGGCCGAGACCAAATACGCGCCAAGTGTTTACGACCCTTCGTTCAGCGCTACTAAAAATCCGGATAGTACACTTAAAATAACCCTTACCAGCGAAGCCCCTGGCCTGGATATTTATTACAGCTTTGATAACTCATTCCCTGATAATTTTTATCCAAAATACACGGCCCCTATTGATGCACCCAAAGATGCAACGCAATTAAGGGTGATAACCTATCGCGGTAAAAAAGTAATTGGCCGCATGACAACCATGCCATTGGCTGATCTGGCTAAGAAGGCGAGGTGATTCTTTGAGCCCTCGGAGTAAGAAAGAGACCTGACTTTGAAAAGAGCGGGGTCTCTTTTTTTGCGATTTGGCTGATAAAATGACTTATCTTATCAGGCGGATGGCAGCGTTATAATGTGGTCTAATATCATCTGGGTTGCCCCGATATGTTCCTTTACGTAATCGCCCGCTTTTTTTCCAGTAATGTTGTAAAAAGCTTCGTCATTAACCAACGTATCAACAATACCTTTGAGCTGGCTGCCATCACTGATGCTAAACCCGGCTTTTAAAGCGATAAGCTCCCTTGCCTCATTGAATTTTTGATAATTAGGGCCAAAGATGACGGGCAAGCCAAATGCGGCCGCCTCCAGCGTGTTATGTATCCCCACGCCAAACCCTCCCCCAATATAGGCAATGTTGCCATACGCATATAAAGACGAAAGCATGCCGATATTGTCAATTACCAGGACTGACGGTTTTGAGTTTTGAGTTTTGAGTTTTGAGTAGCGAGTTGTCGGCTCCTGATTTTGAATTTTGAATTTTGAATTTTGAATTAATTCGGAGTATTTAATTGCCGATCCTGCTGGTAATAAATTAATAAGGTTATTTATCCTGGCTTCGCCAATTTCATGGGGGGCAAAAATAAATTTCCAGTCGGGGTATAATTCAGGTAGGGTGGCAAGTAATGCTTCGTCCTGTGGCCAGGTGCTGCCGGCGATGAAAACTTTTTGACCGTTTATAAATTCGGCAATGCCGGGAATTTCTTTGGAATATTGGGCATTGGCCCATACCCTGTCAAAACGGGTATCGCCGCTAACTGTAGCGTTAGTTATACCAATAGATTGCAATAGTCGCTTTGATGCCTCGTCCTGTAAAAAAAAGTGGCTTACAAAGCTTAATATTTTGCGGTGCAGGCCGCCGTACCATTTAAAAAATACCTGTTTGGGCCTAAAAATTCCCGATATGATGTACAGGGGAACTTGTCTGGTATGCGCCTCTTTAAAAAAATGGTACCAATATTCATACTTGGTAAATATTGCCATGGCAGGCTGTATGGCATCAATAAATTGTGTGGCATTTTTTGCCGTGTCCAATGGTAAATAATACACAAAATCGGCAAGTGGCGTGCTTTTCCTGATCTCGTAACCCGACGGCGAAAAAAAGGAAATTACAATCTTTTCCTGCGGATATAAGGCCCTTATCGCCTCTAATATGGGCCTGCCCTGCTCAAATTCGCCTAATGATGCAAAATGAAACCAAATACTGCTGTCTATACGTATAAGTTTCTGGTTCTTCCGGCCGTTTATCCATTGGCTTGCTTTTTGATTAAACAGCGAGGCTATGTAAATGGTTATAAAATAGAGCCGTAATCCAATAGTATATAATATCATTTTAGCGCATGAATTGTATATTAGCAAAGGTTAAAATTAACAACAAAAACCTTATACTGTAATAAATAATAAGTCCGTGCCGTTAAGGGCTGCTTGTTTGCTATACCATAAACAAAATACTAAACACTAAAAAACAAAAATAAACTATGAAAATTGCTGTAATCGGAACTGGCTATGTTGGATTGGTAACCGGAACCTGCCTGGCCGAAACCGGAAACGAAGTTATATGTGTTGACATTGTAGAAGAAAAAGTGAACAAGATGCGGGCGGGTGAAATGCCGATTTATGAGCCTGGACTTGATTTGTTATTTAACAGGAACATAAAACAGGAAAGGTTAACCTTTACCACCAACCTTGCCGAAGCGATTGCTCCTGCAAAAGTTATATTTTTGGCCTTGCCTACTCCTCCGGGCGCCGATGGATCTGCCGATTTGAGTTATGTGCTTGGTGCCGCAAAAGATATTGCAAAGCTTATTACCGAGTATAAGGTTATCGTAACTAAATCAACTGTACCGGTAGGTACTGCCGATAAAGTAACCGCGGTGCTAAAAGCCAATACCGATGTGCCTTTCGCGGTGGTATCAAACCCCGAGTTTTTACGCGAAGGTGTGGCCGTTGAAGATTTTATGAAACCAGATAGGGTAGTTATAGGTACCATGGACGAGAAAGCCCGCCAGATTATGGGCGATTTATACGCGCCATACGTACGCCAGGGTAACCCTATCCTTTATATGGATGAACGCTCGTCTGAACTTACAAAATATGCGGCAAATTCATTCCTGGCCACCAAAATAACCTTCATGAACGAGATTGCCAACATGTGCGAACTGGTTGGCGCCGATGTGGATATGGTGCGTAAAGGCGTAGGTGCCGATGCCCGTATAGGCAAGCGCTTCCTGTTTCCTGGTGTTGGTTATGGCGGCAGCTGTTTCCCTAAAGATGTGCAGGCCCTTTCAAAAGCAGCCGAGGAAAATAAATATGAGTTCAAGATACTGAACTCGGTAATGGAAGTTAACGAAACGCAAAAAAGACGCCTGGTAGTTAAGCTGCGCGAACATTATGGCGCTGATGGGCTGAAAGGCAAACACTTTGCCCTTTGGGGATTGGCTTTTAAACCCGAGACCGATGATATCCGCGAAGCTCCGGCTTTATACATCATTGATGACCTTATTGCTGCGGGTGCTACGGTAACCGCCTATGACCCTGAAGGAATGCCAAACGTTAAAAAATTACTTGGTGATAAAATCACCTATGCCAAAGACAGGTACTCGGCACTTGAAAACGCCGATGCTTTATTGATTGTTACCGAATGGCCGGTTTTTCGTACCCCGGATTTTGATTTCATGAAAGAAAAGTTAAACGCGCCTGTTATATTTGACGGACGTAATTTATATGACCTGGACAGAATGAAAGATTATGGTTTTTATTACAGCAGCATCGGACGTAAAGTAGTTAGTTAATGACAGAACGTAAAAGAATTTTAATTACCGGGGCGGCGGGCTTTTTGGGCTCGCACCTTTGCGACAGGTTTATTAAAGAAGATTACCATGTAATAGGCATGGATAATTTAATTACCGGCGATTTACGCAATATACAGCACCTGTTTAAACTCGAAAATTTTGAGTTTTACAACCATGATGTATCCAAGTTTGTATTTGTTCCGGGCGAACTGCATTATATCCTGCACTTTGCCTCACCCGCAAGCCCGATAGACTACCTGAAAATCCCAATACAAACTTTAAAGGTTGGCTCGTTAGGTACACACAACCTGCTTGGTTTGGCAAGGTCAAAAGGTGCCAGGATGCTGATAGCTTCCACCTCCGAGGTGTATGGGGATCCGAACGTGAACCCGCAGCCCGAGGAATACTGGGGCAATGTAAACCCTGTTGGCCCAAGGGGCGTTTATGACGAAGCCAAGCGTTTCCAGGAAGCCATTACCATGGCCTACCATACCTTTCATGGTTTAGAAACACGTATAGTACGTATTTTTAATACATACGGCCCAAGGATGCGGTTAAACGACGGCCGGGTATTGCCCGCCTTTATTGGGCAGGCGCTCAGGGGCGAATCATTAACCATGTTTGGCGATGGGTCGCAAACCCGTTCATTTTGTTATGTGGATGACCTGGTTGAAGGCATCTACCGCCTGTTGCACAGCGATTACGCGCAGCCCATGAATATTGGTAACCCCGACGAGATCACGATAAAACAATTTGGCGAAGAGATTATCAAATTAACCGGCACCGACCAGGAATTGATTAGCCTGCCACTGCCTACTGATGATCCGAAACAGCGTCGCCCGGATATTACCAAGGCAAAAGCTATTTTAGGCTGGCAGCCAAAGGTATCAAGGAGCGAAGGTTTAAAGATCACGTTGGATTACTTTAAATCGTTGCCCGAAACCGAAATAAACCATAAGGATTTTACTTACTATAATAAATAGTAAAACATGTCCTTTCTATAAATAATACCTGGATAACCACCTTTTAGTAAAGTAAAAGGTGGTTGTTTAATAAAAGGAGGTATGTAAATTCATCCATTTGCTTACCTTTATGGCTTACTATATACCCTACTTAAAAATGAAGATATTAGTGACCGGTGGCCTCGGATTTATTGGCTCCCATACCGTTGTCGAACTGGTAAACGCAGGCTACGAACCTGTTATTGTTGACGACCTATCAAACTCAGACCCTAAAATTTTAGATCAGCTGGCCAAAATCATCGGCTACAAACCGGTTTTTCATAAGCTTGACCTGTGCGACGAAGCCGGCGTAAAAGCGCTGGCCGTTGCCGAGCCCGATGTTGCCGGTATCATTCACTTTGCTGCTTTTAAAGCGGTAGGCGAGTCGGTTCAAAAACCGTTAAAGTATTACCGTAACAATTTCTATTCGCTTATCAATTTACTGGATGCTTATTATAGTAAACCATTGAATTTTGTGTTCTCATCAAGCTGTACTGTTTACGGCCAGCCCGAGCAATTGCCGGTAACCGAAGAAGCGCCGGTACAGCCCGCGCAATCGCCTTATGGCAATACCAAGCAAATAGCCGAAGAGATTTTGAAAGATATGATAGCTTCTGGTACCAGCAGCTATAAAGTAGTATCGTTAAGATATTTTAACCCGGTTGGTGCGCACGAAACCGCGCTTATAGGCGAATTGCCAATTGGCGTACCGCAAAACCTGGTTCCATTTATTACCCAGACAGCCATTGGCAAACGCGAAAAAATAACTGTTTTCGGCAATGATTATGACACCCCGGATGGTAGCTGCGTGCGCGATTATATCCACGTGGTTGATTTGGCAAAAGCACATGTTGCGGCGCTGAAATTGGCCGAGAGCGACGATTACCAGGGATACGATGTGTTTAACCTGGGCACCGGCCAGGGGAGTACTGTATTAGAAGTGATCCACGCGTTTGAAAAAGCAACAGAGGTAAAGGTAAATTACCAGATTGGTCCGCGCCGCGCCGGTGATGTGGAAAAGGTTTGGGGCGATGTAACCAAATCGACCAATAAGCTTGGCTGGAAAACAGAATTGGGTTTAGAAACCATGATGTCATCAGCCTGGGAATGGGAAAAATATATAGCTCAAAATCCGCTATAAACTTAAATTTCAGCAAATGCAAAAAATAATTATTACGGGTGGCGCAGGTTTCATAGGGTCGCACGTGGTGCGCCGTTTTGTGAAAACGTATCCAAATTATAATATCATCAATTTAGATAAGCTGACCTACGCTGGTAACCTCGAAAATTTAAGAGATATCGAAAACGAGCCGAATTACAGCTTTGTTAAAGGTGATATTGTTGACCTTGAGTTTATAAATAATCTTTTTAATACCGAGAAGCCGGATGCCGTAATTCACCTTGCAGCTGAATCACATGTTGACCGTTCGATTACCAATCCTTTGGAGTTTGTGATGACCAATGTGGTAGGTACTGTAAATTTGCTGAACGCCGCCCGCGAAAGCTGGAAAGGACGTTATGATCAAACCCGTTTTTACCACGTATCAACCGATGAAGTGTACGGTACTTTGGGCGAGGATGGAATGTTTACCGAAGAAACAGCGTATGATCCGCATTCGCCATATTCGGCATCTAAAGCCAGTTCAGATCATTTTGTACGCGCTTACCAGGATACTTATGGCATGAAGGCCGTGATATCCAACTGCTCAAATAACTATGGCTCATTCCACTTCCCGGAGAAGCTGATACCGCTGGCTATCAACAATATTAAACAAAGTAAACCTGTACCTGTTTATGGCAAAGGCGAGAATATTCGCGACTGGCTTTGGGTAGAGGATCATGCAAGGGCCATTGATGTAATATTCCACAATGCCAAAGCCGGCCAAACCTATAATATTGGTGGCCATAATGAATGGAAAAACATCGACCTGATTAATTTGCTTTGTACTATACTGGATAAAAAACTGGGTAGGGCCGAAGGTGAATCGGCGAAATTGATCACCTACGTAACAGACAGGGCAGGCCATGATTTGCGTTATGCCATAGACGCCACGAAGCTGAAAACCGAGCTTGGCTGGGTACCAAGCATTACTTTTGAAGAAGGATTGGAAAAAACCGTAGATTGGTACCTTGCAAACGAGGAATGGCTTAACCACGTTACTTCGGGTAGTTACCAGCAATATTACAAGGGGCAGTACAATAACCGTTAACTATGTTTGGTTTTTTTAAAAAGAAAAAGGTAAAAAAAGAAATAACCTTCAACTATGAATCTATCATGGTTGATATGCATTCGCATGTTTTGCCGGGAATTGACGATGGTGCGCAAACACCGCAGGATTCGGTGATCCTGATCAGGAAGATGATGGACCTGGGGATAAAAAAAATTATTGCCACACCACACGTTATGATTGATTTTTATCGGAACACACCCGAAACAATTGCTGCATCGCTGGAGTTATTGAAGGCCGAACTGGTAAAAGAAAATATAGATATACCTGTAGAAACTGCTGCCGAACATTATTTTGATGAGACCTTTGAGGCGCGTGTAAATGAAGGGAAGTTGATGACCATGGGCGATAATTATGTACTGTTTGAGTTTTCGTTTATCAACCAGCCACCAAACATGATTCCTGTTTTGCAAAAATTAAACGATTTGGGATATAAGCCTATTTTAGCGCACCCCGAAAGGTACCCATATTTGGAGATTGAACAATACAAAAACATCCAGAGCTGGGGTTGTAGTATGCAACTAAACACTATATCCTTAACAGGATACTACGGTAGTGAGGTAAAGAAAAAAGCGGAATTGCTGATAGATAATCAATTGATAGATTTCATATCAAGTGATATGCACCACGAAAGGCATGCTATGGCCCTCAAGGATGCCTTACGTACCACTTATTTGGAGAAACTTATGTTTGATACCCCGTTGAAAAACAAGCTGCTTTTTTAGAGAAAACCAATAAATGAAACAGCAGTATATGCCTTCAGGTATATAAGCAAAAATGAAACAAAAAGAGACACTCTAAACGGGTGTCTTTTTTGCATTTCGGGGCTTTCGCTCCGGTACAACAAAATGTTCCTGTCTTCATCCAAATTCGTTGCCACTTTTTACGGCGACGGAAAGGAGATGCTTTGGTAATTGTTGCCCGGCTTCTATCATCAATTACTCCTGTTTGCCTTTAATTTTATACTTAGCCAGTTTCTGC
Organism: Mucilaginibacter sp. P4_C11; assembly: GCF_056402115.1. Taxonomy (NCBI): domain Bacteria; kingdom Pseudomonadati; phylum Bacteroidota; class Sphingobacteriia; order Sphingobacteriales; family Sphingobacteriaceae; genus Mucilaginibacter; species Mucilaginibacter sp. P4_C11. The sequence goes on along the minus strand of NZ_JBFUIA010000004.1, from coordinate 155,671 downwards.
CGCATGTATCCCCGCCTGCGCTTATCTGCCTCGGCCAGTGTTGCGGCATCGGCATAGCGGCCTGGCGTTTTGGCAATACCAATGCGTTGCGAACCGTAAATGCCCGAGTGTCCGCTAAAAAAATAGGCTGTAAAACAAGCCACCGCAAAAAACAAGGCATACTGGCTGCCAAAAAGCTCAATCCCCATAAAAGTACAAGCCAACGGGGTATTGGTTGCGCCCGCAAATACCGCAATAAAACCAAGTGCGGCAAAAAGGCCTGCCGGGGCATCCATTAAAACTGATAACGTGTTGCCCAGGGTTGCCCCGATGTAGAACAATGGTGTTACCTCGCCGCCTTTAAAGCCACTTGAAAGGGTAACGGTTGTATAAATGGTTTTCCAAAGCCAGCTCCAGGTATCGGCCCCGCCGGCATTAAATGCCGATGGTATGGTAATTGCCCCGGCATGCCCGGCATCGATACCAAGGCCCAGGTAATCGGGCTTGCCCAAAAGAGCGGTAAGGCCAATGATGATTAAGCCGCCAAGTACCGGGGTAAGCCAGGGTTTTGGAACAATGGCTGCAAAAAAAGATTTTAGCCCATATACCAGGTACGCAAACAGGTAACTGGCCAGCCCGAAGGCCACCGAAGCCAAAACTATTTTGCCAAGCAGTAAAAAATCAAAGGCCGTATAAGTTGCATACCAATGCGGCACACTTGCAAACACATCAATATGATAGGCTGTGTGGTGAATGCCCCAGGCGGCAACGGTAACATCGCCAATTATGCTGGCCATCAGGCAGGGCAATAAGGCATTGTATTGTATGCGCCCAATGGTTAAAACTTCCATTGCAAATATAGCCCCGGTAACAGGGGTGCCAAATACAGCGCCAAAGCCCGCGGCTATGCCGGCAATAAGTATGGTGCGGGTATCGGCAGGGTTTAGTTTAAACCATTTGCCAAAGGCCTGCGCTATGCTGCCGCCAATTTGTACCGCTGTACCCTCACGCCCGGCCGATCCGCCAAATAAATGGGTAATCACCGTGGTAAGCAATACCACCGGCGCCATACGTTTGGGTACACCGCAATCGGGCTTGTGGATCTCGTCGATAATCAGGTTGTTTCCCTTTTCTGACGGTTTGCCCGCGAGTTTGTATATAAAATGGATAGCTACCCCAGCAAGGGGCAGTAAATATAAAAGGTAAGTATGGGCAAATCTGAAATGCGTGGCCCAGCTCAGCAGCCATAAAAACAAAGCTACCATGCTGCCTATAGCTACGGCAATAGGGATGATGAGCAGTGTCCACCTGAGCAGGTTTTTCACTGTCGAAAAAAAATCGGACGTAAAAATGTTATCGTTCATTTTTTATGGCGACGCTAATTTAGTTTTAAAATTGGTGGATTGTAAACGATGCAGCAAAACAACAACATAAAAGCATTGATGCTTACCGGTTGATACGCTGATAAGTGACAGAAGGGGGATACTGGCCGTGCCGGGCGGTGGTATGTTTTTGAAACGGGTTTGATAGGAATTTTTTTCACCTACAAAAAATTAGCGCAGAATATTACTCCACGGGTTAATTAATGCAGGCGCCATCAGCTTTTTAGGGCGGTTGAGTAGGAAGACACCATTTCCTTTGCAACAAATATAATCACAAAGCATTTAAAAGAATGTAGCTTTTAAATTAATTTAAGTAACTTTGTATATCAAAGTACTTTTGTTTTCTCGATTAATCACTTGGCGATTTTCATTTCATTTAAAAATAATTGAACACCCATTATGCAAACCGAACCTCAGCTGCGCAAAAAAGTAAAAACCTGGATCATTGTATTTATTATAGGGCTGGTATTAAGCGGCGTAACCGCTTTCCCCATTGAAACCGAGCTGGCTTTCCTGGCCAATGTAACCATATTCCCGCCGTTTATGCATCATTGGATAGCACAGGTTTACCAGGCTGTAAAAACAACCAATGAAAACTACCCCTATCTGAGTTATGGAACCGATTGGCTGGCATTTGGGCACCTGGTTATAGCCACTACTTTTATTGGCCCCCTGCGCGATCCGGTAAAAAATATCTGGATAATTCAGTTTGGGATGATAGCCTGTGTTATGGTTTTCCCGCTGGCCTTTATTGCCGGCCCTATACGTGGTATCCCCATTTATTGGCGCTGCATTGATTGTTGTTTTGGCATTTTCGGTTTTATCCCATTATACATCTGCTACCGCGATATCAAAAAGATAGAAGCATTAGCTAATTAGTATCCTAAACGTTGGCTAAGTGGAATGCATAGGCCACGTAATGCCCATGATGTGCCAATGAAACAGGTATACTTGTTTCTGTCAATCCATCATGTAAAATGGGGCAGCCGGACGGCATTTTGACGATATTTAGCTGGTTGAATTCAAAAAAAGTACCGAGTTTTTTTAAGATAAACTCCCGTACTTGTATTGATTGATATGCGGGACTGCTATCGTCAATAGGCTTAACCCCCCAGTACATATTTTCGAAATTATCACTGTTGTTAACTACTGTTACAATAAAACCGCTGGTAATTATCGACCGGGAGTAAAACTTATTTTGGTTAAAAGCGATGATGCTGTTGTAACAAGGTTCCTCATCAAACCCCTGGCCTTCAATTGGCCCGGTGGTAGCACAGGCCATACTCAAAGCGGGGGTAATATGCTCGACAACAATTTTTGAGGGAGAAAAAACAAGCCCGGGATTATGCCGCTGTTCAAATTTGTAAACCGACTCCTTAACCGACCATAAAAGCCAGGCAAAATACTCAGTGGGCATAGCCGCCAGTTGGGGCAGGCTTGGTAATTGAGTTTCGGGGCCGGTAATGAATTTGGAGTAAAACCTTGGTTCTCTTGTTCGCTCAGTGTCGATAGCCTGGAGGTCTACAATATCATTACCGGCACTTATGATCATGTTTGCTGGTTAGTCTTTTCTTCAATCACATCAATACAGCCGCCCACGTTCACCATTTTATCCGCAGCATCGTAGTCTATCTCGATATTGTATTTGGTTTCCGCATCAATAATGATATCAACAAGATTGGCCGAATTGATTTTCAAGTCCTTAATAAGGTCGGTATTTTCGTCTATGCTGGCCAGGGCTTCTTTATCAAGGGTATATGGCGATAAAACTTTTTTTAGTTCAATTAAAATCTCTTGTCGTGTCATTAGGGTTAAATTTAGAAAATATTAAGCAGGAATTAACGTCGCCGAAGCCAAAATTGGCTTTAGCAACAATATTAATGTCTTTTTTGACTATTGAAACAGGCAAACGGTTTAAATTGATGTAGTTGCCTATTTCGGGATTAGGATCATCCAGGTTTATATTAGGATGAACAAACCCGTGTTCCATTTGCAATATTGATGCCACAGCTTCGATCGATCCTGCCGCACTCAAGCAATGGCCAATCATTGATTTAAGTGAATTCATCAGTGGAAAATCGTCGCCGCCCCGGCCAAGCGCCTTGCACCAGTTTTGAATTTCCTGCATATCGGCATTGGTAGCAGTAAGGTGGCCGCTAATGAGGTCAATATCGTTAGCGCTTATTTTTGAATTAGTTATTGAATCTTCAATGCATTTGATAACACCCTGCGGGTTAGCCGCCGTCATGGAGCCGCCCATCCGCTGGCCGCCGCTATTGGTTGAACCGCCTAAAACCTCGGCGTAAATTTTTGCGCCCCTGGCCAAAGCAAATTCCAGGTCTTCCAAAACCAGTGCTGCCGAACCAGAGCCCGGCACAAAGCCACCGGCAGTTATACTCATCGGCCTTGATGCCTTTTCGGGCTTATCGTTATATTTACGGGATAGCACGCGCATGGAATCAAAGGAACCGAATACATAGGTATCAACATATTCGCTGCTGCCAACCAGCATTCGTTTGGCGTAACCATCTTTAATGGTTTCGTAGCCCATTAAAATAGCCTGTGTACCTGTAGCACAAGCCGCCGAGTTGGTGATTACTTTGTTACCCAATCCTAAACGGCCCGATACATAGGAGGTAACCCCGCTGTTCATGGCTTGCTCCACCACGCGCGAACCTAATTTTTTGGCCTCTTTGTTATCAACCCGGGTAATTACGTTTCTCATGGCCTCGGTGTCAGATACGCTGTTGCCAAAAATGCAGCCGGTTTCCCAGCGGGTTTCGTCGGTATCATATTCCAGCCCGGCATCAGCCCAGGCGTCAAGCGCGGCCATAAGGCCATAACCAATATTGGTGCCTTTAAGGCCGTGAAAAACAACCTCAGATATGTAGTTTTTAGTTTTAAGATCTTCCAGTACAAAATCGGGCTTGCCCGCAACATGGCAGCTAAATTTCAACTCCTCGTACAAAGGCTGAAATTTGATGCCCGACACGCCGTTTTGTATGGAATCAAGGAACGTGCTGACCCCGATGCCGTTTGGCGATACAACGCCCATACCGGTAACTACTACCCGCCTGCTCATTTTAAGTCAAGATGTTTAATAATGCCGGCAAATGTACCCCTGGCAACAATCTCTTTCTCGCTGTTCAGCATCTCTACGATGCATTTTAACTTGCCGAAACGAAAATATTGTTTTTGTGAAATAACCGTAACCTTTTGGCCGGGTAAAACCATTTTGTAAAAAGAAACATCGGTTGAGGTAAGCACAGGGTACAGCGATGTATCGCTGGTAAAATCATTACCGGGCTCTTTCATAATCAAAAAAATACCCAGCACAACCAAACCAATCTGGGCCATAATTTCGGTAATAATAACGCCTGGCGTAACTGGGTTTCCCTCAAAATGGTCTTCATAAAAAAAAGCATCCTGTTTCAACGTAAAATCGCCGGTAACCCCGTTTTCATTTAATGATGTAATGTTATCAATAAAGCGGAAGGTAGATTTGTATGGTAAATGATTAAGTATATGGTTATTCATGTTTCTAAAAATCAATATAGTTACAAACAATGTTCGCCACCGTCAACATGAATCAATGCACCATTTATCCAGAAGGCTTCGTCGGTACAAAGCATATATATTACGTTTGCAACATCTGCGGGCTTTGTTAACCGGCCCATAGGATTGTTTGCCGTGGCCAGTTCAATTAATTTATCGCTGCCCGGTATTCTTTTTAATGATGCCGTTTCGGTAACCCCGGCCTGTATCAAATTGGTTTTTATACCAAAGCGGCTGAATTCAACAGCCATATATTTTGCAAGGCTTTCTAATGATGCCTTCGCAATAGATACCGCCGCGTAACTTTCCCAATATTTATGCGCCCCATCGCTGGTAAGGCCTATAATACGGGCATCGGCGTTAAAAAGCCCGGCGTTAAGCAACAGCCTTGTCCAGTCAAGCAAACTATTGGCCATAGCATAGCTTGTGGCCTGTATATCATCAGTTGAAAGAACGGCGGTGCTGTCGGCATTTTCTGATTCAGTAGCCAGTGGTTTTAAATTGCCCCGGGCTATTGAATGCAGTAATAACTTAACACAATGTTTATGTACAGCAACTTCGGTAAATTGTTTTAAAAATAAATCGCGCCCGGTTTGTTCAAGCGCGTTTATGTTAAACGGCAGGATGGTTATACCGTTTGCATCTGCAATCTGGCTAAGTTTTATTTTGAGCGGCTTTTCGGTAATAGAGGTTTCACGGTACAAAACCGCTACGTTCATGCCATGCGCGGCAAGCTTTTGCAAAGCCCCGAATCCGAATCCGCCGGATCCTCCTAAAATTACAGCCCATGAACCAGCAAACTGTTTAGTTTTATCCATGTAAGTTGCTGTTAATTAATTTCATTGTTTATGGTATGGAAGATAGTGTAATTATTTTGCTATTAAATTTCCGAAAAAAATTCAAACCCCAAAGTAAGCGAAAGAAAATCGATTTTTAATGGTGTAACCGCTATTAATTGGGCATAGTTAAACCATTGCCCACAAAAAACATCCTACATCAGGATATGCAGGTTTAAGGTTATTGAAAAAAAATAAAACTAAATGAAGCAAAAACGGTTGCGCTTATGCTTATTGGTAAAGCGCAAACGCTGTTTGCAGGGCACATAATATTTATTACATTTGGTAAGCTTTATGAAGAATTATATTGAAAAGCGCGTTGCTTTTGTTTGTTTTGTGCTGATAATTATAGCGTGCAATAATACCGCGCTGTATGCGCAGAAATTAGAAAAAGCTGCTTTTTATAAAGCAATGGCAAGCGATAATATTGACGAAATTAACCAGGAACTGGCCACGTTTACTGATGCCGGCACCGAAACAAAAAGCGGCTATGAGGGCGCTTTACTGATGAAAAAAGCCAGCCTTGCCGGCAAGCCCAAAGATAAGTTAAGCTTTTTTAAAACAGGCCGCATTAAGCTGGAAACAGCCCTGCTGGCCGAACCGGATAACACCGATCTGCATTTTTTACGATTGGTTATACAGGAAAAAGCCCCTAAAATTGTGCATTATCGTACAGATATCGAAAAGGATAAAACTATGGTGATAAAAAACTTTAAAACCTTGTCGCCTGTAGTACAGCGGGCCATAGTTGATTATAGCAAAACTTCTAAAGTTTTGCACACCGAAGACCTTAAACCTGCTGAATAATGAGTAAAAAGATATTAGCTATTTACTATACCCAATCTGGACAGATGCGCGATGTCATCGACTCGTTAACGCAGCCTATTATTGACGCCGGGGCATCGGTTGAAAAGGTAGAGATAAAAATGGTAAACAGCTATAATTTTCCATGGACAGGTTCCAGCTTTTTTGCCGTTATGCCCGACTGTGTTTTAGGTGTACCTGCCCAAATTGAGTCATTTATATTAAAGGAAACCAAATACGATATGATCATCGTAGGCTACCAGCCCTGGTTTTTATCGCCCAGCATCCCTTCAAATTCACTGCTTAACCACCCCGACTTTATTAAAGTAGTACAAGATACGCCTGTTGTGACTATCAGTGCAGCCCGCAATATGTGGCTAAACGCCTTTGTGCGGGTACGCAAATCTATACAGGATGCAGGCGGAAGGCTGGTTGGCAATATTGCCCTGGTTGACAGGCACCTTAATCCCATAAGCTTTGTTACCATTTTTTACTGGATGCTTACAGGTAAAAAAGAAAGCTACCTGAATATATTCCCCAAGCCGGGTGTTGATGAGCAGGAGATAAAGGAAACTGCCAAATTTGGCCGGGTTATAGCAGCCAGGCTTAATATGGTTGGCTATTGGGATAGCCTGCAGGATGAACTAATGCACAACGATGCTGTAAACATTAAATACCCGCTGATGTTTATTGAAGGAAAGGCCCGGATCATATTTTCGGTTTGGGCAAAAATTATTTCAAAACGCAAAAATAAATCGGCATGGCTTGCAGCTTTTAAATATTATCTTTTTTTTGCCCTGTTTATTGTTGCACCCATTGCGCTAACGGTTGATATGATTTTAATAAGGCCGTTTTTTGGCGACAGGATACAGGAGAAAAAGAACTTTTACTTACAACTAAATTAAAATATACATGTCTTTTAATCAGGTTTATATAAACGCCACATCTGCTTTTTTACCCAACCAGCCCGTTGCAAACGACGATATGGAGCAGTATCTGGGTTATATTGATAATAAGCCTTCCAAATCAAAAAAAATTGTACTGCGTAATAATGCAATTACTACCCGGTATTATGCACTTGATAAAAATAAAAAAGCTACCCATACCAATGCCCAGATGACAGCGTTGGCCGTTAAAGAGCTGTTTAAAAATACCGATGCTAAAATAGAGGATACCGATATCCTATCATGCGGCACTTCATCTCCAGACCAGATGATGCCCAGCCACGGCGTAATGACACATGGCTGGCTACCCGAGGCTGGCGCAATTGAGGTAGTATCGCCGGCAGGGGTTTGCTGCGCCGGGATGCATGCTTTAAAATATGCTTTTATGGCCATCAAATCGGGCGATGCCAAACAAGCGGTGGCAACCGGGTCTGAAAGATTTTCGGGCCTGCTGGTGTCTGACGTGTTTGAAGAGGAAGCGCAGAAATTAAAAGAGCTTACCGAAAATCCTTACATCGCTTTCCATAAAGATTTTTTACGCTGGATGTTATCCGATGGTGCTTCGGCGTTTTTGATGACCGATAAGCCTAACGAAACCGGCTTAAGTTTAAGAGTGGAGTGGATTGAAGGGGTATCATACGCCAACCAGATGGACGCCTGTATGTATATGGGCGCCGAAAAACAGGCCGATGGCAGCCTGAAAGGCTTTATGGATTATACACCCGAAGAGGTGATGAACAAATCCATTTTCAGCGTTAAGCAGGATATTGGTTTGCTGAGCGATAATATCGTTCCGTTGGGTGGTGCCAAAATAAAAGAGATTTTTGAACGACGCGGGTTAACCACCTTAGATATCGACCATTTTTTACCCCATATCTCCAGCGACTTTTTCAGGCCGAAAATTTATGATATGGTGGAGATTTATGGCGGCGGCATCCCCTACGAAAAATGGTTTATGAACCTTTATACCGTAGGTAATGTTGGCGCGGCCTCTGTTTACTTAATGATAAACGAGTTGTTTCACAGTGGCAAACTAAAAGTTGGCGAAAAAATATTGCTGCTGGTGCCCGAAAGTTCAAGATTCTCGTATATGTATGCGATGCTTACTGTTGTTTAACGGGAGAAGCCAGTTTGCAATGAAAAAAGAAAACGTACCCCAGGATTTAAGCTCGCTTGGTAAAATTACCAAAGAGGTTTGCTATGCTACCGATAGCGACGGGAAGTATGTAACCCAGCTAAGCGATGGATGGGATGTAAAAATAACCGCGCTTGATGTGGCATGGCAGGAAATTGATGGCCGCATTGCCAACGCTAAACAAAGGGTTTTAAACGGAGAGGCCAGCCCGCTGCTGTTTTTTATGGAGTGGCGGCTAATGGACTTAAGTATTTTGGCCGATTATACCGGTTTTTGGAAATGGCAGATAAAACGCCACCTGAAACCCGGTGTGTTTAATAAACTATCAGAAAAAGATTTAAAAAAATATGCCGAAGCCTTTAATGTAAAGGTTGATGAGCTAAAAAGTATGGATGTGCATGAAGATTGATTTTGAACACGGACAAGCTGCACATTGCGAATCGGGGGTTACCAGTAATTTATTAAAAAAGATCTCGAACGGCAAAATAACCGAGCCGCTGGCTTTTGGTATTGGTGCCGGACTGTTTTTTGTATACGTACCGCTAATAAAAATAAATAATGGGCCGGCAATTGCTTTTCGCTCTATGCCGGGCTTTATATTTAACCGTACCTGCAAATCATTGGGGATACCCGTGATACAGAAAAAATTCAATTCCAAAGAAAAGGCCGAGGCCGCTTTGATGGAAAGCCTTGAAGCCGGACAGCCGGTTGGTGCGCAGGTAGGGGTTTACTATTTATCCTATTTCCCGAAGGAATACCGTTTTCATTTTAATGCCCACAACCTTATAGTTTTTGGCAAGGAAGGTGATAATTACCTGATAAGCGACCCCATTATGGAGCACGCTACAACCCTTACCAGCTACGAGCTGGAGCGCGTGCGTTTTGCCAAAGGGGCTTTGGCACCAAAAGGACAATTATACTATCCTGCCAATCAAACAGAAATTACCGACGACCAGATCAGGAGTGCTATTAAGAGCGGCATCAAAAAAAACGCTTTTAACATGATCTCTATCCCCGGTCCTTTCGCTGGTGTAAACGGAATAAGATATACGGGCAATAAAATAAAAGGCTGGCGCGATAAGCTGGGCCTTAAAACTGCAGGTTTGTACCTGGCACAGTTGGTGCGTATGCAGGAAGAAATAGGCACAGGCGGCGGCGGGTTCAGGTATATTTATGCCGCGTTTTTACAACAGGCTAATGATTACCTGCCCAACCCGGTATTGTTAAAGGCATCAGAGATGTTTACGCAAGCGGGTGACATGTGGCGAACAGCCGCCGTACAAGCTGCGGGTATTTACAAAGGCCGCATAGGCAGCCAGGAAGATTTTAATGTAATGGGCAACTATTTGTTAGAAATTGCCGAAATAGAAAAGAAAGCTTTTACACTGCTGAAAAATATTAAATGGTAAGCAAAACGTCCCTCGCCGTAAATATCGAAAACCTTTGTTTTCATTATCCGGGTAATTCGGGGGTGACTTACGATGGCCTGAATTTAAAGATTGCCGAAGGCGAGCGCTTCGGGTTGTTTGGTCCGAATGGTGCCGGTAAAACCACGCTCATGAATTTGATGACAGGCTTGCTGGTTGCAGATAAAGGCTCGGTTGAATTATTGGGTCATAAAATTGGCACCAAAAGCAAGGCTGTAAATAAGCTGTTTGGTTTTGTGCCACAAGATTTTTCCTTTTACCAGGAACTTAGCCCGATAGAAAACCTGGAGTTTTTTGGGGCCTGGTACGGCTTAAACCGTAAACAAATTGCACAGCGGTCGGCAGAATTGCTGGAGATATTAGGCCTTACAGATGTGAGCCATAAAGCCGTTGAAAATTTTTCGGGAGGGATGAAACGCAGGGTTAATTTGGCCATAGGGGTTATTCATAATCCGAAGATCTTGTTTTTGGATGAACCTACGGTTGGTGTGGATGTACAAACCCGCCACGCCATCATCGATTACTTAAAACAGCTGAATAAAGAAGGTACCACATTAATATATACCTCGCATCAGTTAGCCGAAGCCGAGGGCTTGTGCGAACAGATAGCGCTTGTTGATAAGGGCGAGATTGTTAGGGAAGGAAAACTGGATAGTTTGCTGGAAGAGTATGGCCACCAGGACCTGGAGGAACTGTTTTTAAACTTAACAGGAAAGGATTACCGGAACTAATGTTTAAGCTTTGGGCCTCCATAGTAAAAGATGTAAGGATATTGCTGCGCGACAAAGTGGGCATATCGCTCATGTTCATCATGCCCGTTATTTTGGTTATTGTGGTTACGCTTATCCAGAACAGCACTTTTCAGTTGATGAACAAAAACAAGCTCACCGTAGTGGTTTGTAATCAAGATGCCGGTAAACTAAGCAAACAACTCACAGCCACCATCAACAAAATTGGCATGTTTAAAGTGGTGCAGGCGGCATCAAATTTAAACGAACAGCAAATGGGCGATGCCATGCATAACGCCGACGCCATGCTGGCTATTACCATTCCGCCCGATTTTTCGGCAAAGATTGAAGCAAAAGCTAAATCATCATCAAATAAAGCGTTGAAAAGCTTTGGCCTGCAGGCCGATTCGGCTAAGGAAGAAAAACTGACGGCACCTACGCCATTGATCTTACATTACAACCCATCCATCCCCGAATCCATTCGCTTTTCGGTAAACGGAGCCTTGACCAGCGCCTTACAAATTGTAGAAAGCCGGGAAACCCTGCGCACGCTCTACTTCGCCATAAACGAAAAGGAAATGCCCGAAAAGTTGGAACAGGAAATGCTGAACGGCAAGGCCGAAATAAAGCAGGTGCCGGTATCAAAGGGCGGCAGCATAACCGCGCCAAATGCTACCCAGCACAACGTACCTGCATGGACTATATTTGCCATGTTTTTTATCATCATGTCGTTAAGCGGCAGCGTGGTAAGGGAAAAGGTGAGCGGCAGTTTTATCAGGTTAAAAACACTGCCCACTAATTTTGCTGTAGGCCTACTATCCAAACAGATTACCTATTTATGCGTAACACTGTTCCAGGCACTGGTAATTTTTTCGTTGGGATTATGGTTTTTTCCGTATATTAATTTGCCCGCGTTGAACTTACCGGCAGATATTTTCGGTTTGATTTTAGTAACGGTAGCCGTTGGTTATTGCGCTGTAAGCTACGCTATTTGTGTGGGCGTGTTTGCCCATACGCAGGAGCAGGCAAACGGTTTTGGAGCGGTATCCATAGTGATACTATCGGCCATCGGCGGCCTTATGGTGCCTTCATTTGCCATGCCGGGAGCATTAAAAACAATTAGTTCATTATCGCCATTACATTGGTGCATTGAGGCCTATTATGGCTTATTTTTAGAGGGCGCGGGATTAAAGGATGTTGTTATCAGCATTATTCCGTTGGTTGGAATTACATTTGTATTCCAGGCGCTAACGTTTATTGGTTTAAAAAGAAAGAATTTAATATAGAAACAAGATGGAAACTACAGAACTAAAGGAGAAGTTAAAAGTTCAGATCATTCAATTCCTGAATTTAACTGATCTTACCCCGGCAGACATTAAAGACGATGAGCCGTTGTTTGGCGATGGCCTGGGGCTTGATTCCATCGATTCACTGGAACTTATTGTACTTTTGAAACGCGAGTACGGCATCAATATTCAAGACCCTAAGGAAGGCCGTAAGGTGCTTGTAGATGTGAACACCATGGCAACTTATATTGAGCAAAACGGGCAAAAATAAACACGGATAAAAAATTGGACAGGATTGTAGTAACCGGGATTGGTGTGATTAGTGCTATTGGCCATTCGGTAGCTGAAAATCACGCGGCATTGGTACTGGGCAAAACCGGTATTATAAAAGGCGGTGGTAATTTCCCTTCAAGGTATTCGGGACTTTTGCCTTTTGGTGAGGTATTGACAGGCACCGAAGAATTGAAAGAGAAACTTGGTGTAACGGAGCCGGGTGTTACCCGCACCAGCCTGCTTGCCTTGCACGCGTTTAATGAAGCTATTGCCGATGCCCGATTAACCCCAAACCAACTAACAGCTACCGATACTGCCCTTGTGGGCGCTACAACCGTAGGCGGCATGTGCCTTACCGACGAGTTATATGCCAATACCCATGGCGACACCGAACACATTGAATATGTAAAATCATACGATTATGCATCGGTAAACCTACATATCCAAACGCGTTATGGTATAACAGGAGTAGTTAACACCCTGAATACAGCATGCTCGTCATCGGCAAATGCCATTATGTACGGTTGCCGACTGATAAAAAACGGGCTGGCAAATCGTGTCATAGTAGGTGGGGCCGATAGCCTGGCCAAATTTACAGTTAATGGTTTTAACGCCCTGCGTATTCTTTCGGATGAAGCTTGTGCACCCTTCGATCAAAATCGTAAAGGGCTAAATTTAGGCGAAGGCGCAGCGTTTTTAGTGTTAGAGAAGCAGGCAGATGCAGCAGGCAAAAAAATCTATGCCGTGGTGAGCGGTTATGGAAATGCCAACGATGCTTATCATCCTTCATCATTATCACCCGAAGGAGATGGGCCATACCTGGCTATGAAATATGCTTTGGACAATGCTGGCTTAAACCCGGCTGCTATTGATTTTATTAACGCGCACGGCACCGGCACCGAAAATAACGACGAGGTAGAAAGCCGTGCCATGCTGCGCCTGTTTGACTCCCTGCCCGATTTTGCATCTACCAAAGGCTTTACCGGGCATACCCTTGGCGCAGCCAGCGCTATTGAGGCGGTTTACAGCGTCCTGAATATAGACAGGCAGGAGCTATACCCTAATTTGAATTTTAATGTGCCGATAACTGATATTGGCCTTGAACCGGTACTACTTAACAGGGCAGCTACTATAACAAATGTAATGAGTAACTCGTTTGGTTTTGGCGGGAATTGTACATCATTAATTTTTTCAAAAGCTTAATGATGAAGTTGTATATCTACAAAACCACTTGTATTTCTCCACAGCAAACGTTTGGAGAAAATATTGATATTGAAACGCTTCGCCCTTCGGTTGATAATAAGCTGTATGCTATTGAGCCTGCTTATCCGCAGTTTAAAGGCAATGCTTTGCGCCGGATGAGTAAAAGTACCCGCATCGGTTCGGGAGCCGCCCTGCCGCTGCTTGCTGACGCCGTACAGCCCAATGGCATAATCATAGGCACCCAGGTGAGCGGGATGGAGGAGAATGGTAAGTTCCTGAACCAGATTATTGAGTATAACGAGGATATGCTTACACCCGGAAGTTTTGTGCAGGGTACCCCCAATACCATATCGTCGCAAATAGCGCTCATCAGCAATAATAAGAACTATAACCTTACCCATGTTCACCGTGGGCTGGCTTTTGAAAACGCGGTTATTGATGCAGCCATGCTGCTGAATGAAAACCCGCATAGCCGCTATTTATTGGGTGGCGTTGATGAAATTTCTTTCAACAACTACACCCTTGATACGCTTGCGGGCTGGTTTAAAAAAGAAGATTGCCTGAACAGCGACATGTACCGTTCTACAACCGATGGCAGCCTATCCGGCGAAGCCGCAGCTATGTTTATGGTGGGTAATGATAAACAAAACGCCATAGCACAACTGAAAGCCATAACTACCATACATAGTGCCGACGTTGATGTAATTAAAGCGCGCATTAAAAGGTTCATTGAAGAAAACCTTGCTGAAGGCGAACGGCCAGACCTGCTGTTAACCGGCGAAAATGGCGACAAACGCTCGCTCCCTTTTTATACCTCCTGCGATAGCTTGTTTGATAAACATACCACCATAGCCCGTTTTAAACACATGTGTGGCGAGTATCCAACGGCATCATCTTTTGCACTTTGGCTGGCCTGCAATTTTGTTAGCGGGGTGTTGACCATGCCGCAGCATATAATCAAAAGAAAAGGTGAAGCAAGCAACTTTAAAAATATACTGATATACAACACCCATAAAGTTGGGCAACATAGTTGCATGCTGGTGAGGTTGCCTAAATAATCCTTCACAAATAAACCTCCCGCGAGGTTAGCGTAACGTAACTCGTGGGTTAACCTGGTTTAAGCCTCCGGCTTAGTTCAGCTGAAAGCTGAAACCCGCAGTAGTCACGGGTTAAAACCCCGCGACTGAAAGAACGAAAGGATAATAACGCTTCCTGCAACGCGCCATTATCCCATGCGTCTTATCTTCTGAATGGTTTAATGTTTTATCAGCCATTATCAGCAGGAATATGCCGTCTCCATTAAAATTTTTGACCCTCATTTTCTTCTTTCTATCCAATTGGGCACATGCGCAAACACATGCTTTGTTAGATTCGATGACCCACACCATCGCAAAGCAGGAATACACCGGCATCCACAGCATCTTGATATCTAAAGGCGGCAAGCTGGTTTATGAGCATTATTTTAACGGTTATACTGCTGATTCGGTGCATGATTCCCGGTCGTCATTTAAATCTATAACCAGCCTGCTGATGGGCATTGCCATTGATAAAGGCTTTGTGAAAAATGCAGATCAAAAGGTTTATGCGTTTTTCCCTGAGTATAAATCATTTGCCAACAATGATGCACGGAAACAACTCATCACCATTAAAAACCTGTTAGAGATGCGGTCTGGCTTTGATTGCAATGAATGGGATGATGACGGTAAGGATTGCGAAACCGAAATGGTAGAAACCAAAGACTGGGTGAAGTTTTCGCTGGATTTGCCTATGAAAAACAATCCCGGTACGGTTTGGAACTATACATCATGTAACCCAATGATCATTAGTGGTATTATCAGTAATGCCTCCCATATGTCTGTTATGGCCTTTGCAAAAAAATATTTGTTTGATCCGTTGGAGATTACTAACTACCACTGGACAGTCGACCCGACCGGCCACGGTGCCACCGCCGGTTCTTTTTTTCTGCTGCCAAAGGATATGATTAAAATTGGACTGCTGGTAAAGAACAATGGCGTTTGGCAGGGAAAACAGATAGTATCGGCACAATGGCTCAGGGCATCAACCACAGCCACTATTTCAATTCCCGATTTTTCGTTTGTTAAATTGAGCAGGAATAAAATGGCCACGCCGCAACCTGCATATTATGGCTATTACTGGTACAACGAAAAGATAAAAGCCCAGGGTTATACAGAAGACGTTGTTTTTGCATCGGGAAATGGCGGGCAGTACATTATGATTATTAAAGATATGGATCTGGTGGTGGTATTTACCCAGGGCAATTACAATAACTGGAAGGCCAAACGGGCTTTTGATTTGCTGGCGAAGTATATAATTCCGGGGTGTAAGTGAGTTTCCATATAATAGGATCGTGCTTAATCGTAAGCTGGTAGCCCCAGCATCTTATCAACCCGCACAACCTGATATCCCCTGGCATTAATCTCTTTTAAAAAATCAGGCAGCATAGCCACCGTAACCGGGCACCTGTCGTGAAATAAAAAGATTGCTCCTGGCTCGATTTGCAGGGTTATTTTTTGCAAAAGCGCATCAGGATCGGTAGCCATGGTATCGTACGATCGTACGTTCCAACCGATGGGCAAATAATTTCCTTTAACAATGGCCTTTTTTAAATTAGGATTCATCACCCCATAAGGTGGGCGGAATAGCCTTGTTTTTTTACCAATAACATTATACAAGTCGCTGTCTACCTGCTGCATTTCGGCAAGCATTTTTTTTGATGGAAAAAGATCAAACAAGGCCGCGTGTGTATAACTATGGTTGCCAATCATATGGCCTTCGGCGTTTAGTTGCCTGATGATGGCTTCATTGCCTGCAATACACTCGCCAATGCAAAAAAAAGCAGCTTCTACTTCTGCTTCTTTCAAAATTTGTAAAACTTGCGGAGTCCCGTCACGTACCGGGCCATCGTCAAAAGTTATCGCTATTACTTTATCGGTTGTTTTAGCCGAGCAGTACATCGGCATAAAAAAGGCGGAGTTTACAAAATAGCAGCCATAGGCAACAATGAGTGAATACGCCAGGATAATTGCCCCATAGGCCAGCCAGCTTACCCCATATGTTTTGTCGGCCCAGGTGGCAAAACCCAGCAGGACGATGAATGCAATATTGGTGTTTCTGAATGTTAGCACGCTGATAGCAACATTAACGAGTGATTGGTGTTTTGGTAATGGTTATAAACCAATATTTTTTTAATTGGGGTAATAGGTTCCGACCCCGGAATGGTGTTTGTTTTGACGATTTGGGCAGCATACCATAACGCAAAGGCGGATGATGTGGGGTACTCGCCACACAGGTGTTTATACCTGGTAACATTACAGTAGTTAAATAACGAGCCCTCCAGGTAGTCGTAAACTGCATCATTTTGGGCATCACCGTTATTACCTGCTACCACCAGGCTAATATCATACATACTAAGGTCTTGTGCTGCCAGGAACGATTCAATTTGTTGTTCAATAGCTGCATGGCTGTCCGGTTTATAAAACGTGGCGATTGCATCCAGTTTAGCCAGGTCGTTTCCGGATGCTTCATTGGTTAACAGGAAAAATGCCGAGCCTTCACCTGCAACGGTGCCTTTTGAATTGGCACTATAAAGGTCGGTATTGGAGATAGCACCCCGTTTATATAAGCCAAACCTGCTCAGTATGCTGTGGCTGATATCGGTTATCTCGTCAATACCCCCTACCAGTACGTTTTTGGCCTCACCTTCCTGCAATAGCATCTGCGCGTCAAGCAGGGAACTTTCAAACGATGAGCCACCATTTACAAACGTGTTGTTGTAGTTGTTGCAATGCAGCAGCAAAGCCACCTGTGCGCCAATGGTGTTGTGGGTTGATTGTATGAACGATGTTGGGGTAAGTAACTCTTCGGCGCGTTCAACCATTTTACTTAAAAACACGCCGGTATCTTCCAGGCAACCGTAGGCCGTGCCGGTAATAATGGCATCGGGGTTGGTTACTCCCGCATCCTGCAAACAGGCCATGGCAGATGCTACCCCCATTTTGATAACCCGGCTCATGCGGCGGATGAGTTTTGGATCGATGATCTCTTTGTAATCGGGCGTAACGCAGCTGAGTCTATTGCAGTCATAAACTACTACTTCATCCAGGAACGGGACGTTTCCGAATGTTTTTTGAGGCGATATGTTTGCTGTTGAACGTATATACATATCAGGCCGGTAGTTTTGAAAATATTAATGACGAACAGTTCCCGCCAAAACCAAAGGAATTGGAAAGTACATGGTTTAAATCTGCGTTTTGTGTAAAACTTGTTTCAGGCGCAAAAGGATGATCGGCAATCTGTGTTTCAAACCGAAGGTTGGGGTAAATAAATCCCTGTTGGGCCGAGAGTGCCGAAAATACAGCCTCGATACCTGCGCTTGCGCCCAGCGTATGGCCGGTGAATGATTTGGTAGAGCTCATTTTAGGGAAATGCGGATCGAATAGTCGCTTTATAGCAGTCCCTTCGGAGTTATCGTTGTTTTGGGTACCGGTACCGTGCAGGTTAATGTAGCCTATATCTTCCGGCTTTAACCCGCTCATTTTTAAAGCACCCTCCATAGCCATAAAGGAGCCTGTGCCATCGGGCGATGAAGCGGTTTGATGGTAGGCGTCGTTGGCGTTACAGTAACCGCTCAAAGTACAATAAGGCGCTTTTTGCATCCCTGCCGCAACCCGTTCAGATACCAGGGTAATATACCCGGCGCCCTCGCCAAGGTTTAAGCCACGGCGGTTGGCGTCAAAGGGCTGGCAATACTGGTTGTCCAATATCATGAGCGTATTAAAGCCGTTTAGGGTAAAGCGGGTAAGCGCATCAGTGCCGCCGGCTATAACCACATCAAGTATGTTATTTTTGATGAGCCTTGCGCCATACATAATGGCATTGGCAGATGATGAACAGGCCGTACTGATAGTACTTATATAATTTTTTATCCCCAATTCATCCACTACTAATTCGGTCACTTTGCCGCATTCGTGGTTAACCACATTACGCAGTTTACCTTTTGCCGGGTTGGCCATAAATTGTACAAAAAAATCTTCGGTTTTATCCATACCACCCACGGTGTTGGCCGATATAAAGCCCGTGCGTAATGATGCGAAATTTTGGATGCCTGCGTCTTTTTTTGCTTCCCTCGCGGCGATGAGGCTTAGCATGGCTGTGCGGCTTATACCGGGCCCGAAGCCTGATAATTGGGCCAATTCATTATTGCTCAATTTAACTTCGGCAACCGGGAAAGTGTCTTGATGTACGGTTTGCAGGTATTTAATTTTATCAATACCTGCGCGGCTGTTCGCGAGCGCGTTAAGGCATTCGGCAGTATTGTTGCCAATACCCGAAATTACACCTACACCCGCTACAAAAACAGTTTTGCTCATTACTATATTATTTGCCGGCTATTTAGCCAACAGGTAAATGTTATTTAAATTTTCTGCACTAAACGGCGCCGATGTTGGGCTTACGTTCTTTTCTACCAGGTATAAAACGGCTTTGTAATCTTCCTTCAGCACATCAACCCAGCCGCAAATGCAGGCTTGCAATATATTATTATTTAATAAATATGCCACGTACTGCTGTATAAATGCGGCATCAAAAGCCTCAAAAACAAAAAAAGCGTTCTCGCCCTTAAACTTGTTTTTAATGCTGATCTCGCCGATAACGATATTGGGCAAGGTATACACAAACAAGGCGGGGCTGGCAATAGTTTTGGCCTGGTCGTAATATTTAATGTCGGCATCCAGGCTGGAATTGGAGTTTGCTAAAACGATACCAACTTCCTGTTCTTTATATTTTTCACTGATATCGCTATCCTTCAGCAATACTTCCGATGCCAGCAAACCCAATTTGGACAGGTTATCCATTTTATAAAACTTGGGGTACTTAACCTCCAGAAACTGGTAAACCGAAAGCAGGAACGCCCCGGCATCAACACCCTTATTTTCAAAAACAGGAATGCCATTGCCGTAAACAACATTATTGCTAATGACGCAGTGCGATGTAATATGTAGTGCTTCTGTCAATCTTATATCTATTATTTGCTTTAAGCTTTCCGCCTTAGGCTTTCAGCTTTTCCTCAGTACAATTGCCGCGTTACAGCCTCCAAAACCAGATGCTGTTTTTAAGCAAGCGGCCAAAGGTATAGTTTGTATCTCTTTAGCTACATTCAATAATTGGGTAACCCCCAACTCATTAAATCCCCTGGAGGGGATAATGGTGTTGTGCTTTAAGGAATGAGCTGCCACTATCGCCTCTATAAGGCCCGAAGCGCCAAGCGTATGCCCGTAATATCCTTTTAAACTATTAACAGGGATGTTTTGCATTCCGGCCAAATTTATTGCTTTGGCTTCCATCTCATCGTTATAAATAGTGGCCGTGCCGTGTGCAGATATAAAATCGATATTCTCTGCCGCAACTTCCGCGCTTTTTAAAGCAGCCTCAATGGCATAAAAAAGTTCTTCGCCGGTTTTTGACGGCCCCGAAATATGGTTGGCATCGTTACTTACCGAACCGCCTGCCAGTTGAACGTCGTCTGCGCGTTGTTTGTTTGTCGATAGGATAACCGTAGCAGCGCCCTCGCCAAGGTTAATGCCATCCCGGTTTAAATCAAATGGTTTGCATGGCTGCGAACTAATAGCCTGAAATGATTGGAAACCCGATAGCACAAACCGGGTGATCACATCGCCGCCAACCACGACCGCATTATCATACTGCCCGGCCTGGATCAGGCGCATTCCGGTAATCATAGCCATTAAGCCCGAGATACAGGCATGCGAAACTATCAGCGGCTTATTCACGAACCCAAACCTTTCGGCAACTAATTTGGCTGATGTTGGCAGCGCAATGCGATGGTTTAAATCAGGATTATCGGCGTCTGTTTCCAGCATGCTGATATTGCCTTTGGTGGTGGAGATAATGAGAATTGTTTTTTTATCTGCAGTATCTATACCACTGTCTTTTAATGCATCTGTAATGGATGCTATTAATAACTGCTCAAATTTTGTGTAGTTGCCTGGCGCAGTTAAAAACTCCTGGCCATCATTAAATAAGGACGCGTAAAAGGGGACCGCCGATTTATCGCCCACCGGATGCTCTTTAACTCCCGAAATGTTTTGGGTAAGCTTATCAAAATTTTCGGCAGAGGTACTGCCTATAGGTGACAGGATATTATCAGCAACAATAAAAACGGACTTCATTACTTACAAACAGCTCCTCTCATTACTTGTTTTTATTGCCAAAAATTATAGTAATTATACCATTGCCCGGGATACTTTTTCACGTATTTTTCCATCTCGCCCACAAAATCATTGGTCATTTGCTCCATCCCGGCTTCTTTGCCCAAATGTAAATATTCCTTAATTGTGCTGGCATAAAAATGATAGTGAAACTTAGTTTCCTTCATGGCAAAAACGTAGGCTACCGGGACTTTAAATTTTTGGGCCAGGATAAATGGTCCTAATGGAAATTTGGCGTCCTCGCCCAAAAAGTTTTTGGTGATGGTTTTATTGCCCTCCAGGTACCGGTCGGCATGCATGCATACCAGCTCGTTATTCTGAAAAGCTTCGTTGATTTTGAAGATGTGCGAGATATCATCTTTAATAACTATGATATTAACGCTTAGTTTGCCGGTAACCCGTTCCATAAAAGCTTTTATCTGCTGGTCCTCTCCATCAAACATCACAATGTTAATGCGGGTGTTAATATGCTTCAGCAAATCGCCGGCAATTTCCCAGCTGCCAATGTGGGCGCTTAAAAGCAGGCCACCTTTGCCCAAAGCGGCAATGCTATCCAGGTTAGGCCTGCCATCAAACTCAAAAGTAAACTTGTTGCGGATGCCCGACATGACCACTACCTTATCAATAATGCTTTGGCCAAAAACATAATAGTTTTGGTAAACCATCCAAAGCGATTTAATGCGGTTGTAGCCCAGCCGGCTATTAAAATAGTAGTAAATGCTTTTTGACGATTGGTAAGAGAAAACTACATAGTAGAATGATACAAACCTTAGCAAAAAATAAGCGGGACTAACCCCGCCATATTTTAAAATAGCCAGAAATACCGAATACCCCCAGGGTTTCCCTTTTGATTTTCCTTTCCAGGACGACATTTAAACAAGCTCCTTCGGCTGTACTTTAGTTGCTACGTAATCGTAAAAATCCTGGAAGGTAACAATGCCGGTAAAATCTTCGGGCTGCACCTTAAACGCAAAATTAGTTTCAATAACCACCACCAGGTCTATATAATCCAGGCTATCTAAACCAAGTGTATCTTTTAAAACAGCATCGGGTGTAATGGTATCAACATCTACCTCAAATTCTTCAGACAGGAAGGAATTAATTTTTGCAATGATCTCTTCAGTTTGCATAATGGTTTAAATTAATTAGCTAACATTTTGGATGAATCAGGGCGACATCCAAGTGTTATGTAATAGGTTGTAAAAGTTTTTAAATATGTTATTTATTTAGTGTTTGCGGATATACCGTTTACCGGATATTTTAAAAGTGACTCACTTAATGGTTTTTATAAAGAACGATTTAGGTTGTTACATGAACAGCTGCTTTGGCTTAACCAACGGCCTTAAAACTTATTTCTGCACCATAATCCATACTCACTTTAATTAATTCCTACGTTAAGGAAAAAATAATAACAGTTAATTAATAAAATTAATTAAGCGATTTTACAAAAATACAAAATAATAAAAACATTTATTCATTTTTTGGGTATGGCATATAAAATATTTACAGGTATAATTGGAACCTTTGCTATGGCATGCCACAGTGGTGGGGCGATATTTCTATGATATCAAAAAAGCCCCGGATAAATCCAGGGCTTCGAACTGACTAGAGATTTTTTTCAAACTTTCTTGAGTTCGGTTTCATATAATACCTTTCCTTCATAATTTACCGCTTTTACGTTTAAGCGGTTGCTGTCGATCGAAAAATACATAAAACCATGCTCAGACGCCTGGAAACGGCTGTATGGCTGTCCTTCGGTAACTTTGGTAAGCTCCGACCCGGCACCTGAAATAAACTGGTGGGTTATGCCATCTAATTTTAAATGTTGCAGGGAGTGCTCATGACCAGATAGGTATATATCTACTTTATGATCGTTTAGAGTTTGATACAACGCCTTTTTTATGGTGATGGTATCAATATTATTAATGCGCGGGCCAACGGTACAAAAGGGGTGGTGGCCTACCACAATCTTCCATTTTACATCCGGCGAAGCTTTATCAAGCGTTTCGTTTAACCACTTCATCTGGGTTGCCACATAATCAGTTTTGTCTCCATGTAAAAACGGATCTGTATCTATCATCACAAACAGCACTTTGTCCTTGGTTTTTTCTTTTGAGGCAGTCCTAATCTCTTTGTCTTTATCTTTCCCCAGTCCTATTTCTTTTGAATAATAGCGGGCTGGCATGTTCCACCGGCGGCTCATTTTGCTATACCTGATCTGTGCATCAACGTCTGAATGATAATCATGATTGCCAAATACCGGGTACCAATCGCATTGCAGGGAGTGGGCTGTATAGATGTTTTCAAACGAGTAATGCCACAACGGATCGTTTTCGCTTACTACGCCTTTGGGATAAAAGTTATCGCCAACTGAAATAACAAAGTTATTAGGATGTTCTGCGCCCCATTGCCCCATTTGTTTAGCTACTTCCAGCTGGTCGTATTCGCCGTTGCGGCCCCAATCGCCAATGGCCATAAAATGGAGCGCGAAGTCGTCTTTAATAGATGCGCTTGGCGATAGGTCATCACTCTCAAAATAAGTAACGTTACCGGTTTCGGCTATACTTGCCAGCGGGCTTATTACTGCGGCCCCAAGCGCCCCGATTGCGGCGTTTCTTACAAAGTCTCTGCGTTTCATGCTGTATTAATTTAACCGGTAAACCAATAATTTAAAGCTATCTGCCAACGGCGTTTTTGTGCCAGGCTGAAAATCAACCACCGGAAAATATAGTTTGTGGGTGGCCAGGTTAATAGCCATTGTTTTGGCCCTGTTTTGGGTAGTTATGGTTTGAACAAGCGTATAAGAATCCGGCGAATCCTGCTTAAAAACGGTGGCTGTTCCATCGCCGTTTGATGCGATAACCAGCTTGTTTACCGCATCATAAACTACAGCGTCTACGCCCGCGCCGATAGGAAGGGTTTGCACAACTTTACCTGTACCGGCATCAATAACACTCATGCCCTTATTTTCGCGGCAAACCGTAAACAAACGATGGTTTTGGTTGTCTAAAGCTAAACCCGTAGGGCCACCGCAAGGATTAAGCGGGTAGTTTTTTATTACTTTTAAGGCTTTGGCATCAATAACATTTAAGGTGCTTTTATCTTCCAGGTTAGCATAAACTAATCCTTTGCCATCGGCAACGGCAAATTCGGGCGCGCCGCCCATGTCTATCGAGGTTACCTGTTTTAACTCTTTAGGATCGACCACAACAACAGCACTGCTATGCCCCTCAAAAGCGAATATTTGTTTGGAGTATCGATCATAAATAATGCCATCGGCACCGTTGCCTGTTACCGGGATCTCTTTAATCACCTTAAGGGTTTTAATATCAAAAGCAATAACAGCGTTGGCTTTGCCATCGCTGATAAAGCCACGGCCAAGTTCGTTTACAATGGCAATGCCGTGTACGCCTTTCATCTCGCCAATGGTACCTATAACTTTTTCGGTTTTTAAATCAACTACGTTTACTGCGGTACCGTGCGACGCGTAAAGCACCTGGTTAACCTGGTCGATATATACATAATCGTAGCCGCCGTTACCCGGCAGGGGGATTGTCTTATCAGCTACATAGCTCAATTTTTGAGCCGATGCGAAGAACGGTGCCGAAATAAATAAAATGAACGAAAGTACCTTATACGCGCTGGTTTTCATGTGTTTATGTTTTAGTGTAAAAAGGGCAGGCAATACGCCCGCCCATATCAAATATTTATAGTTTAGTGCTGGTTGCCATTTCCATCGGTGGTGTAAGCGCCAAGGTCCTGGTTGTATTTGGGGTTACCCCTTCCAAATGCCGGCGAGCCACTTTGCAGTTGAAAATTATTGGTATTTGGAAAGCCATTAGGGGCTAAAACGGTACCGTCAAATTGCACAAATAAGGGATTAAAGTTATTCACGCTTTTAGATATCAGGTCTGTTGATTGCGGTACACCCTTGCCCGATGCCGGATAAAAGCCGTCCCTGATGTTTACACCCTGGTAGCTATCTACCGTACCGTAAAACAAGTTATTTCCATAAGTGGTTTTTACAAGGTCGCCGTCATCAAACAGCTCAAGGCCGTGGAAACAGTTTACAATAATATTGTTATAAATATGCCCTATGGCGTTAACACCAACAGAAACACCGCGGCCTGGCTCTGCAGCGCCCCTTCGCCAGCCATTAGATACAAGCGTATTGTTATAAACGTTAACTTCAGTTTGAGGGAAAGGTATTTTAGAGCTTGTTTCCAACTTTATACCGCTGCCCGCCTGGCTAAATATTACATTGTAGGCAACAACGCCTGTTACCCCCGTTTTTAAATTAATACCCTCGCCATCAGTACTGCCCGAAGAGCTGATGGTGTTTCTTAAAATAGTAACAGTTGCACCGCCACCTATCGCCATCAAGTCGTCCTGGCCGTTTGTAAACCATGAATCTTCAATATCTACATTGATATTCTTTTTCACTTTAAGTGTACCGCGCGCACTGCCGCCATCGTCGGGGCCTCCCGTGTTATCAACATGCGTCCATTTAATGGTAATAGCCTGCGCAGTATCGCATTGAAAACCGCCCCAGGTACCGGGTTGATTGCTATCGGAGTTAAAAGAAACAGGCTGACTTTTAGTGCCCAATAATTGCAGCACACCCTGGATATTAATTTGGGCGTTGTTTTTAACAATCACAATGGCACCTGGCTGCGCCGATAACGTGTCGCCTTTTTTAACAGTCAGATCTGCTGTTACCGTATAAGTTTGGCCGCCAATTAGCGTACCCTTAACAAAGCCACTGATGTCACCTGCTTTTAGAGGGCTTGAGGTGGGTATTTTTATTTTGTCGAAGGTGGTGATCTCGGCTTTTTTACAGGAGATGATAGTGGTAATCATTAACCCTGTTATTATTAAATATATTTTATTTGATTTCATGTTGATGGTGTATTAGGTTAAAGTGAATAACGGAAACCCAAATTGAAACTCACGTTATATAAATCCTTTGACTGTAATAAATTGTTAATTTTTACAGTTGTAGGCGTATTGAGCAGGTTGTTGATTTTTGCCGCCAGCACAAAATGTTTAGCAACCTGTTTCTCGGCCGAGAGGGCTAAAAATGATTGTGGCTGCTGATAATAATCATAACCATAGTTAGGGTACACCAGGGATAACGTTTTGCTGGTATAGGTATATGCTAACTGAATAAATTCCTTTTGCTTGTCGTTTTTGTATAATAATGAGATGTTAAATACATCGCCGGTTTGCCCCTGAAGTGGCCTGCTTTGGTATTTAATTACAGGTTGTCCGTTTACTGAACCAGCTTCTGGTACAACTTTTGGCGATTTTATGTTAGAGTAGGTGTAGGTATAGTTACCGGATACGCCTAAGTTGCCAAAAAACCTGCTATAAACAATTTCGGCCCCGGTTACCTTTGCAGTGCCAAAGTTTTGCGGCTGCGTGTTTAGCTGGCCGCCACTTAAATCTTTTAAAGCAAACTCAATGGGATTGGAAATGTTTTTATAAAAAGCGCCTAAAAAAAACTGCTCTTCCTTGCCGGGATATAGTTCATAGCGTATATCATAATTATCAGCTTCGGTGTGCTTAACATTAGGGTTACCGGTAACATCTGTGCTTTCGCCCAGGGTTGGAGTTGGTACCAGCTCATACAATGACGGTCGTGCTATTGATTTAAAATAGGATGCCCTTAAGTTCGACTGGTCGTTCAGCTTGTATTTTAACTGTATGCTTGGTAAAACATCTGTATATGTTTTTTTGGCGTTACTTAACGAGTCTAATACCACGGGGTGCGTATCATATCCCTGTTTGGTACCTTCAACGCGCACACCTGCAACAATGTCTAGGTTACCAACGGTCAGCTTAGCTTCGCCATAACCTGCGGTAATATCTTCATATGCGGTGTAGTTGGTTTTGTCGGCCTTGTCAGTACCGGTAGGGTTATACACAACAAATCCTGACGAATATATGTCGGTGAATATACTTTTATCGCCGTTTGCGGTAGGTGTCGCTTTTAATATGTATTCGTTTTGATGGTTAAAGCGGGTACTATGCCTATATAAACCACCCGCCTTCAGCTCAATGGAGCTTTTTTGCCCTAAGCCGGTTTTATAACCCAGGTTAGCCATGCCACTAAGGTCCTTGTTACCGCTTTTTTGCCAAATCCTGGTTATGTTATTGAAATAATCGGGCGTACTTGTAAAGTCGGGATTAATTAAGTGGTTTATAGATAAATCGGCACGGTCTGGCGCATCCTGGGTAGCATTACTGTAAACGCCGGCCCAGTCAAAAAGCCAATGGCTGGCAATTACATGCTTGCCGCTTACTTTAAGGTTTTCTACATACTGGTTTTGAATATTGGAGCGGTTATCATTAAAAACCGTTCCGGTACCGGGGCCTATTCTGCCGCCGTTCCCGCCCAATATTGACGTATCAATACTCAGCCTTGTTTGGGCCAGGCGAGTGTAAAGGAATACGTTATCAATACCTATTTTGTTGTTATCATCGAATTTATAATCAATATGGGCAGACAAGCCATTGTTTAATTGCTGGGTAGAGTAAGTCCGGTTAGCTACATCGGATATAACGGGCTGGAAGTTTTTACCGGCCCTGGTATCGGGCTGTGCAATATTAAACTGCGAGTTTGTGCCGTAATATTGATTTTGGTAACTATCGGCAATAATGAAGCCCAGTTTGTTTTTTAAAAACCGCCTGCCGTAAGTAAACCCCAATAGCGATGTAACCGGGGCATTCTTTTTGGTAAAATCAAGATTGGCGCGCGAAAAATAACCGGCAGGCGCTACATAGCCGGCCCCAAACCTTTCGGTAGGGCTTTTACTTTGCACCGCGCCATGATTAAAATCATCAAACTTGCGGTTAAAAAATAATGCGCTGTACCCCACGGCCGCATTTGCCTTAAAATATTCGTATTCGGGGGCATCTTTAAATACCAGGTTAACGGTTCCGCCTATCGCGTCGCCCTCCATTTCTGGTGTTAATGATTTGCTTACTTCAATCCTATCTAAAAGATCAGATGGTACTATGCTTAAAGATACAAACCGGGAAACAGGATCGGGGCTGGTTACTTTAACACCGTTCATAAGGGTGTTATTATAACGCGGCTCCAACCCGCGGATGATGGCGTATGCTTCATCCGAGCCGCTGTTGCGCTGAATGGTTACCGCCGATACGCGCTGCAGCGCATTAGCCGCGTTAATATCTGGCGAGCGCTGCATGGCTTGCGCGGATATTACGTTGATGATATTACCGGCATTCTTTTCTGATTTCCTCGACGATGCTTCTGATTCGGCATTTGCTTTAGCATATACCCTCACTTGCTCAAGCGACAAAGACTTTTCTGAAAGCTTAATTTCAAGGTTTAAAACCCGGTTTTCGGTAAAATCAATCCGTTGTTCATATTCAATATAACCGATATATTTAACCTTCAGTTTGTATTGGCCGGCTTTAATATTATTGATGGCATAGTGACCGAAAGCATCAGAAATGGCACCCCCTTTTTGGCCATCAAAGTGGATATATGCGCCGGTTAAGGGCTCATGTGTTTTATCGTCGACGACTTGTCCTTTTAAAACTGCCTGCTGGGCGTAGGCAAGCGAAGAAGCGAAAATGAAGACTGCAATCAGGTAAAATTTATTCATCATGGTTACTTTTTTTGCAAAGCACACGCCCAATCCTGTGCAAATTCTGAATAATGGACAAGTGGAAGGTAACTTAATCAATTGGTAATCAATTGTTAATAATGGTAAAACGTGATACGCTATCCCTCTCATTTCATGCATGGTGTGTTAACCTTGGCTTAATATTCACGGCGTTAGTTTCCGCATTAAAGCAACAAGGTTGAATGAAGCAATGAAAAACTTAAAGGTTGCTCCTATACACTTAATAACAAACCAAATATTATTTTTGTAAATGACGGGATAGCCTGCGTTGCAGGACAAATCGTTTTAAAACGAACTTAAACTCATAAAAACTGATTGATGGTTGCCGGTGTTGGGATAGATATGATAGAGATTGACCGAGTGGCTGTCAAAATTGAAAAAGGCAGCGGCTTTCGAGAACTTGTGTTTTCGGAAAAAGAAATAGCTTATTGCGAGCTTAAGGCAGATAAGTACCAGCACTATGCAGCACGTTTTGCCGCTAAAGAGGCCTTTTTTAAAGCATTGGGTACCGGCTGGTTAAACGGTACCGCTTTTAACGAAGTGGAGATTAGTAACAATGCCGATGGCAAACCCGAACTTACACTTATTGGCCAAACCGGCGAATTATTGAGGGAGCAGGGCCCAATGAAAATTTCCGTATCATTAACCCATCTTAAGGCCATCGCATCGGCCGTTGTAATTATCGAAAAGTGACAGATCAACCTACATTTATTTCGCAGGAACAAACAGTGACTATGCAGGAACAAAAACTGCAGGAATTGCTGGCCTATCTTAACATTCATTCGCCTTTTTATAAGGAGCTGTTTGATGCAAACAATATCAACATTGATGATATTAAAACGCTCGACGATCTGAAACTAATCCCTACAACGGTAAAGGAAGATCTGCAAAAGCGTAATGACGATTTTATGTGCGTTAGCCGCGACCAGATCATTGAATACAGCTCAACATCGGGCACTTTGGGTAGCCCCGTTACCGTCGCCCTTACCGAGAATGACCTTTTACGACTTACCTATAACGAATATAGCTCCTTTACCTGTGCCGATGGCAAGCCCGACGACGTATACCAGCTGATGCTGACACTCGACAGGCAGTTTATGGCCGGGTTGGCATACTACTCGGGTATTCGCAAAATAGGGGCAGGCATTATTCGCCTGGGGCCTGGTGTGCCATCGTTACAATGGGATACCATTTTGCGGCTTAAGCCTACGGCTATTGTTGCCGTGCCATCGTTTATATACAAGCTTATACAATATGCGCAGGAGCATGGTATCGATATCAATTCAAGTTCGGTAAAAAAGGCGGTTTGTATTGGCGAGAATATCCGGAACACCGATTTTTCTCTCAACATCCTTGGTAAAAAAATTACCGATGCCTGGGATATCAAGTTATATTCCACTTATGCATCAACCGAAATGCAAACGGCATTCACCGAATGCGGGTATGGTAAAGGCGGTCATCATCAGCCTGAATTATTGATTGTGGAACTGCTTGACGAAAACAATCAGCAGGTTGCCCCCGGCGAACCCGGAGAAGTAACCATTACCACGCTGGGCGTTGAAGGCATGCCTTTGCTGCGCTATAAAACCGGCGATATTTGCCTGTATGATGATAAGCCGTGTGAATGTGGGCGAACCACCTTACGTTTATCGCCAATTATTGGCCGTAAAAAGCAGATGATTAAATTCAAGGGCACCACGCTTTATCCGCCGTCGCTTTTTGATTTGCTGAATGGGATGGAAGAAATATTGGATTTTGTAGCCGAGGTTTACTCCAACGAAATTGGTATGGACGAAGTGCTGCTGCATATCCTGCCGGTAAACTATACCGATGAGTGCGACCGGAAGATCCGTGCCAATTTACAGGCAAGGTTAAGGGTAAGCCCGCATGTTACCTATGTGCAATATGATGAGATCCAGAAGATGCAGTACAAGGAATCGGGCCGCAAACCGTTTAAATTTATCGATCGCCGGAAATAAAAACATCCTCGGGCAATTCATCCGGCAGTTCTTCTTCCGATGGCGATTTACCGAAAATCTTATCCAGCAGGTTTAATATCGGCACGGTCATGAAGGTGGTTACCAGCGCCATAATCACCAATATGGCAAATACTTCTTTGTTTAGTACGCCCAGGTCGTAACCAATATTCAGTACAATAAGCTCAACCAGGCCGCGGGTATTCATTAACGCACCTATAGATAGGCTATCCTTCCAGCTTTGGCCCACAAATTTGGCTGCCGATGCGCTGCCCGCAAATTTGCCGGTAACAGCAACTAATATAGTTAAACCACAAATGGCCCATAGGTATGGAGTATCCAATAACCCGATCTGCGTACGTAAGCCTGTAAAAACAAAAAACAAGGGCAGCAATAAAAACAAAGCCACATCCTTAATGCGCTCCACAAACACCCCGCGAAAGGTAATGTTATCGGGCATTACAATGCCGGCCATAAAAGCGCCAAACAGCGCGTGAATGCCAATACTTTCTGTGGCGTATGATGAAATAATAAGCGTTAAAAAAAACATAGCCACCGGCATACCCACATAACCCGGCCTAATGTTTCGGCTGTAGATGCGCTTTAAAAGCGGTTTTACGCCCTTCAACATAATCAACACATAGGCAATGGCCATTAGGGCTGTATAAACAAAACTCATTACCGAGCCCGCCTTAACCACTGCTATTACAACCGTAAGCAGGCACCATGCGGTAATATCATCGGCAGCGGCGCAGGTAATTACCAAAGCGCCAAGGCGTGTTTTGTTAATGCCCCGCTCCTGGCAAATACGTGCCAAAACCGGGAACGCCGTAATGCTCATGGAGATACCCATAAATAAACCAAACGAGAAGAAAGGCACCCCGGCAGGAGCCAGCGAACGATAGATAAAATAAGCCAGCCCGATGCCCAATGTAAACGGAATGATAATACTGGCGTGGCTAATGACAATGGCATCCTTGCTTTTGCTTTTAATAGCCCGCAAATCAAGCTCCATGCCTATCACAAACATGAATATGATTAAGCCAATCTGGCTCAAAAACTGCAACGATCCTAACGACTGGGCCGGAAAAACAACATGAGACAATGCCGGAAAAAACCGGCCTACCAGCGATGGACCTAAAGATATTCCTGCAAATATTTCGCCTATAACGCGGGGCTGCCCCATTTTTTTACACACCCATCCTGCCATGTTACCCGCTATTATTATAATGGCTATTTGCGCCAGTAAGGTAGCCAGGGGCCCGGTAAGGTTTTTTATCAATCCATCGGTAAACTGGTGAACAGCGCTTTTGCTGCTTGCCGCCAGCTTAACTATGTTACGGCCTTTTTCAAGCTCGCTGCCTGCTGTTAATGCCAGGTATATTAAAAAGGAAAAGCCACCGATAAGGACGATGTAAAAAAATATATTCCTGAATTTCTTCATTTTTTAAATATGCCTTTAAATTTAAAAAAAGTGGAGGCCTCATGCTGAATAACGGCGTCTACCTTTAACGTACCATCATCGGTAGTGGTATACGTTACCTGCATATCGGCGGTGCTGTTTACCTGCGGGTTTAGTATGGCCAAAAACTTCATATCGCCCGCTTTAAGCAGTTTTGTTTTGGTGCCGACGATGTTTTCCAGCACTTCTTTCACCATCTGCATCATACAAACCCCGGGCACAACCGGCTGGCCTGGAAAATGGCCTTCAAAAATCTGGTGGTCAGCGTTTAGCGTGATGGTTGTTTTTGAGGTATTACCATCTGTTTGTGGTGCGGTAAACTGAAAAAAGGATTCCTGGAGCATATATTTTTAGCTTAAAGCTGAAGGCCTAAAGCATAAAGCCTTTTGCTTTAAACCTTTGGCTTTATTCTTTTATATTATCAATGTTTTAACTAAAGCATTCTGCTTTCTGCCTTATGCTTTGAGCCTTCAGCTTATCGTTCTATTTTTTTTAAACCGATGGTAAATTTAAAGTTTTTATGGTCGATACCTATAGTATCGGGCACGCCATTTTTATAGCCGGCCATGGTAGCAACGGCAACGGGTTTTCTTTTAGATGATTTTTCCATTCGTAAAAGGGTATCGCCGGCCATATTGGTAATATAATAGTTGGCTCCCTTTTCCTGCGGAAGCACATAATATAAATGCGTACTATCCTTAAGCATATAATGCTCGTGGCTGCCTTCCTGGCGCATCAGTATCAAATCAAAATCCTTTCTTAATGTTTTAATTACAGGTCCCTTATCCATCTGCGAAATGATGGAGTATACTTTAAAGCTACCATCTTTCAGAAATGCGAAATCAAAAAATTTTACGCCCATCTCGCTGGAAAACACAATGCGGGTGCTGCTATCCGGCATTACCTTCATCAGCAGCAGGCCGCTTAAATGATGGCTGGTTACATTAATTTCGGCATTGTATAATACCACTGAAAATTGGGGACGAAATTGGTAGATATGATCAAAATTACCTGTAGCTGGCTTCAGGTTTTTGTAAACCGAAGTGCAGCCCGCCAAGGCAACCAGGCAACTACTTAGCAGCAAAAAGCGCGTCAGGCAGGTTTGCATTGATCTCTTTATTTATAAAGTGAATGGTAGTATTATCGCCGGATGGCTCCTGCATATCGATATTACTTACCGAGTTATCTTTTTTATCAACAGAGATATTAATTGATTTAAAAAAATCTTTGATCGCTTTTGATACTGGTGCCAGTTCAACCAGGTAAGTCCCCTTGTTTTCAAACACCTTTACTTTAAAATCGGGGTTGCTCAGGATTGATCCCTGCACACAGTCGATAATGATCTTGTTGATTTGCTGGAAGAGTTTGTTGGATTTGGTATTGATTTTATTTTCCTTCTGCTCATCCTTTACCAAAATATTGTCTTTGTTGATGATCATCAGGTATTTGAATGGCTGGGTATATTCCATCCGCACCATGTTATCCTTTTTAAACCAGAATTTTCCTTTAGATGTGATCTTTTCTGATAGCATGCTCAGGTTTTTCTCCTGCACAAAATCACTTTTAATGCTGGTTGTTTTTTGAGCGGTTGCCGTAAATTGGGCTTTAAATGCCGAGAGATCGGTAAGCTGGGTATAACCGGTATGCTGCGCATTGGCGGTAAATGCGGCGGTGATTATGGCTACAGTAAGGAACAGTTTGTTTATTTTCACTACTAAAGGCAATTATTATTTAGATAGACACCGGGGTTGTAAAATGGTTTGATTAACAGTAAGCCTTTATGTCATTGCGAGGGACGAAGCAATCGCGAACAATGTGGTTTGCTATGCATCCGACGAGATTGCCACGCTATCGCTCGCAATGACATAGAGTAGATTCGAGACCTACGAAGTTTTTAAAACTTCGTAGGTCTCGTCGAATTTATATTAGTTAACTACTTCTTTGTCTCAATTCCTGACTCTAACCTCTTGATTCTATTCCCTACGCTGCCTGGTTAGCTGTAATATACTCGGCCATGGTACGTACTGATTGAAACACTTTGGGGCCATCTTCGGCTTTTGAAAGTTTAATTTTATAAATGGTTTGCATCAAAACTATCAGCTCCAAAACATCTATCGAATCCAATCCTAATCCATCGGCAAACAACGATTCATCATCGCCGATATCGCCGGGCTTAAGATCTTGCAGGTTTAACTGGTCTATGATCTGTTCTTTCAGATCATTCATTAATTTGTCCATTTTATAATTATACAGGCGAGTTAATTTGCTCGCCTAACTTAATAATTCGTGCTAATTTTTTTATTGCCGTATCATGATGCTTAACATACGGGTTCTCCTTGTCCCACACATATCCTGCCAAAACAGAACAGATCTGGTTTTTGATCTCGGGAACAAAAGTACCCGAAAAAAATATGGTGTCAAGCGTTCCTTCGTACCAGGCATTTACGTACGACCGGAAAACATCCACCCCTTGCATTACCTTTTCGGTGTATTCGGTTTCCCAATTTATATCTTCGCCGTTTAGCTTGCGGATAACCAATTTAGCTGCATTTTGGCTGGATACGGTTGCCAGCGTAACGCCCGATGAAAAGATAGGATCTAAAAACTCGGTTACATTGCCTGTAAGCACAAAGCCCTCGCCGTGAAAAGTATTGGTGGTGCTGCTCCAGGCTTGTAATATCCTTGGTTCAAAAACAAATTCAACATCCTTAAAGCGCTCGCTCAGGTAGGGCTCTGCTGCAATTAAGCTGCGTAGCTTAGCCTCGTCATCCGCGCCTTCATAACCGGCAAAAAAATCCGGATCGCCTACAAATCCCAATGAAGTTACTCCGCTGGAGAATGGAATGATCCAAATCCAAACGCCGGGTTTATGCACCACGATGGTGATGCGGTTGGGCTCTTCAAACAGGTTGCGCTTTACATCTACAGTATGTGTAAATAAAGCTTTGCGCTGCGGTAGTCCCGATGGTTTATCAAGGTTAAATAACTTGGGTATAACCCGACCATAGCCACTGCCATCAATAATAAACTGGGCCTCAATTTGGGTTTGGTTTCCGTCAAGATCTTCAACAGTTGTTACCGAATCAGATCCGTTAAATTTGATATCGGTAACCGTAGTTTCATAATGTACCGGGATACCCATGATTTCGCAGGTATCAGCCAGGGTTTTATCAAATTCAGAGCGGGGCACCTGCCATGTCCAGTTCCAGCCATCAGTAAACTGATCTGAAAAGAAGTAATCGCAGATAACGCCGTTTTTTACAAACTTGGCTCCGAATTTTTTCTGAAATCCTTTTGCTTCCACTGCTTCAACAAAGCCGGCATCGGTTAATGCTTCCATGCAACGGGGCAGCAGGCTTTCGCCGATTACAAAACGCGGAAATTTTTGCTTCTCGACAATTTTAACTTTAAACCCTGCTTTATTCACAATAGAAGCAGCCACCGTACCCGCCGGGCCGGCACCAATTACCAACACATCAACTTTTTCTGTATTCATCAATTTTACTCTTTTGTGTTCATTATTCTGAGGCCTGAGTTCTGTGGTCGGAGGTCTGAGATCTATGGTCTGTAGTCAGTTTATTGTTTCCGACCTCCAACCACGGGCCCCAGATCTCAGAACCCATATTTCTTTTTCCACTCTTCAAAAAACACCGGATTGGTTAGTTGAAGCATAAAATTATCGCGCTGTAAAAAAACCTGCACGGTTGAACCTGTAACCACTACCTCGCCTGTTGCGGCGTTTAATAGGCGATAGTTAAAATTTAACCGGGCTGCTTCGCTTGGTACATATTCGGTTTCAATAATTACACTGTCGCCGTACCGCAAAACCTGTTTGTATTTACAATCTATACTTACAATAGGGGTTACGTATAGGTTATTGTAAACTGTAAGGTAGTCAATACCATATGCCTTTCCAAAAGCCTCCCTGCCATCTTCAAAGTAGCGTACATAATGCCCGTGCCACACAATGCCCAGCGAATCAACCTCGCTAAACTTTACACTTATCTCGGTGGCATTTATCAGTGTTTTTTGCAATTCTTCGTTCTGTTTACCGTCAATACATGTATGCCGGCTTCAATTTTGTAAAGGATGGATCTGTTCCTTTACCGGCACAGATCCACCTCTGTTAGTACTTTTTATTTCCAGCTGCTATAATCAGATTTTACATCTTTCATCACGTTTAAAAACGCTTTTGCCCAGTAGTTTTTAAGGCCAAAACCGCCTGGTTTTCCTTCGTAATATTTGGTAAGCAACACCGTTTTTGTTTTCATATCAACAAAGGTTATCCAAACACCGGCTTTATCAATGCCTTTGTTCATGCCGCTCACAAAAAATATGTAGCCAATACCTTCCTTGTTCTGGAAATCATACCCTTTTACAATAGCTGCGATTTTTGCCTCATCCAATAATTTAAAGTCGCTCGGGTTGTCGGTGTAAAGTTTATCAAACTTTGCCTTGGCGTTTGAAGCCTTAGCTACATCAAGCGCATAATCAACAGAACTGTGGTGGATTGATTCGGCCACATCATATTTCTTTTGCTCGGTAACAAAAAGGCGGTTCCATCCTACGGTATAATCGTCTCTGAATTCTTCTGGCTTTATATCGTCTTTTCTGCCGATGCCCATTACCTTGGCTTCAGCCGTACCTATAAATTTTGTTTGTGTAAAATCAAGTCCTAACCAGGTAATTTTGGCACTGCCCGAAAAAATATCGGCTTTGGTACTTTGGGCTACAGCAGGTAAGCTGCTTACAACTGTTAGTAAAAAGGCTATCAGCCATGTGTTTTTTGTAGGTTTCATTTTGTAGATTTAATTTATTTATTGTTGAATTATAAATACTTTCATCTGGCACTGTGCCAATGTTTCTTCCCCACGCTTTACTTTTCCCGATATCAGTGTTACATCAAATATTTGATTATCAATGATAATTTCCGTTTCTAAGATATCATTTATTTTAGGCAAAGAAAATACTTCGAGGTTTTTAACAGCACCAATATAACCTATGGCATCGGCTTTTTCACTGTTTTGGGCCAGGTACCCGGCGCGGGCGGCGGCGGTTTGCGCTATGTTTTCTACCAGCCCTCCTGCGCTAAATTCGCCATCTTCAACCAGTACGTTATCTGCTTTTATACAAAACTGGGTGCGGCTGCTTTTCTCATCCGTCCAGGTTAAATGATCTATCATCACAAAAGGAAATTTTTGCGGGATAAGGTCGGGTGTATTGGCAGGTGGTACAAACATATCAGCAGGTTTAATAGGTTTTAACAGTGGTTCAGGTAAAATTAGTAAAAGGTTTCGCAGATCAGGGATCTGCCGTATTGCCCAATTATTATACCAGTTCCCCGGCGTTCACCTTGGTGTTAACATATTCATAAAAATCCTGGAAAGTGACTATGCCAACAAAATCTTCGGGCTGCACCTTAAAATTGAAATTGCTTTCAATTACAACAACCAAGTCAATATAATCCAGGCTGTCCAATTCAAGGGTATCTTTCAGGATGGCTTCCGGCGATATTTTCGCCACATCAATTTCAAATTCTTCTGCTAAAAAAGCATTGGTTTTTTCTATAATTTCTAAAAACTGCATAAGGGTAGGTTAATCAATATTTTTTAATAATCAGCGACGAATTTGTTCCGCCAAAGCCAAAAGAGTTCGACAAAAATACGTCGAAATTGCGTTCGATGGTGGTAGTAGCGATATTTAACTTAGCCGAATCCTCGTCGGGGGTTTCGAAGTTAATATTTGGCGCGATGAACGAGTTTTGCATCATCAGCATAGAGTATACAATCTCGCTTGCGCCGGCCATCCAGCACTCGTGGCCTGTCATGGATTTGGTTGAGCTTACCAGCGGCTTGCTGGATCCAAAAACCTCGTGAATAGCTTTAGCCTCGCTGGCATCACCCGCTGGGGTTGATGTGGCATGGGCGTTTATGTAATCAATATCGGCCGCAGTCATACCCGCGTCCTTCAGGGCCATGGCCAGTGAGCGTACCGGGCCGCCAACGGTAGGGTTGGATATGTGGCCGCCGTTTGATGAAAATCCGTAGCCGATAACCTCGCCCAAAATAGTTGCGCCGCGGCGTTGTGCCGATTCCAGGCTTTCTAAAATCACGGTAGCCGCGCCACCGCTTGGCACCAGGCCATCCCGGCTTTTATCAAAGGGGCGCGATGCCTTGGTCGGCGTACTTTCCAATGTCGAGAAAGCCGAAAGTGCATCAAAGCTACCCATCGAAAAATGGTTAAGCTCCTGGGCACCGCCGCAGATAATGCCTTCCTGCAGGCCGCTTTTAATGAGATGATAGCCCAGGCCGATGGCGTGTGAGCCGCTGGCACAAGCTGCGCTAACGGTAAGGTTGATGCCTTTTAATTTGAATATGGTGGCCAGGTTCATGCTCACGGTGGAGTTCATGGTTTGGAAAACCGCTCCCGAGCCTACCAGCATAGTATCTTTTTTTACGCGGATGATATCGGTGCAATCAATAACCGGTTTGGCCGAACTATCGTTACCGTAAAGGATGCCTATTTCGTTTTGATCAAGGTAATCCATATCGATGCTGGCCTGGGCCAGGGCCTCAATGGTGGCCATATAGGCATACTCGCCTTGTTCGGGCAACATAATGCGCGAACGCCTGTCGAGCTTTTCTTTTAAGTTGGGTCTGTCTACAAAACCGGTTAAGCCCGACCGGTAACCAAACTCCTTGCGCATAGAATCAAGCAGGATCCCTGATTTGCCGTGGAAAAGCGAGTCTCTCACCTCGTCCTGGGTTTTCCCAATGCACGAGTAAATCCCCATCCCTGTAATCACAACTCTATTCATAACGCTAATACCGGCTATCAATTAACAAATACCTTTAAAACTAAATAAAATTATTTAATCCCGAAATATTAATGTGCATGTTTATATGAACAAATGATTAATTATGAATACAAACCGCCATTAACAGAAATCACCTCGGCTGTGATGTAGGAAGCTTCGGGCGATGCTAAAAAGCCCACCACGCTGGCCACTTCTTCGGGGGTGCCAAAGCGTTTAATAGGTATCATGGATTTAAGCTCTTTTTCATCCAAACCTTCGGTCATATCGGTTTTAATAAAGCCAGGGGCAACGGCATTAACGGTAACACCGCGGCGGGCAATTTCCTGCGCCAGTGCCTTGGTTGCGCCAATTACACCAGCCTTGGCAGCCGAATAATTAACCTGGCCGGGCAAGCCCTTTAAGCCCGATAGAGATACCACATTGATAATGCGGCCATATTTTTTAACCAGCATGCCGTTTAAAACTGCCTGGGTTACATAAAAAAAGCCTCCTAAACTGGTATTTAATACGCTGTCCCACTGTTCATCTTTCATCCACATCATCAGGGTATCATCCTTAATACCGGCATTATTTACCAGCACTTCAATATATTTTTCGGTATTGGTTTCAACCCAGCCGCCCAATACGGCGCGGATATCTTCTTTGCGGGCTACGTCAAATTTCATAATCTCGCCATCGCCGCCGTTTTCTTTAATTGCAGCTAAGGTATTGTTGGCTTCTGCCTGGTTACTTTTATAATTAATAAGCACGTAGTAGCCCATAGTGGCCAGTTTATAGCAAACGGCGCGTCCTATTCCTCTTGATCCGCCTGTTACTAATGCACATTTCATCGTCCTGGTGTGTTAATTTGTTACGTAAAGTATATGCTTGCAATTATAAAATGTGGGAGTTTCTCTTTTTAATCAAGTGTACGTGCTCGGCTTTTTCAAAGTATTGCTTCACGTTCACCATATCCTTATACTTTGGCTTATCCTCAATAAATTTAGGGAATATAGCCCGCAGATCGGTATAAACGGTATGGGTTGTCGGTGATAGCTTTTCGCTGCAATCCAGGTGATCGATAGCTTGTAAAATAGCCATCATTTGTATGGCCAGCACTTCAAAAGTATTATCTATAACGCGCTTGGTCATTAATGCCGCGTTGCAGCCCATGCTTACAATATCCTGGTTGTCATTATTGTTAGGAATACTGTGCAGGTACATTGGGTACGATAGGGTCTGGTTCTCGGCGGTGGTTGATGTAGCCGTAAACTGCATACCCTGCATCCCAAAGTTAAAACCCAGCACGCCCAGGTTAACAAAAGGCGGAAATTTATGGTTTAGCTTCTCGTTAAGCAGATAGTTTAATTGCCTTTCGGAAAGCATACACAATTTGGTAATAGCTATTTTCAGTTTATCCATAGCCAGGGAAACATAATCGCCATGGAAATTACCGCCATGGAAAATGTTTTTGGCTTCATGATCAATAACCGGGTTGTCATTTACCGAGTTCAATTCATCAGTAACAACGCGCTCCACTTCAAAAATGGTATCGTAAACGGGCCCCAAAACCTGGGTTACGCAGCGTAGGGAATAGTATTCCTGCACCTTGTCCAAAAACACTTCCTGGTTAAGGTTATCGGGGTTATATAAGTGTTCGGACCGGTCGCGGATCATTTTGCTGCCGGTAAGTACATCGCGCATAATGGCGGCTACTTCGTTTTGGCCGCGGTGGTGTTTTACCACATTTAGCTCGTAAGAGTAATGGTCATCAAAAGCCTGCACCACTTCGTTTATCATAGACGATAGTACGATTGACCATTCCAGCAGTTTTTTGGCCTGGATAATGTTTACCATACCAATACCCGTCATGGCCGATGTGCCATTGATAATGGCTAAGCCTTCGCGGATTTTTATAGATAGCGGCTCGATGCCCAGTTCTTTAAACAATTCGGCAGTGTCGTGCTGTTCGCCTTTGTAACTTGATTCGCCTTCGCCAATTAAAACCAGCGCCAGGTGGGCCAGTTGCACTAAATCGCCGGATGCGCCTACACCGCCATGTTCAAATACATTGGGTGCAACATTTTTATTAATTAATTGGGTAAGCAGCTCGGGCAAATCGGTGTGCACGCCCGAACGGGCCTGCATAAAGCTGTTCAGCCTGGCAATCATCAGGGCTTTAACCAGCAGGGGCTGCATTAAATTACCACCACCCGAAGCATGGCTGCGGATAAGGTTGTATTGTAACTGCAGCAAATTTTCTTCGCTCACCTTATACTGGGCCATTGGCCCGAAACCGGTGTTAATGCCGTATATGAGCTTGTTTGAAGAGAAACCCTGCAAAAACTGGTAATTAACCTCAACATTCTTAACAACCGATGCATCCAAGCCAACTTCCTCGCCATCAAACAAAATCTTAGAAAAATCATCGGCAGTAAGGTACCGCGCCCCTATATGTATCATGAACTAAAATTATTATATTAAAAAAGAAACTTCATTAAAAATTCACACAAAAAACGTCCGAAAATAGGATAAATATTTCAGATATGATACTATTTAAGTTCTTTATTGATGCCCCACCAAAAGCAAATACCATATATAAATAACCGCCCCAAGGTTATTAAACCGTTTATGTAAATACGCAGACGATAGAAGTATTCAAAACCTTACAGGGACATTAATCAGGGTACTTTGGGCGAAGTTATTAACCGGATCCACTAAAGCCTACTCCCTGTACGTGTGTATTGGCGGTTTTAACATCAAACATTTCAATGGTTTTCAGGTTTAAAAATTGGCCCTGTGTTTTAAGGGCCCTGATAAGTAGTTGAAGTTTAATATTTTTCAATCCTGATAGTGCAGCAAAACAATATAAACAACCGGTTTTACTTCGTATTTAAAATTTTATTATTGCCCGCATTGATAGCTGTACAAGGCTATGTTTATGGGCAGGAAGTAGTACCCCACGATACCCTGAAAACAGATTCAATAAAACATCATGCCGATTCGGTGAAGTTTCAGAATAAAGCCAATGATATTTCAAAACAGTATGATTTTGGCAACCTGGTAACAGATGTTTTACACCCCAAAAAGAAGCCCGATTCTGTTTTCAAAAAGCCTTCGGGCATAACAGTTATTCCCAATATCGCTTCTAACCCCAGTATTGGGTTTCAGCTGGGCATAAAGGCCGTGGCAGGGCGTAAATTAGGAAGCGACCCGAATACGCTATTATCGGTTGCGGCAACTTCAGTATCGTATACTACAAAAGGCATTCTTTATTTTTACATCAATCATAATGTTTATACTCCAGGTAACAAGTGGAATTTTCAGGGTAACATAGTGGCGGCCAAAAGCGTTACGCCCGATTATGGCTTAGGGATAGGCCTGCCCGATCCGGGAGGCAGCGCAGCCGACCAGGCGCTTGTTAATGCCAACCGTAAAGGCCGCGCATATCATTCCATATATTTAAACCTGCGCGAAAAGGTTTACAAGGAAGTAGAGAAAAACCTGTTTGTAGGCGCCGGGGTGTCATTTGACATCCGTACCAAAATTCAGGACAAGGCAGATACCACCAACCATTTAACCCCATATAATATTTATAGTGACGAGCACGGATTTAAGCGGGACAGTTACCGGGCCGATGGTTTGCTTTTTAACGTTCAGTACACCACCCGAGATAATCAGAACCGTGCTTATAAAGGAATTTATGCAGATGCCGGTTTCCGGGTTAACCAAACCTGGATGGGCAGTACCAAAAGCGCGGTACAGTTTACTACCGATTTCAGGAAGTATTTTAGCTTGTCGTCAGAAAACCCGGAGCATGTTATTGCCTTTTGGAATTGGGGTTCGTACCTGATTAGCGGCGATATACCCTATCTTGAATTGCCTGGTACGGCCAAAGATGGCAGTTTCCGCAGCGGCAGGGGCTATACTACCGGTTATTTTAAGGGTACCAGGTTTAACTACAGCGAAGTGGAATACCGCTTCCCTATCCTCAAAAACAAATTTATAAGCGGGGTTGCTTTTTTTAACGAGCAAACCGCCAATGACGAAGCCGGGACCAAACTGTTCCAAAAATTTCAGCCCGGTGGCGGCGGTGGTTTGCGGGTGCTGTTTAACAAAGCTACCAGGACCAATTTATGCCTCGACTATGCCTTTGGCAAGTTTGGCTCAAAAGGCTTCTTTTTGGGTTTGAACGAGGCTTTTTAGGGGTTTTACCACACCATTTCTGTCATCCTGGGCAATGAAGGATCTGCCGGTAATTCATAACCGTATATAGTTTCCAGATATTTAGCGCGATGAAGCAAAAAACGGCGCTGTCATCAGCAGCTTATCGAAGGATAGTACTTAGAGCCCCTTCCCGTTAGGTTTTGACGACCTACTCATCACATGTTGTAAGCCCTTTGCCTACGAAGCTTTAAAAACCTTAGTCTCTCGCCGATTTTCGTTCTTCCCCCATTAAAAATTAATTTCAATCCTACTGACATAGGGCTGTCATTCGCTACCGGTAATTTTGTTAAAAATTAAAACAGAAAATCATGAGAAGCTTCGATTCGCAAAAAATCAAAACGGTACCAGATGATTATACATCAATAACGCCATGGATCATATCGCCATCATCCGCCAGTTTAATTGCGTTTTTGGTAGCCGCATTTGATGCCCAAGAAGTTCCAAATAGCAGGATTACCAATAATAAAGGCGTAATTATACATGTGGTAGTGAAAATTGGAGACGCCTTGGTTATGTTATTTGATTCAAGAACCGACTGGGCATCAACGCCGTCGTTTTTGAATTTGTATGTGGACGATGTTGAAAACGCCTATCAAAAAGCTTTACAACTGGGGGCTAAATCGGTTACCGACATAACTACGCTTTATTTTGGAGAAAAGGTTTGCCGGGTTTTAGATCCCTTTGGTAACCTTTGGTGGATTAACCAACGCGTTGAAGAAGTTGATTTTACCAATCCGGTAGAAATTGCCCAAAGAGCATCAACCCCTGAAGCGATAGAGGGGATTGCCTATATTCAAAAATCGTTAGATGGAGCCCTGAAAACCCAGAAAAGGTTTTTTGAAAACAAAGCTGCACACTAAAAAAAAAGCGGGAAACTTACAAATCTCCCGCTTTATAATCGATGCACTGCATCGATTATATCATTGTGCCTTTTTTACCAAAAAACGTTTCCTGAGCCACTCGCGAACAGGTTCATCATACAATTTAAGGCAGGCATAAGCAATGGCTATGCTGCTAACCAGCACTACCGAGCCAATGCAAAGGCTGTAGCCCATGGGCACTTTATTATCAATAACCCAGGCGGTGTACCAATAAATTAAAGGGTAGTGGGTTATATAAATGGGATAAGAAATATCGCCAAAAAACTTACACACTTTGGTGGCTGTTTTGCCGGTTAGCTCGCCGCCGGCCCCAATGGCAACAATAAGCGGGAACATGATAATAATCACAAACGCTTCGTATAAACCGTTCATCCAAAGCTGCCCTGTGCCGCCAATTCTGGGGATAGCAAGTACAATAAAAACAAGTATGCTACATACCGCAAATGCGCTTTTAATGTGGATAAGCTTTCCTAAGCGAGAAAGCAGCACCCCGGCAAAAAACGGGTAGAGCAATCGTATAAAGCCTATGCTCATTTGCTGTTTATTGATACTCCAGCCACCTATAACATCGCCCTGCGGCCCTGTTACCAGGTAGTTGATAAGCAAGCCGGCAAATATGGCCACAAATATGGCAAGTACTGTTTTTGAAAAGTGGCGTACAATTACCGCGTACAAAATATTGGCTATGTACTCAAAAAACAGCGACCAGGCAGGCCCATCCAACGGGTGCATTTCCTGCCATCCGCGAATGTCCATCGATATAGGTATCGGGATTAGTGTACAACCAATCACCATAACCAAAAGCATTTTCCAAACCGGCGTTGCGCTTATTAGCGGGAACACCGTTGGCGA
The DNA here is from genome assembly GCF_056402115.1 of Mucilaginibacter sp. P4_C11. NCBI lineage: Bacteria > Pseudomonadati > Bacteroidota > Sphingobacteriia > Sphingobacteriales > Sphingobacteriaceae > Mucilaginibacter > Mucilaginibacter sp. P4_C11. The sequence goes on along the minus strand of NZ_JBFUIA010000004.1, from coordinate 111,023 downwards.
TGCCTGTAAATAAAAAAATATGGCACCAATGATACTTCCCATAATAACCATTGGTTGTAAACGTACCAGCCTGCGCTTATAAAACTCCCATTGACTCATTTTGCCCCAACGGTCATCATAAGCATAAGCAACAACGAAGCCCGATAGCAGGAAAAAGAAATCGACAGCCAGGTAGCCGTGATTAATGATCTGGGCAAAGCGACTGCCACCATTGTTGGCCTCCAGAATGTGGAAGGTTACCACTAACAGGGCGGCTACACCGCGCAGTCCGTCTAAAATTTTATAATGGCTTTTTGATTCGAGGTACGCAGGAGTTTGGGTCATTAGTTTAAAAGTGTTAAAGGTTTTGTATGGCTTTGGCTGTGCCAACGCGGCACGAATTATAAATATGCTTTATTTTATTTAAATACAAGAAGAAATGTAATGTTATAACCGGTTTATTGAACAGGGGCAACCCTATGCGTTTTTGTGACGCAATGATAAATAAAACTTTTAAATTGACAATAAGGCTAAACGATGTTGTTTTGCACGCGATAAAAAGAAAGTTGGCTTCAATAAACCAAAGCATAAAAGTCCGTTTGCTTCGGGCCTGTTTTTTTTGACGTTTTAAACAAAGCAGTTTGATGTTTTAAACAAACCTGTTTTTCCCTGACGCCGTTAGTTTTGTCTTGAAAATAAAATCAAAAAACGATGAACTTAAAAGACAATTATAACGGAGCCCTACAGCAACCGCTCCAATCAGGGTTTAATGCAACATCTACTGTTCATGATGTTATAAAAGGGATTGACCTTAATGGCAAAACCGCCATTGTTACCGGCGGTTACGCTGGCATTGGCCTCCAAACAGTAAAAACACTGGCTGCGGCCGGCGCAACGGTAATTGTACCAGCCCGCGATAGCAGTAAAGCCGCTAATAACTTAAAGGGAACGGCCAACATAATAATTGAAGAAATGGACTTACAGCAGCCGGAATCCATCGATGCGTTCGCAGCAAAATTCCTCGCGGTTCATGATACTCTGCATATCCTTATTAACAATGCCGGCATTATGTGGGTGCCACTGCAACGGGACGGGCGGGGATATGAGTCACAGCTATCTACCAACCATTTGGGTCATTTTCAGTTAACGGCCAGGCTTTGGCCCGCTTTGCGTAAAGCAAATGGCGCCCGGGTGCTTAATGTATCTTCTTTTGGCCACCAAATTGCTCCGTTCAATTTTGACGATCCCAATTTTATAAACCGTGATTATGAAACGTTACAGGGTTATGGCCAATCCAAATCGGCCAATAATCTTTTCGCGGTAGAGCTTGACCACCGGGGCAAGGCTTTTAATGTGCGCGCTTTTTCGGCACATCCCGGTTCGGTAATCGGCACCGACCTGGGCCGCGTAGCCCCTATGGCTTTATTTCAGCAAATGGGCACGCATGACCAGGACGGTAACATTAAGCCAGAAGTGGCAGCCAAACTTAAAAATGTTGATCAGGGTGCTGCTACTTCGGTTTGGTGCGCTACCAGCCCGCAATTAAATGGCATAGGCGGTGTTTATTGTGAAGATGCCGATGTGGCCGAACTTGACGAGGGAAATATTAATCATGACTACAGCGATCCTTCATCCCTGAGGGGTGTAAAACCATACTCGGTAAATGCCGAAAATGCAGGAAAACTGTGGGCATTGAGCGAAGAAATAACAGGGGTATTATTTAGGGCTGATTGATAGTGGTATCCATTGTCAGACCGGCCAAAGGAGAGTGACAGGCAAAAGGCTTAAAGTTGCAAAAACGTAAGTCTGGGATTTTCCAACACAAAAACATTGACCTTGAACGCAGGCTAAGACTTCCCCGCTTTTTACCCCCGCATGACGGTGTCGGGAGGCTATTGTTTAGCCAAAGTCATATCTGCCTTAGGGTCTCGCATTGCTGCGGGGTTTAGGTTTAAATTTGTGGTATGAGTTTAAAAACATTGGATAAGCTGACTTATTCGGTACTGGATTTGGCTACCGTGGTTGAGGGGCACCCTATTGCGGATACCTACAGGTTGAGCCTGCAAAACGCCCGGCAGGCCGAGCAGTTGGGCTATACGCGTTACTGGTTTGCCGAGCATCATAATATGATTGCGGTGGCAAGTTCGGCCACATCGTTACTGATTGGGTATGTGGCGGGCAATACGCAAAGCATCCGCGTGGGTTCGGGCGGTATTATGCTGCCCAATCATTCACCGCTGGTGGTGGCCGAGCAGTTTGGCACCCTGGCCACCCTATACCCCAACCGGATTGACCTTGGCCTTGGCCGCGCCCCAGGCACCGACCAGGTAACCGCCATGGCCATCAGGGGCGAGAACATGAACGCGTCGTTTCACTTCCCTCGGGATGTGGAGGCGCTGCAAAAATATTTTTCGGCAGATAATGCCGATGCCAAAGTTCGCGCCATTCCCGGCGAGGGGCTGGAGGTGCCGATATGGATATTAGGATCGAGCACGGATAGCGCCCGGCTTGCTGCGGCCAAGGGCTTGCCTTATGCCTTCGCCAGTCACTTTGCGCCGGCCTACTTTAAAGAGGCCATTAAAATATACCGGGATAACTTTAAACCTTCGGCAGTGTTGCAGGAGCCTTACGTAATGGCCTGCGTAAACGTAGTAGCCGCCGATACCGACGAGGAAGCCGAATACCTGGCCACCAGCGTTAAGCAAATGTTTATGGGCATTGTTACCGGCAAACGCCGCCTGCTGCAACCCCCGGTTGAAAGCATGGCCCACATCTGGAACGTGTTTGAAGAGGAAGCCGTAATGCAGATGCTGGCCTACTCGTTCATAGGCAGCAAGCAAAAAATAACCGCCGCGCTAACCGATTTTGTGGCAGAAAACGGGGTAGACGAAATTATGGCAACATCGCATATTTACGATAGTGAAGCGAAGCTGAAATCGTACAGGTTGTTTGCGGAGGTGTTCATTGGTTCACTGGTTCATTAGTTCATTGGTGGGATAGTTCATTAGTCATTTGCGGAATGGCGGCGAAGACTCACCCGCCCGAGGCTTTGCTGGGCACCCTCTCTTCAACTTCGTTGGAAAGAGGGGCGTGAAATTTTATTATTTGTTTTTTTTCTGTAATATATTGATATTGAGTGCCTTAAATACTTTTACACCCCAGTCGAAGAGAAGGTGACGCCCCGATAAAATCGAGGTCGCCGGGTGGGTATTAGCCAGCGTTCAAAAGTCTTAACTCTTGATTCTATTTTAAGCGTTTGCCAGCGCCCTATCCAAGTGTGTGTAGCCGCCGTCGACGTATACCAGTTGGCCGGTGGTATGGCTGGATACGGGCGAGAGCAGGAAGGCGGTAGTGTTGGCCAGCTCTTCGGCGGTGGTCATGCGGTTGCCCAGGGGGATTTTTGATTGAATTTCTTTGAGCTTGGCTTCCGGGTCGGTCATTTTGTTTAGCCAGGTTTCGTACAGCGGGGTCCAGCACTCGGCCACTACAACGGCGTTTACACGGATCCCGTATTTCAACAGCTCTACAGCCCACTCGCGGGTTAAGGCATTACGCCCGCCGTTTGCCGCCGCGTATCCCGAGGTGTGACCCTGGCCGGTGTCGGCAGTTTTAGAGGTAATGTTGACGATAGCGCCTTTGGATTTGATCAACTCGGGCAGGGCGTAATGGGCCATCAGGTAATAGTGCACCACATTTTTATGCAGCGATGCGATGAACGCCTCGTAGTTACCGTCTTCCAGGCCTACACCGTCGTTTACGCCGGCGTTGTTCACCAGGCCGTCTACTCGGCCATATTTGGCTACAGTGGCGGTAATGGCGTTTTCATTGGCCTTAGGGTCGGTAAGTTCGGCAGCAACCTGGAATGCCCGGCCACCGGCGACTTCAATTTCATGAACCACTTTAAGGTTATCCGCCTCGCTACGGCCTACAATAACCGGGATGGCGCCCTCGGCAGCCAAAACTTTAACAATGCCCTCGCCTATGCCTTTTGCGCCGCCTGTTACTATAATTACTTTATCTGTAAGTTGTAAATTCATGGTATATGGATTAAGCCCCCTCTAAATCTCCCCCTGAAGGAGGAGACTTGAAGAAGCATTTATTTTTTACTGTATTATATCGCTATCAACTTTGTTATTAATGTGCTACATGGTTAATGTGCAACGGTCATGTCAACCTTGTCCTTAACCCGCAGGTTGGTTAATGCAAAATAAAGTACAAACACAAAGCAAACAGCAGGTACCAGATATGCCAATTGGATGTTGGATATATCTGATACCAAACCTAGTATTGGCGGAAAAACCGCGCCACCCACAATGGCCATAATAACCAACGACGAGCCCAGTTTGGTTTTTGGCCCCAGCCCCCGGATACTTAGCGAAAATATGGTTGGGAACATGATTGACATAAAAAACTCAACCCCCATCAAAGCATACACCGCCAGTTTGCCATGCAATACTACAGCCAGCACCACCAGGAAAATATTAATTACACTGTAAATGGCCAGCAGTTTGGCCGGGCGGATGTACTTCATCAAAAAAGTGCCGATAAACCTGCCCGACATAAAACCTGCTAAAGCAATAGCCAAAAACACCGACGCCGGTTTTTGGGCGATGCCCGCCACCTTACCCGCAAAGCGGATAAAAAAGCTGCTTACACAAACCTGGGCACCCACGTAAAAAAACTGGGCGATAACGCCGAGCACCAGGTTTTTGGTTTTAGCCGAGGTTTCGGCGTGTGATGGGGTAACGGTTTCTTCCTCGTCGGTAATCTCGGGCAGCGAGGTTTTATACAGGATAATGGCCAGCAGCAAAACAACTGCCCCGATGATTAAAAAGGGCACCTGCACAGCTGATGCCTCTTTATTAAGGTACTGCGCCAATTGCGAGGTCCCCATACTTTTTTCCTGGTCGGCAGTTAAATTGGTTTCGGATAGGATAAATAGTCCGCCTACATAAGGGGCAACGGTAGCCGCCAATCCGTTAAATGATTGCGCGAAGTTGAGGCGAAAGGCGGCGCTTTCGGGATCACCAAGAGCGGTCATGTAAGGGTTGGCGGCAGTTTCCAGGAATGCCAGTCCGCAGGCGATGATGAACAAAGCGGTGAGAAAGAATGCGTAACTGCGTACCGAAGCCGCAGGATAAAACAAAAAGGCGCCTAATGCGCAAAGCGTTAGCCCCACAATAATACCGCCCTTATATCCAAATTTTTTCATGAACAGCCCTGCGGGTATAGCCATTACAAAATAACCGATATACGAAGCCGAATCGACGAGGGACGATTGCAGATCCGTTAATTGGCAAGCTTTTTTGAGGTGGGGGATGAGTATAGGGTTTAAATTTAATGCAAATCCCCACACAAAAAACAGGGAAGTGATGAGGCCAACGGCAAATAATTTTTTGTCTTTTGACATAATTGGGTTTTGTTATAATTGGTTTATCGGGTTGCTTTTATTTAATGCTGATGTAATATCTTTTATTGAAACTCCCAGGGTTTTCAGGGCGATGGTGTTAAGCGCTTTTTCATCCCCGGTAAAGTGGAATACGCTGTGTTTGTGCGCCAGCTTTTGGCCGGGTTTTAAAAAAGCGGGGGGCGATACGCTTTCAATTTCGTAAAAAGGGCCCATCTGTTTGCCATCTGCCAGGGGGCCGTCGTTATAGGCGTTTACCGCGTCGCCGCTGAAGGGGGCCGTGTCGGTTTTCCACTCCTGGTTAAGGTATTTGGCGCTGCTGTCGATATCAAAAACGGTGACGGTTAACACCCGGTTGCTGGCATCATAGCTGCCGGCCATATTTTTGGCCCGGTTTGGCGGGATGCCCAGTTTGCCGCGCGATTTGCCATCGGCCTTAAACAACAGGATGCCTTTGTTGTAGTTGACGCGGTCTTTAGCAATCTCGCCAAAATAATTGGTGGTGGCAACCTTGCCTGTTGCGCTATCAATGTAAGGTACCACAATAACTGTTTTGGGCGATGGGGTAAACATATCCAGGTTCCAGAGGCAGGGGGCGCCGGTGGTTTCGTTCCAGGCTGTTCTGCCGGTGTTGGTAATGGTATTTATAGTACTGAAGCCAACCATTTTTATAGTGGAATCCGGGCTAATGCCCAGCAACTGCTTAATCGCTTCCGGTTCCAGGATCTCGATGTCCCTGTCGAGTTTGATATCCAGCTGCGTGCCCGCATAGTTTTGCAGCCGGGTAGCTTTGCTCATAGATACCCTGGTATCCGACGAGGAAACCAGTTGCCAGCTTTCATTATCAACCGCGGCCGGGGTATGCCAGTTATCAAAATCCATTTTGGTACCCGGTTTAAAGAACAGCGAGAACCTGCCTCCCTCGGGGCCAAGCCAAAGCCTGTCTTCGCCGCCAAAAGCGTTCATATGCGGGTCGGGTTGTTTCAGGTCGAAGGTTTCGTATTTTATCCAGCCAAAACTTTTCCCAAAGGTAATCCCATCAGCTGTTGATGTAAACACCTTGGCCTGGTATTTTGGCGAAACCAGGATTGCGCTATTTAAGTCTTTCGTAATTAAAAGAATAAGACCTTTATCGTGTTTTTCTAAAAAGAGACGATCATAACGGAATTCTCCGGGTAAGGCATCCGGCATTCGCATGGTGCAGGAATTAAGGCTTGCAGCTATCAGCATAAAATAAGCTATCTTCAGATTCCTCATTGGCTTACTTATGTTTTGGGTTAATGCCGATGGTGTTGATCATAGTGCCGATGTGGTCTATCGTAATATAAACCTCATCGCCCTGCTGCAAAGTAAACGTTGGCGGCGGCACCAGGCAGGTACCCGTCATGAGGTAACAGCCCTGCGGAAAATCGCACTCGGCATATAAATAGCCCACCAGTTCGGTAAAAGAGCGTTTTATGCGCGATATGGTGGTTTCATCCTGGTACACCGCGGCGCCGTCGCTTTTGATAAGCAGTTTGATGGCCGAATCAGCAGGCAATGGCTCTGCACTTACATATAAGCATGGGCCGAGCGCGGCACTTTTTTCGTAGATTTTGGCTTGTGGCAGGTACAAGGCATTTTCGCCCTCAATACTGCGCGAACTCATATCGTTGCCGATGGTATAGCCCTGGATATTGCCTTTGCTGTTGATGTACAGTGTTAGCTCGGGTTCGGGCACGTTCCATTCCGAATCTTTGCGGATGTACACCTCTCCGCCATGGCCGCTCACCCTGTAGTGCGTGGCTTTAAAAAACAGTTCGGGCCTTGCGGCATCATAAACCTTATCGTATAAACTGGCACCGCCCGAGCTTTCTGATTCTTCCATCCGGGCGTCGCGACTTTTTAAATAGGTTACGCCGGCAGCCCAAACCTCCTGTGTGCCAATGGGCGGCAGCGCCTGGCTGTTGGTAAATTCCTGGTGTACACCGGCAGTTAACGGCGTAGTATCGTCAATAACGGATTGCAGGTAGGCGGCCAGGTTATCGCGGTTTACCAGTTTATCCCAGCTGTCATCAATAATGTAAGCGGCACCTTCATGCTCCAGCAGGATGCCTTTGGCAATTTTGTATAGCTTCATCAGTTTACTTCAAGTTCGTCGCGCGACGGTAATTTGGGGAATGGGTTAGTTGGGCCGGTCTGGTACCAAAACACGGTAGATGCAATATCGTCCTGCAAAGGCATATACCGCCCATCGTGTCGCCAGCCCAGTGCCTGGATGGTTACTTTCAGGCTTTTTTCAAACCTGATGGGATCAACAATATGCCAGCGGTATAGGCCAAAGCGCTGGGCTACGGTATAGTGGCCGTCGCCGCCAATTACCTGGGCAAGGCCGCTGTAGGGCGTATTAAATTCGGTGTATTCGGTTTCGTTCTTCTCTTTGCCGTTGGCGTCCTTGTGGCGGGTATCAAAGTCATATGATCCGCAAAAATAATCCTCGGTACCGGTGCCGTTTATAGTAGGGAATTTRGTATCGCCATCCATAAAAAACTTAATCTCGCCCTCGCCCCACCAGCCGTTTTTGTGGCTGCCATAGGCTAAATAAGTGCCCACATACTGTCCCTTGCCTACAATACTATCCACCAAAACATAATCTTTTTTATAGGGCAGGGGATTGGTACGGCGAAACTGCGCATGAAAGTAACCCGCATCATCCGGAATATCTGTAAGCGTATAATCAACCTGGTAATAGAGCACCATATCGTTATCATCAATATTTTCCATGGTGATGCGGCATTTTTTGCGGAATGGCATAGGCCAGTAGCAGTTAAAAGCACTGCCCGGGTTAACAGCCACGGCTAAACTGGCGAGGGGCGAATACTTACCCCAGCCCATGCAAAAAAAGTCGCCAACGGGTACCTCAACAGATGGGGTGGTTTCGTCGTCCCAGTAAAAGCGAAGGATGCTGTAGCGCCAGTTGCCTGTAGGCGTCATCCAGATGTGCTGAATGGCACCACTTTCGTTAATTTCGGCAATGGTAAATGTGGTGTGTTTTTTGATCACTACACTTGGGCTCACCTTCCAGGTTTGACCCAAATCGCGCGATGCGTTACCTCCCGTACCGGTAGTGGCCATACCGCCTTTACCTTTTTCACCATTAAAATTCTCCGGACTTATCGACCGGGTTTTGGCATCGCTGGTGCGGTACAGGTTGCCCAGGCCAACATCAAGGCCATTAAACTTTTTTTGGGCAAACGCAGCCGGTGCTGCCAGTAAAACAAACATCCAGCTTAACAATAACAAAACATAATTTTTCATCTTAAAAACATAGGTTATTTGTTAGTAAAAAATCAATAATGCATCAATTGGTAAAATGCAATACCTTATTTATATGCTGTAACGCTTGCTTTATGCACAATAAGCCCAAAGCCGGTCACAATCATAAAGATAATTTTTTTTATTACAACCCGCTTTATTAGCATAAACTTCAAGGATATTAGCATGGGGACTAATCCACGCAAAATCTTTTCCGTGCCAGGCTCAGGCATGCCAATAAAGCCCACCTTTTTCATTCTTGCAGTTGCGATAATTATGCAAGATAGCCTGACCAATCCTGATAATTGTAAAGAGTGTTGTTTTATCCCTTACAACCGTGAAAAGCTTTGTGGATTTTGGATAATTGCAGATAGCCTGACCGGGTTTAAAAGTTTCTTTTCCTTAAGTAAAACGTTCAAATTTTATATTTTCAATAATTATTGAAAATATAAAATAAACTATACCTTTGTGTCGTCAATCAGGAATAGTAAAACCCGCAACAATGAAAACGCTTAATAACCACATGATCCTTTTCGATGCCGAATGTCCCATGTGTAGTGTTTATACCAAAGCCTTTGTAAAGCCCGGCATGCTTGATGATGGCGGCAGGGCTGCTTACCAAACCATGCCCCAAAACACCTGCCCGGTTTATGACAGGCAAAGGGCAGTTAACGAAATTGCCCTCATTAACCTTAAAAGCGGCGAGGTTACTTATGGTATCAAAAGCCTGTTTAAAATACTGGGCAACGCCTGGCCCATATTTACCCCTTTGTTTGCTTTTAAACCTTTTATTTGGCTCATGAGCAAGATTTACGCTTTTATCTCCTACAACAGGAGGGTAATTATTCCGCCTGTTCATGAGGCCACGGATTTTGCTTACAAACCTTCTTTTAAACTCCATTACAGAATAGTTTATCTGCTGTTTACCTGGTTTTGTACCGCGTTTATATTAACCCGTTACGCGAATTTGCTGGTGGGCATGGTACCGCCGGGCAATGCTTACCGCGAATACCTCATTTGCGGCGGGCAGGTATTGGTACAAGGTGTTGTGATCGGCATTTACGCTAAAGACAAAATCTGGACCTACATGGGCAACATGATGACCATATCTTTTGCAGGTAGTTTGCTATTGCTTATCCCGCTTGCTGTTAACCATTGGTTTCATCCCGGGCCATTGATTTGTACGTTGTTCTTTGTAGGAGTGGCCGGGCTGATGTTTTTGGAGCATATTCGCCGTACAAAACTACTGCAATTGGGCTGGGGAATGACCATCAGCTGGGTAACTTACCGTGTTATTTTATTGATTCTTATCCTAAACTGATATCATGAAAGCGTACAAAAAAATAGTACTGGCGGGTGGCAATGGTTACCTGGGTACTGTGCTGGCCAAATATTACAAAGATTTGGCCGATGAGGTCATTATCCTGGCCCGCAAGCAAGCCCCGGCTGTCGGCAACATCCGCACGGTAGTTTGGGATGGCAAAACAGAAAACGGCTGGACTGTGCAGCTCATTCACGCCGATATGCTTATTAACCTTTGCGGTAAAAACGTAAACTGCCGCTATACCAAAAAGAACAAGGCCGCGATCATCGCCTCACGTGTTACGCCTACCAAACTGTTGGGCGATGTGATCCATAAAATGGTTGATCCGCCAAAGTTGTGGATCAACATTACCTCTGCCACTATTTACCGCCATGCCGAAGACCATCCGCAGGACGAAGCAACCGGCGAGATAGGTTACGGTTTCAGCATCGACGTATGCAACATTTGGGAAAGCACTTTCTTTAAGTGCGAAACACCTGAAACCCGTAAAGTAGCTTTGCGGCTGGGTATCGCCCTTGGCCGCAGCGGCAGTGTTTTTCCGCGCTTGCTTAACCTGGTAAAAATGGGAATGGGCGGCAAACAAGGTGATGGGCAACAATACCTGGCCTGGGTGCATGAGCACGATGTAGCCCGCAGTACCCAATTTTTGCTTGATCATCCTGAAACGGAAGGCGTATACAATTGTGCCGCACCGTATGCCGAAAAGAACGCCGATTTTATGCAACTCATCCGCAAAGCATATGGTATGCCTGTTGGCCTGCCCGCACCACAATGGCTGTTGGAGATTGGCGCCCTGGTTATTGGCACCGAATCGGAACTAATATTAAAAAGCCGTTGGGTGAAACCGCAGCGTTTAATGGATGCCGGGTTTACCTTTCAGTATCAAAAGGCTGAGCATGCAATACATGATATATTGAGTATAAGGGGGTAGGGATCGTCTCTATTCCCTATGCCAGTGTCCTTACAGGCATCTCGCCTCTATGCTGTCGGCTTACCGGATCAACAAAAGGATAGCGATTTGTGAGGACACAGATCGCGGAAAAAAGAAGTGTTATATTAATTTATCTTGGCAAATGCACAATTACGACGTAGCCATAATAGGATGTGGCATTGCTGGTATGGCAACCGCAATGAGACTCCAGGCGGCAGGTAAATCAACCTTAATTTTAGAGGCACATGGCCAGCCTGGCGGCTGCGCCGGCTTTTATTCCAAAAAGGGATTTAGTTTTGATGTTGGTGCAACCACGCTTGTTGATTTTGAACCAGGTGGCATTGGCGGCGAATTGCTTGGTGCCGTCGGTTTACAAATGCCCGAATCGGAGCCTTTGGATTATCAATTATGGCTGCCCAATAAATCAATCCACTTATATCGCGACAAAAGTAAATGGCACCAGGAAAGGGCAGAAAAATTGGGAAATTCACCTGCTCATCTTAAATTCTGGGCGCTGATGGATAAAATGGCATTGGTTTTTTGGAATGCAAGCCGCAAAGGTATCAAGCTACCTATTCAAAATGTTGCAGATGCTTTACGTGCTGCCAGGGCAATTGGCATTGGTAATATATCGTTAGCACGTTTTTTGAATTACACCGTGGCAGATATATTAAAGAAATATGGTCTTGAAAACGACCGGGAATTAAAAGCCGTATTATCAATGCTGGTAGAAGATACGGTAAACAGCGCGCTGGAGGAGGCCCCATTAATCAATGCAGCGCTCGGGATAACTATCAGGGGTGCAGGGTTACGAAGGGCAAAGGGCGGGATGAGAGGCTTTTGGGTAAATTTAGCAGCACATTATAAAAAATTGGGCGGCGTACTGTTGGTTGGTCAACAGGTTGAAAAATTGGAGATGGTGGATAAAGAATATGTTCTGATAACAAGAAAAGGAAAATTCAGGGCCCGCCAGGTAATAAGTGCGATACCGGCCGAAAATACCATGGTCATTGCCCCGCCTAACATAAAGCAAGTTTTAGAGCAGTATGTTAAAAGGGATAAAGATCGCTATGAAAGTGCAGTAGTCGTTTTTTTGGGTGTGCCCGAATCTGAGATAGCCTGCCAGGATCTTACACACCACCAGCTATTTTACAATTATGATTTGCCATTAGGCAACGGGAATAATATGTTCATTTCTGTTTCGGCCGCCGGCGACACAGATAGTGCGCCTGAAGGGTATAGGTCGGTAATGATTTCCACTCATTGTAAACTTGCTGAATGGCAAAATCTTAACGAAGAAGAATACCAGTTAAAAAAAGAAAATATAGGAAACCATTTGGTCGCCCTGGCCAAGCGGATCTATCCGCAGTTGGGAACAAACGCCATCGTATACCAGGTGGGTACTCCCCGAACCTATCAGCGATTTACAGGCAGGATAAATGGCACAGTTGGAGGCGTTAGGCAAAATTTACACAATTCAAATTTCAAGGCCATGCCCCACGATATTGGCGTAAAAAATTTTAGAATGGTGGGCGATACCACCTGGCCCGGACTTGGAACCGTAGCCTGTATTGTAGGCAGCAAAATCGTGGCCGATCAACTCCTGAAGGAGTAATTTACCTCCCCGATGCCTGTATCCTCACTGGCATCTTGCAGGTATAACGTCGGTTTACCGGATCAACTGGATAATATCTATCTGTGAGGACACAGATCGGGGAAGGGAAGTATGCCACTTCTTTTTTCACCGTTAAAGCCATCTTTTCGGGTTGCCTTTTCATTTCGGTACGTTTTACATATCTTCAACCAACATATTTAAAAAATCATGTCTTTTAATTCAGATAGGATATTCACCGAAACTCAAAAATTTGATACTCCAGGGGCAAAGTTTATCGCAATTATACTATCAGTAGTTTTTGTTGCGGGACTTACCTATTCATTAATCGCACCGGTTAATTCTATCCCGGCTGGTATAGGAATTGGACTTTTTGGCGGTTGCGGTATTATGATCGTGGTGGATATATATGTATTTTTTAAAAGCTTGGTTATAAAAATTGACGAGCAAGGCATCTTTCTGAAGGAGAGGCCTTCAAAAGTCGAAATACTATGTAAATGGGATAATATTGACCAGGTGTTTATCCGCGATCGCTTTTTAAGATTAAGAAGCACTCATAAAAACGGAATGGGGTATAACTTAAAAGCTAATAATGGTATTCAGATTATATTTAAAAATGGCGAAAAAATCCAGATAGGAATACAAAATATAGAAGAGGCCAAACTTGTAATTGAGCATTATCTTAAAACACAAGTGCTAAATTTTAGTAGTTAAATTTCCTCCCAATGCCCGTGTCTCCACAAGCATCTTACCGGTATGCTCTCAGTTTACCGCATCAAATGGAGAATAGCGATCTGTGAGGATACAGAATCGGGGGACACAATTTACTGAAATTAGCTATCCTTCTTCCCCACCTCTTTCGTCATTTTCAAAGTAAGCAGCAGTAATAGCCCCAAAGCAACTACAATAGCCGCCCAAATCAATACCGTATAATCCTTGCCTGCTTTGGCTTGGGCCTGCAAAATCGCATTGTTTTTAACAATAGCGCCATGGCTGATGGTTGGGATGTTATCTTTTATGCTGTCGGCAAAAAACTTCAGGTCGTATTCGGGTGCCTGCGCGGTCGAATCGCCGGCCAGCAGGCGGTAGCTTTGTTTGCCATCAAGATAACTCACCAGGTATTGATCGGTTTGGTAGGCATCAATTCCGGTAATGGTTAATGGCTGGTTATCGCCATTGGCAATCTGTAATAACAGTTGGCTGGCCTTTGCAGAAAATAGCAGGTCGTTGTTTTTGGTTGAGTTTAATTCAGCCTCGGCAACAGCTTCTTTATAACCGCCAATAATTTGGTACACCGTTACGTTTCGCCTGAAATATTTAGGCGCGCTGATATTTAAATGCAGCTTATTTACCTGGTAATTATCGTTTAGTTTGATGTTGATGAAGGTGGTTTTGTTACTATCAGCACGCGTAAACTGAAGCGAGGGCACAGGTGTATAAGCCAGCGTTTTGGCATATTCGGTATAAATACCGGCCTGCAAAAACTTAATGGGGGTTTTGTTTTTATCATCAACCAATATTTTAAAATACCGGTAACTGCTGGCCGGGAACGAGAGTAATTGCATGTAGGTGCCTTCGCTGTTTTGTACTGCCTCCTGCAAGGGGATGTTTTCCTGTATGGCAAACCATTGCTGCAGGTCGTCGCTGCCTATTAGGTTTACCTTGCGTTGTACTGCGGTGTTTTGCAGCTTTATCCACAGCTTATCAAGCGCGAGGCCTGTTTTATTTTCAACAATATAAGTGGTACCTGTATCGGTTGGCAGGCGCGTATCTATCCGGTTAAATACCACAAAGCTTTGCTGGTTTTTTTGGGGCAGGCTACCGGCCTGTATATAAGGTACAAAATTGCCCTTGGCATCGGCAATGCGGATATCGGCCATATCGTTCCCGGCCTTGGCCACAAAACCGGGCTTCAGGCTGATGCGGTAAAAGCCGGTACTATCAACCTGTTGCAGGGCAGCGCCATATTTAAAGCTTTTTTGTGCCGATGCCGTAAACATCAGTCCGCAAAAAAAAGCGGTTAAGGCAATGTTAGTCTTCCTTATTTTTAGCAGTTTCATCATCAACAATAATTTTTTTAACCTTTTGGTACATAAAGGATATAATGAGCAGCAAAACACCTAGGCAAAAGAATGCCGCTATTTTTCCGGCTTGTGGTATATCTACAATATCATAAGTAAATAGTTTAACCAGCGTGATAGAAAACAGGGTTAACGATACTATACGCATGGTGCGCATTTTATAACGCATACCCAGCCACATGAGCGCAAATGATAGCAGACCCCATAATATAGGCAGGGTGGTTTTAACGTAAACTGTTTCTATCCGTTCAATGGAGTGCATTTTGCTGTAAAATACCAGGTTGCTAAGCAGGCAAAATTCCAGGCTTAAAAATACTACGATGCCGGCACTCAGTATCCAGGTGAAAAGCGTTTTCATGCCATCGTCCATAGTAGTTTGGCAAAGGCGGATGGTACGGTAAAATAGCAGGCCGATAAACGCGGCACTTATCCAATGCGCTGCAAAATGGCCCGATGGTACTTTTTTGCCGGTAAGCATATCTGTCAACAAGCCAAAATACTGTGGCATTAAAACCAGGTAAATGATAATACAAATCCAAAGGACACCTATACGGATGTTGTTGCTGAATTGAATTGCTGATACTTTTAACGATACCAGGTAATAGCCCAATATAAAAGCCGGCGTATACAGCATTATGTACAATATATTGAGCGACGCCTCGGGATACCTGTTTAAAAACTGGTGATTAATTTCGACAAGGCCGCTTAAAAATAATAGGACCAGCCCTACGGTGCTGAATATATGTTTGCTGAATTTTATACCGGCGTCGTCGTTTTCGTCGCGGCTTACCAGCACCGATAACAGGAACGAGCTGATGGCGGCTACCAGTGTTGTAATAAAACCCCTGTTGGCAATAATGGTAAGCTTAATGAGGTGATCGGGGTAAATCTGGTACCAGTCCATCAAGAGGCTTAATAACATGGCTACCCATAAAATAAGCGAGGTAAGCTTCATTAATTTAATTGATGAGCGCAGGTACAACCAGTAAAGCACCACCGTTTCGGCAGCCCAGAACAGGGTAATGCTGTTGCCATGAAGTTGAATAGGCGCAGCCAGCGATATAAAGGTGAGCGTAATACCAATTAGCAGGTACAATACATTGGTATCAACCTTACGGTTACGGAACAGGATGTATGACAGGATAAGGTTTACTACAGCCAAACTCACACAAAACAACCCGCGGAATTGCTCCTGGTGCATAGCGGTGAGCAGGTACAAGCCGGCCGCAAAATAAAGCCCGGTATTGATCAGCAGGATGCTGAAATCCGAACCGATAAATTTTTTATTCTCCTTAACGTTATTAGCCACATTGATGGCAAAGTAAAGCACATAAAATATGCTGCCGTAAATTAATCCGTAATGATAGGTTGGCGCCGTAAGCGTATACAACACCCCACCAAATACAATGACCGTAAACGCGAAAGACACCATGTTGAGCACGCGCCATGCTTTATAATAAGCGATGATGAGCAGGCCGGTATTCAGTATCAGCAGGTAAATAAATAAAGCATCGTAATTGGCCTTCCCGGTGCTCACCATAAATGGGCTGGCAAAACCGCCAACAAGCGCAATGATAGCCAACTCCTGCTTATCATAAAGCAATGACAGCAGCACTGCGAAAATGGTAATGACGATAAGGATTACGAATGATACCGTTTGAGTGAACAGGTTAAACTGGTGATAGGCCAGTGTTATAGTAAAATAAAATACCGCTAAACCGCCACCGGCCAACACCGAGCTGAAGGCTTTATAACTGTTGCGTAACCAATGGGCAATGCCTACCAATATAGCGCCACAGGCAATGCCAATACCCACACGGCCGGCAGGGCCAACCCAACCGCTGTCAATAGCGAATTTTACAAAGTAACCTATGGCCAGCACTAATATGGCGATACCTATTTTGTTAACCAGGTTTTCGCCGATGAATTTCTCCAGGTCGGGGTAGCGTTCAAAAAAGGAAAGCTGGGGCTCTTCGGGTACCGGTGGGGTGGGTGCGTTTGTTTTTACCGGGCGGTTAATAACAGGTATGCCATCGCTGATCACCTCGGGTTGCCTTTCAATCTTAACGGGTTCCGGCTCAGGTTTTATTGCTGGTGGAACCGGTGGCGGTATAGGTGTAACAGGAGGTTCCGGAACTTTTACAACCGGGATTTCTCTGATAACAGGTTGAGCCGCTTCTTCGCGTTTGCGCGGTTCTTCCGTAAGTTTGGATACCCGTAAATGTTCAATCATCCGCTTTAATTCCAGTATCTGGGTTTCAAGCGCTTCTATATGGCGGGCAACGCTGCTTTTGTTGTTTACAATTAAAACAATAATCAATATGAGTAAAACAACGATAAAAAAATCCATAGCCTTAGGTTTATTAAAATTAAAGATAGCGGAATTATGAAACTAATGTGCGTTTTAAATAAATAAGGAGGTTTCTTTCTTCAACGTAGAGCAGCATAATTACGTCTCCCGCATGCAAATCCAAGCGGGTAAACCCGTCGCCTGCCTGCACAGGCAAGTGCATCTGATTGGGTTAACATAACTTAACACATTTCAGATAAGAAATTTATAAATATTTGATAATCAATATATTATATTTTATCATGGTTAACACTAAAATGATAGCGATTTACTCGCATCTAAATATTTGTGCCTGTTTTTGGCCAATACAAGTTCCTCCGGTAGGCAGATCATTTAACAGGGAGCAGCCAATAAAGACAAGTCTACTGTATGCAAATCCAACCATGAAAATCTGTTACCTGTCTGCCAGAGACGCAATTATGCGTCTGTACAAAAAAAGTGTTGCAGGATTAAACAAAATGGTAATTCTCCATTCACCCTATAATTATTTTAATTGTAATTTAGCACTTAAGCACTTGCTAACCACATCATAACCCACCTTCCATGAAAATTGTATTTAAAGCCGCGTTATCGCTGTTTTTTATCCTGGCTGCACTTGCCGGCCATGCGCAATCCATTAATCCAGTACTGCTAAAAAGCCAATGGAAAGCGGCCTGGATCACCGTGCCCGGCGAATCGCTGAAAGACTATGGGATATACTATTTTCGCAAAAACATCGACATAAAAGACAAACCAGCTACATTCATTGTGCACATATCTGCGGATAACCGATACAAATTATACGTAAACCAAACGCTGATATCCTTAGGCCCCGCCCGTGGCGATACCTATTACTGGAACTACGAAAGTGTAGACATGGCGCCTTATCTTAAAGCCGGCAATAATACAATCGCCGCCGTAGTTTGGAACGATGGCGACTACCGGCCCGAAGCGCAGATCTCGATCCAGACAGGATTTATTATGCAGGGCGATGGCGAGGCTGAAGCCATTGTTAATACCGATAAAAGCTGGAAAGGCATCCGCGACAAAGCATACAAGCCCATTGTAGGCGTTGGGTACGGCACTTATTACGTAGCCGGCCCCGGCGAGCGGGTGGATATGAATGCCGGTATTGCTAACTGGAATGCCGAAAAGACAGATGTTAGCGGCTGGAAAAATGCCGCTAAGATAGAAGGGGGGAAACCCAAAGGTTTGCCGAACGCCTTTGGATGGATGCTGGTACCTTCATCTATTCCGCCGGTTGAGCTGACCTACCAGCGTATCCCGGTATTACGCAAGGCCGAAGGGATTACCGCCCCCAAAAGCTTCCCGGCCACTAAAACGGCTATAACCATTCCTGCAAATACCACTGTTACCTTTTTGCTCGACCAAACTTTTTTAACCAATGCTTTTGTATCGTTTAACTTTAGCCTTGGTAAAAACGCCGGCATCAGCCTTAGTTATGCCGAAACGCTATTTACCAAACTGCACGGCCCCGGCGGTCTTGAAAAAGGCAACCGTGATGATGTAGAAGGTAAAATATTTTCGGGTCGCCGGGATAGCATCGTATCTGATGGCAGCGCTGGCCAGTCGTTTAATACGCTTAGCTTTCGCACGTTCAGGTATATTGAGTTAAAGATAACAACCGCCGGCCAGCCTTTACAGGTAGACGACGTATACGGCACTTTTACCGGCTATCCTTTTAAACTAAACGCAAAGCTTGACGGCACAGCCGAAATGAAAAAGATGCTGGATATAGGCTGGCGCACAGCACGCCTTTGCGCAGGCGAAACCTATTACGACTGCCCGTATTACGAGCAGTTGCAATATGTGGGCGATAGCCGCATACAGGCCCTGGTATCGTACTACAACAGCGGCGACGACCGCCTGGTGCGTAATGCCATTAACCTGATGGACCACTCGCGTATTGCCGAAGGGGTTACTTTAAGCCGTCACCCATCGTTTTCGCCCCAGATTATTTCAACCTTCTCGCTATGGTACATAGGCATGCTGCATGATTATTGGATGTACCGGCCCGATAGCGCTTTTGTGCAAAGCAAATTGCAGGGTGTAGAAGATATACTGGCATTTTTCAGAAAATATCAACAACCCGGCGGTTCGTTAAAAAGCACCCCGTACTGGAACTTTGCCGATTGGGTGGGCGGTAAGGGCTGGGATTTTGGTACGGCCCCCGTAAGCGCAAACGGATCATCGGCTTTGTTAGATCTGCAATTGCTTTGGGCTTACCAGCAGGCTTCCCAAATGGAAGCCAAATTTGGTATACCCATCATCGCGCAATATTATCATGACATGGCCAACACGTTAAAAGGCACTATCCAACAAAAATATTGGGTACCCGGCAGGCAACTATACGCTGATGTAGAAGACCAGCCACTGTTTTCACAGCATACCAATTCGCTGGCAATTTTAACAGGCATGGTAACCGGCGACCAGGCATCGGCCCTTGGCAAAAAGCTCATGACCGATACAACGCTTACCCAATGCACCATCTACTTTAAATATTACCTGCACCAGGCCCTAATTAAAAGTGGTTATGGCGATGATTACCTGAAATGGCTTGATATATGGCGCAGCAATATCCGGATGGGACTTACCACCTGGGCCGAAATATCTGACCTGCAACATAACCGGTCCGACTGCCACGCCTGGGGCGCCAGCCCAAACATCGAGTTTTACCGTACCATTTTGGGTATCGATAGTTATGCTCCCGGTTTCAGCAAAATAAAAATAGAGCCGCACCTGGGCGATTTAAAAAAAATAGGCGGAGAGATCCCTCATCCTAACGGAAAAATTGCCGTAAAATATGAGTTTAAAAAAGAAAAATGGGATATAGAAGTTATTCTACCGCCCGGCGCATCGGGTATTTTTATCTGGAAAGGGCAAAATCACGCCATTAATCCCGGAAAAAACAAAATAATTGTCTAAAAACAATAAAAAAGTATGATTTATATCATGTTTTTTAGGAAAATACCAATAAATGAAGCATTTTTGTGTCGTTTTTGCCACGTTGCGGTAAAAAACATCGGTTTTTTGTTTGAAAAGAAAAAAGCAACGCTAACTTTACTCTTGCAATGTTTATTAGTTATTGTATTAGTTACACTTGCGTTAATTACATATTTAACAATCAATTATTATTAAAAATGTGATATTTACGCGCTACAGTTATTAAACAGGCCCGCCCGGTAACGGGAGGCGCCTGACAGGTAAATACAATAAAGATGGATGGGTCATGGTTGTACTATTAATTATACTGCCAATGATAGCTTCATCATAATTTAACAACAAAAAACACCGATGAAAAACACTCCATCCCAGTTTAAAATTCTTTCAATCGATATCGGCGGTTCGCACATTAAGGCAACCATTTTAAATATCAAGGGCGAGCTTAAAATGGATTACGATAAGATAGCCACGCCAGCCCCGGCCAGCCCCGAGAACGTGATTAAAGCTATTCAAACCCTGGTGAAGAAATTCCCTGGTTATGACAGGATTTCGGTGGGCTTTCCTGGTTATGTAAAAAACGGTGTAGTTAAAACTGCCCCTAACCTAAGTACCAAGCTATGGGCCGATTTTGACCTGGCCAAAAAACTAACCGATGTATTGGGCAAACCTACACAAGTAGTAAATGACGCCGATATGCAGGGTTTGGGCGTAGTAAAAGGCAAAGGCCTGGAAATGGTAATTACCCTGGGCACCGGTTTTGGTACCGCGTTGCTAATGGATGGCCACCTGCTGCCCCATTTTGAACTGGCACACCTGCCTATAAAAGAAGGTAAAACCTACGACCAGTATATTGGCGAACGGGCCTTGGAAAAAGAGGGCAAAGAGAAATGGAACAAGCGCATACAAAAGGTTTTTGAGATTTTAAAAACTGTATTCAATTACGATACTTTATATATAGGCGGCGGCAACTCTGATGAGTTAACGTTTAAACTGGATAAAAACATGAAAATTGTAACCAATGCCGATGGCATTAAAGGCGGCGCGCGGTTATGGTTAAATGACGACGACAGCAAAACCAAACGCGCTATAGCAACCCCAACAGCATAACATACAATACCCAAAAAGATAATGGAAAACACACAGGACATAGAAAAATTAGCAATAGATACCGTACGGATCTTATCGGCAGATGCAGTGCAAAAAGCAAACTCGGGCCACCCGGGTACAGCTATGGCGCTTGCACCTATGGGCCACGTTTTATGGTCAAAAGCATTAAATTACAATCCTAAAAACCCGGATTGGGCAAACCGTGACAGGTTTATACTTTCATGCGGTCATGCTTGTATGTTGCAGTACAGCTTTTTATACTTAACCGGTTACGATTTAAGTTTAGATGATATCAAAAACTTTCGCCAGCTAAACAGCAAAACTGCCGGCCACCCGGAGTATGGTTTGGCCCCTGGTATTGATGTTACTACCGGTCCGCTGGGCCAGGGCTTTGCAAATGGTGTTGGCTTTGCCATTGCGCAAAAACACCTGGCAGCACGCTACAACAAACCTGGTTACGATCTTTTTAACTACCACGTTTACGCTATTGTGAGCGATGGCGATATGATGGAAGGTGTAACTTCTGAGGCCGCTTCATTAGCAGGGCACCTGGAATTAGGTAACATTATCTATTTATACGATGATAACCACATATCTATAGAAGGTGCTACAGATATTACTTTTAATGAAGATGTAAGCGCACGTTTCCGTTCATACGGCTGGCATGTACAGGATTTGCCTGATGTTAACGATACGCACGCTTTAGAGCTGGCCTTAGTAAACGCCAAAGCCGAAGCACAAAAACCATCATTGATCCGTGTGCGTTCGTTGATCGCTTACGGCAGCCCTAATAAATCGGGTACTGCAGGCTCGCACGGTTCGCCGCTTGGCGCCGATGAAATTAAACTGGTTAAGGAGTTTTTTGGCTTCGATCCGGATAAATCATTCAATGTGCCTGATGATGTGTTGAAATATTACCATGATAAAGGTGCCCGCGGTGGTGCATCCGAAGAAAAATGGAACAAGCTATTTGCCGATTATAAAAAAGAATATCCTGAATTAGCAGCCGAATATGAAACCGCGTTTAAAGGCGACCTGCCCGAAGGCTGGTTAGATAAACTGCCGGTATTTAAAGGCTCTGATCCTAAAATGGCTACCCGCCAGGCATCTGGTAAAGTTTTAAACGCCATTGCGGCAAGCTTGCCTAACTTAATTGGCGGCGCGGCAGATTTGGCCCCATCAACAGAAACCAACCTGAAAGGGTTTGATTCGTTCACATCCGAAAACAGGAGCGGCCGTAACTTTCACTTTGGTATCCGCGAGCATGCTATGGGTTCGGCATTAAATGGTATGGCTTTAACCAAAGGTTTGTTACCGTTTGGCGCGACCTTCCTGATGTTCTCTGAATATATGCGCCCGCCAATACGTTTGGCTGCCATAATGAAGATAAACCCGATATTTGTTTACACCCACGATAGTATAGGTTTAGGCGAGGATGGTACTACCCACCAGCCGGTTGAGCAATTGGCTTCTTTACGATCTATCCCTAATGTAACCACCATCCGTCCGGCCGATGCCAACGAAAGCGCGCATGCATGGCGTGTGGCTATTCAGAAAAAAGATGGCCCTACTATATTGGTATTTACCCGCCAGGGCTTACCTATCCTTGACCAGGATAAATATGGTAAAGCCGAAAACCTGGAGAAAGGTGCTTACATCCTATCCGAAGCCAGCAAAAATCCCGACCTGATATTAATGGCAACCGGATCTGAAGTTGCCTTGATTATGGATGCGCAGGTAAAACTGGAGGCCGAAGGTATATCAACCCGCGTGGTAAGTATGCCATCATGGGAGTTATTTGAAAAACAGGATGCAGCTTATAAGGAATTAGTATTCCCTAAAGCATACCGCAAACGTTTGGCTGTTGAAATGGCATCCCCAATGGGCTGGCACAAATACACCACCGACGAAGGCGATATGCTGGGCATGACCACCTTTGGCGAATCGGCCCCGGCCGATGACCTGTACAAGCATTTTGGTTTTACAGTTGATAACGTAGTGGCGCGCGCTAAAGCTTTATTATAGTATCAAGTAGTAAGTATCAAGTAGCAAGATTTTGTCTGCGGCTTGATACTTACTTTCGTTTCGAAGTATTAAAGTTCAATCAGGATTTGATAGTAGAGATTAAAAGCTAACAGTCTTGATACTTGATACTTACTACTTGATACTAAAACGATAGTTGATACTCAAAAATGAATTGGGATAGTAGTTTAATTAAAAACCTTGCGTGGTCGTCAGAGATCATTAATGCCGCGGGCAAGCAAAAGGTGGCGCAGCAAATTGCCGTTAAAGTAAAGGATGGCGATGTGCTTGGCGTCGGCTCGGGTTCTACGGTGTACATGGCCTTGCTGGCTATTGCTGATAGGATCAAGACGGAGAAGCTAAACGTTTTAGCTATCCCCACATCGTTAGAGATTTCGATGTTTTGCACCAAGCTGGGCATACCGCTTACTACTTTGTTTGAGCACAAACCCGACTGGCTGTTTGATGGCGCCGACGAGGTTGACCCGAACAACAGCCTGATTAAAGGCCGCGGCGGAGCAATGTTTAAGGAGAAGCTGCTGATTGCATCCAGTGCGGTTAACTATATTATTGTAGATGAATCCAAAATAGTGGATAAGATAGGTACAAACTTCCCTATCCCTATTGAGGTATTTCCGCAGGCGCTGTTATATGTAGAGGCCGAATTGCAAAAGTTAGGAGCCAACAGCATCGTGATCAGGCCGGCCAAAGGCAAGGATGGCCCAATTATATCCGAAAACAATAACATGGTTTTGGATTGCCGCTTTGATGATGTGCCGCTAACTTTAGAGAAAGATATAAAGGGAATTACCGGCGTTATCGAGAGTGGCTTATTTATAGGGTACAACCTCGAAATTTTGGTAGCATCTAATAATTAACATAACGATGAGAATCAAGAGTCAAGAGCCAGGAATCAAGAGAAGCGCAAAAAATGCCTTGATATAGAAATTAGTAATCTAAGAACAATAAATTAGGCTACTATCGTTGTGTTTCTTGATTCTTGACTCTAATATCTTGACTCTAATTTGTTACGCTGGTGTAACCGAATGATGATATTTAGCTTACAATAAATAGAATATTAACAAAGAACTTTACAAAACGGATCAAACGAATACATTTGCAGGAAATATCTATCAAATTCATAGGCATTCGCAAATCTGAAATTCAATCCAATAAAAAATATAATATTAAAAACCGACCAATATGGCAACCAACAATGTAAAACAGATACATGATTTCGGACAGAGTATCTGGCTTGATTTTATCGACCGCGAAATCATCGCATCCGGAAAACTGCAAAAACTAATTGACGAAGATGGCGTAAGAGGCGTTACCTCAAACCCGGCTATTTTTGAAAAAGCAATAACCGGCAGCGCTGATTATGACAATGATATCAGGGAACTTTCGGCAACCACCGAAGATAACGAAGAGATATTTTTTGGTTTAGCCATAAGCGATATTCAGCAAGCTACTGCCCTGTTTAAAGGCGTGTATGACGAATCGAACAAAGTTGACGGCTATGTTAGCCTGGAAGTTTCTCCGTTTTTGGCATTAGATACCGAAGGTACAGCAAAACAGGCCGAAGAACTTTGGAATAAAGTTGACCGCGAAAACGTAATGATCAAAATTCCTGGTACAAAACCGGGTTTGGCGGCTATTCAGCAATCCATTGCAAAAGGTATCAACATTAACGTTACCCTGCTTTTTGGTTTGGAGCGTTACGAAGAAGTAACTGAAGCCTATATTTCTGGTTTAGAGGAGCATTTAGCTGCGGGCCATAAAATTGCGCACATATCATCAGTAGCCAGCTTCTTTTTAAGCCGTATTGATGTTATTGTTGATCCGCTGTTGGAAGCAAAAGGCGAAAAAGCTTTAGTCGGCGAAGTAGCTATTGCATCGGCTAAAAAAGCATACGAAATATACAAAAGGGTATTTAGTACCGAAAGATGGCAAAAACTTGCTGCCGAAGGTGCACAGCCACAACGTTTACTTTGGGCAAGTACAGGCAGCAAAAACCCTGCATTTAAAGATACCAAATATGTAGAGGCTTTAATTGGCCCTGATACTGTTGATACCGTTCCTTTAGAAACTGTTGAAGCTTTCCGCGATCATGGTATTGCTGCCAACACGCTTGAAGCAGGTTTAGATGAAGCAACAGCAACATTGGCCAAATTGAAAGATTTAGGCATCGATCTTGACGCCATTACCCAACAACTGGAAGATGAAGGCATCGAAAAATTTAATAAACCATTCGAAAAACTGTTAAAAGCTATCGAAGATCAAAAAAGTAAAGTAGCCTAAACGGCTTTATGGAAACCGCAAACGTAAAGATCCTTTTTTTCGACGTAGGAGGTATTTTATTGTCGAACGGGTGGGGGCATGAGGCACGCGAGGAAGCAGCCAAAAGGTTTAACCTTGATTATGCCGAAGTAAACGCCCTGCACAATTTCATTTTCAACGTATATGAAATTGGCAGCATCACCTTAGATGAGTACCTGGATACGGTTATATTTAACCATCCCCGCGATTTTGTAAGGGAAGATTTTAAGGATTTTATCTATTCTACTTCGTATGAACTGCCGGATATGCTGGCCTGGCTTAAGGAGTGGAAAAAAGATTGCGGTTTCCGTATTATATCCCTTAATAACGAGGGTAAAGAGTTAAATGATTACCGCGTGCATAAGTTTAAACTACACGATGCATTCGATGCATTTGTATCATCGTGCGAGGTAAAAATGCGCAAGCCCGATCCGGGCATATGGCAACTGGCCATGGGTATTGCCCAGGCATCGCCCCAGCAATGTGTGTACTTTGATGACAGGATGATGTTTGTTACCACGGCCCAAAAACTGGGGATCCGCTCGTTTCAGCATACCAGTTTCGAGACCACCAAAAAAATATTAGAAGACCTTAAAAAAGAAAACCTCAAATAACATGAGCGCAACAACAGATAAATATGCTTTTGGCATGATAGGCTTAGGCGTTATGGGCCGCAGCTTACTACTTAACATGGCCGATCATGGCTTTGCAGTAGCCGGGCATGATAAGGACGCCGCAAAGGTATCGTCATTAAATGATGAGGCCGGCGACAGGGCCGCTAAAGGCTTTGGCGATGTAAAAGAATTTATACAAAGCCTTACCACACCACGTGCCATTATGATGCTGGTACCTGCCGGTAAAATTGTAGACGCAGTAATTGAGGAACTTACGCCGTTATTGGAGAAAGGCGATATTTTAATTGATGGCGGCAACTCGCACTTTACCGATACCAACCGCCGTGTTGATCAATTGGAGGCTATTGGCCTGCACTTTTTTGGCATGGGTGTATCTGGTGGCGAAGAAGGTGCCCGTCGCGGCCCAAGCATGATGCCGGGCGGCGATAAGGATGCCTACGCAGTAATGAAACCGATATTTGAAGCCATTGCCGCTAAGGTTGATGGCGCGCCATGCGTAACCTACATTGGCCCTGGTGCATCTGGTCACTTTGTTAAAATGGTGCATAATGGTATCGAGTATGGTATTATGCAGGTAATTGCCGAAACTTATGAGATACTAAGGAAAGGCTTGAAGCTGGATAACGATTCGATCCAAAAAATATTTGCCGAGTGGAACGCCGGCCGTTTACAGTCGTTTTTGTTGGATATAACCAAAGATATTTTTGCATACAAGGTCCCGGGAACAGATCACCTGTTACTGGATGATATTAAGGATGAGGCAAAAGCCAAAGGTACCGGTAAATGGACATCACAAGTGGCTATGGACCTGGTTACACCTATCCCAACCATCGATACTTCGGTATCTATGCGCGATTTATCTAAATACAAGCACCTGCGCGAAAAGGCTTCAACCCTTTACGGTTCTGAAATTGAACTGGCAGGCGATAAAGATGAATTACTGGTTGCATTGGAGCAGGCTTTTTACTTTACATCTATAGTTACTTACGCACAGGGCATGCACCTGCTGTCAAAAGCATCTGAAGAGTACAAGTATGACCTTCACCTTGGCGAGATTGCCAAGATTTGGAGAGGCGGCTGTATCATCCGTTCGGAGTTTTTGAACGATATTTTTAATGCCTATAACAAAGACCCACAACTGCCGCATTTATTATTGGACAGCGATGTTCAAAAACTGGTGAGTGAAACACTTCCTGGGATTAGGAAAATTTTATCTGGCACAATAGCGGCCGGTGTTGCGGCACCGGGATATGCATCGGCTTTAAGCTATTTTGATGCTTTCCGAAGCGAAAAGATGCCATCGAACCTTACACAGGCCCAGCGCGATTATTTTGGCGCACATACCTACGAGCTAATAGGCAAAGAAGGAACTTTCCACACACAGTGGACCAAAGCCGAAGACTAAACATAAACTATTAAAAGCTGATCACAATGAGCGCAAGCACGAAATCAGACCCTACCATATTTATCATTTTTGGCGGAACGGGCGATTTAAATTCCCGTAAAATAGCCCCGGCCCTTTATAATCTATATTTAGATGGCTGGATGCCTAAGCAGTTTTCGATAATTGGTACCGGTCGTACAAAATTAACCGACGAGCAATTCAGAGAAAACCTGCATAACGATATTAACCAGTTTTCGCGTAACGGTAAAACCGACGATAAACAATGGACCGAATTTGTAAAAAATATTTACTACCAGGTATCAGATGCTAACGACTTTGAAACCTACAAGGAATTTGGAAAACGAATTGAAAAACATAATGCCGAGTGGAAAACTAAAGCCAACGTATTGTTTTACCTTGCGGTAGCGCCTAATTTTTTCCCAATCATTGCATCCAACATATCAAAAGCTAAACTGGCCGACGATAAAAAACGGGTACGTATCATTATCGAAAAACCATTTGGACACGACCTGGAAACAGCTAAGGAACTGAATGCCTTACTAAAAAGCATTTTTGACGAGTGCCAGATTTACCGTATAGACCATTACCTGGGTAAAGAAACCGTACAGAATATTATGGCTTTCCGCTTTGCAAACTCCATTATGGAGCCGCTGTGGAACCGTAATTATATTGAGCACGTACAAATCTCGGTTACCGAACAATTGGGCGTTGAAGAGCGCGGAGATTACTACGACGGTTCTGGCGCAATGCGCGACATGATCCAGAATCACCTGCTTCAATTGCTTTGCCATATTGCCATGGAGCCGCCGGTTAGCTTTAGCGCCGATGAAGTGCGTGACCGTAAGGTTGATGTATTAAAAGCCATGCGTAAGTTTACACCCGAAGATGTACGCAGTTCGGCCGTTAGGGGCCAGTACGGCAGCGGATGGATGAAAGGAAAAGAAGTAGCCGGTTATCGTGAAGAGCCAAAGGTTAATCCCGAATCAAATACCGAAACTTTTGCAGCTATTAAATTCTTTATTGATAACTGGCGCTGGCAGGGTGTGCCATTCTATTTACGTACCGGTAAAAGAATGCACCAGTCATCATCGGTTATTACCATACAATTTAAAGATGTTCCGCATTTAATATTCCCAACAGAGGCCGCCGAAAGCTGGCAGCAAAACAGGCTCATCATCAGCATTCAGCCCGAAATGAGTATCCGTTTGCAGGTACAGGCCAAGCGCCCCGGAATTGACATGGTATTAAACGTGGTTGACATGGTGTTTGATTATAAAGGCACCTATACCAACCAGGCACCCGAAGCTTATGAAACGCTGATACTGGATACCATGATGGGCGATCAAACCCTGTTTATGCGTGGTGACCAGGTAGAAGAGGCATGGGCGCTGGTTATGCCGATACTAAGCACCTGGCAACATAAAAAGAGCCTGAATTTTCCTAACTATTCTGCCGATTCATGGGGGCCTGAAGCTGCCGAAGCATTAATTGCCCGCGACGGCTTTAACTGGTTTACCTTACCGGTGAACGGAAAAAAATAGTAATTGTGGTTCGGGTTGCGTGGTGCGAGGCTCGGGTGCTTGGTTTATGAATAGATAGATTCTTTTCCCGAACCACGCAACACGACCCTCGCAACTGGAACCACGCAACACGGACCTCGAACTTAAAAAATATGAATTTAAATATCTTTAATACAGCCGATGAAGTGCTGATGGCGCTGGCAGATTATTTTGTTAAAATAGCCGATGCATCAATCACCGCAAGGGGTAAGTTTACAGTAGCCCTTTCGGGTGGTAGCTCGCCAAAAAAATTGTATGAGCTGCTTGCTTCAACCAGTTATGCCGACCAGGTAGACTGGACAAAAGTTTATTTCTTTTTTGGCGATGAGCGCAATGTGCCCCAAACCCATAAGGACAGTAACTACCTAATGGCCAAAACCGCCCTGTTTGATCCGCTGCTGATAAGCCCGGCCAACATATTTGCTGTTGATACCACATTTGAACCGGCCGACGCCGCTGCAAGGTATTGGGATATGATAGCTACATTTTTTGATGAAGATGAATTAAGCTTTGACCTGGTACTTTTAGGCTTAGGCGATAACTCGCATACCGCATCATTATTCCCACATACACCGGTATTGCATGATACGACGCCAGGTGTAAAAGAAGTGTGGCTGGAAGATCAGCAGGTGTGGCGTATCACACTGAATGCCCCGCTGATTAATGATGCCCGCTACATCGCGTTCCTGGTTTATGGCGAGGGCAAAGCAATTGCCGTTCACCATGTACTGGAAGATGATGAAGACATTGAAGAATACCCTGCCCAACTGATAGATTCGATAGTTGGCGAAACGGAGTGGTTTTTAGACGAACCCGCCGCTGCAAACCTGCAGGAGCTGGAGTAACTAAGACATTTCGATCAGATAAAAAAGGCCGATAGATTAACCATCTACCGGCCTTTTTTTTATCTGAAGATTTGCAAAAATCATTGCTTTTTTACTAATAAAAAGGGATGTACTTAGTGTAATTATATAATTATAAATAAATCGATAATCAATGATTAAATGGTTGTTCTTAAAAACTAAATATATTGATTTATAGGTTTTTTGTGGTGTCATTTGGGATTTATTTATAAAATAGGCGGTATTTGTATCTTTGTTTTATATTTTTTATTTTAAATGGTAAAATATGTATATACACCAAGTTGTTTTATTATGAAGTATTGTAAATTTTAATTTTTGCATAACAATATCGTAACATATCGTCTTTTTTTATTTAGTTTTTAGCACAAGAATCTATTTTTGATTTCGTTTATTTAAATAAAGCATACAAAAAAATGAAAATCACAAAATAATTGTGCCCAAATTCCCCTCTATTTTACGTCATTGCTAAAAATTAGCGCCTCGTTTGTAATATAAATGTTACAAGCTATCTTGTTAGTTAACAACTATTAACTATTTAACTGATTTAAGTATGAAAAAAAGTTTTCTCAAAAACTTGATGGGGATACTATTGGCATTATTTTGCCAATACGCGTACGCCCAAAACCGAACCATTACGGGTGCTGTCATTGGTAAAAGCGATGGCCTGCCGATTCCCGGTGTAAGTGTTGTAATAAAGGGTACCCGCTTAGGAACACAAACATCCGGAGACGGTAAGTTTTCCTTAAGTGTGCCTGCTACGGCCAAAACATTGGTTTTTACCTTTATAGGGTATGTAAAATTGGAAGTTCCAATTGAATCAAATGTGGTAAATGCTACATTGCTCGACGATTCTAAATTATTAAGCGAGGTTGTTGTCACAGGCTCGGGTGTGGCTACAAGTAAAACAAGACTTGGTATCGCGGTTGAATCGGTAACGGCAGCGCAATTACCGGCTACTCCAAGCGCTTCAATTGACCAAGCGCTGGTGGGTAAAATTCCGGGAGCGCAAATCTCGAGCGTAAACGGAAACCCAGGTCAGCAGGTTAATATTGTACTCAGAGGTATCAATAGCATTCAAGGCGGCACAAAACCACTTATTTTGATTGATGGAGTGCAGCTATCGGCCACCGATATTAACGCTATTGATCTAAATAACATTGAGCGGGTAGAGGTTGTGCAAGGAGCGGCGGGAGGTACAATTTATGGTGCCCAGGGTGCCAATGGTGTTATCCAGTTATTTACCAAAAAAGGTAAGCCCGGATCAATGCATGTGGACATATCTTCCAGCGCCGGCGTTAATACATTAATCAATAGCGGCGATGTACATAAAGCTAAATCAATGAGCCTGGTTACTGATGCCAGCGGGAATATATTAGGCGCGGCATCCGGAAAGCCGCTTGTGTTTGATAAGACGCTGAGCTATTACCCGGAAAACGTTACCTGGAATAGCCTTGACCCACTTAACCAAAACAACAAACCGTATAAGAACCTGACCTATTATGATCATTACAAGGAATTTTTTAAAAGTGCTTCAACCATCAATAATTCAATCAGTATATATGGCGGTGCCGAGAAAATAGACTATAATGTTTCTGCATCTAACAGTTATCAGAACACTACGTTTAAAAATAACGGCGACTATAAACGATCAAACTTTTCCGCCAATATCGGTATCCAGCTTTTTAAGGGGCTAAAGTTCCGCACCAATACGCAGTTAATTTACACCCAGAATAATTTACTGGATCAAACAGGCCGTGGTATTCTTTATTCTTTAAATAATACAAGGCCATTTGCAAATTATAATTATACCGATCCTGATGGTAACTATGGCTCTTACTTTGGCGATGCCACAGGTGTAAACGGTTTTAACCCTAATTACAACACACAGTACAGTCACAGCAAAATTGCCAAAATAGATTTGTTGCAAAACTTTAACTTAACCTATACATTTCCAAAATTTGTTGAGCTTGATGTAAAATATGGTTTAAATTATAATACCAATAACAACACTTACCTAATAGATGCGCAGGATAATAATGCCAACGCGGGATATACGCAAGTGTATTTAACAAATTACTACTCGGCCCCTACAATTACCCAAACAGGCGAAACAACGAAGGACAACGCATCAACAGTATTTCAGAATCTGATTGGTACTGCAACTTTCCGTACCGATTTTAAAAATGATTTTCATCTCAATATACCTTTAAAAACATCTACGCAGTTAACCTACGATTATCGTAAAAACGTTTATAAAGATTTTATTACCTATGGTGCCGATGCGCCGTCATACACGCCGTTCAACTCATCCAATTACCTGGTTTTTAAAACCCAGTATGATTATGTAGAGCCGTTTATAACTTATGGTTACCTGGTAAATCAAAAATTTGATTATGGTGAGTATGGTGGTATTTCGGGTGGTTTCAGAAGCGATTATTCATCTGCATTTGGCAGGGGTTCAAAACCATTTACCTTTCCAAGGGCCGATGCGTACTTAAGGTTATCATCATTTAGCTTTTGGAATGACGGTAGTTTAGGCACAATTTTCCCGGAAGTTAAATTCAGGGCCGCGTACGGCGAGGCAGGTATTCAACCAGGCGCATTTCAGCGCTATGTTACACTCAGTACAAAAAATGTGGGCGGCTCAAGCGCCTTCTTTCTCGATCCCAACCAACCTAACCCCGATTTGGGTGTAGAGGTATCAAAAGAAACAGAAATTGGTACCGATATAGCTATAGCCGGACTTAAAGAGGGTAATTGGCTAAAGAATTTTACACTGTCGGTAAGTTATTGGAAACGCAAAACCGACAATGCCATTTATCGTGTTGATGCTGCTCCATCCACAGGCGTTGGCAGTATTTTGCAAAACGCGTTTGGCTTATCATCAAACGGTATTCAGGTAGCTTTAAATTTCAGCCCATATAAAAGCAAAGCTTTCAGCTGGGATTTTACAACTAACTTTGGCCGCTCTAAATCAATTATTTCTTCTGTTGTTGGTCAACCCGTTGTTGTAACGTCTGCTGCGGGCAGTTCAAACTACGTGTTAAAGGCCGGTGAGAAGATAGGCCAGCTTTACGGTTTTTTGATGCTGCACAAAGTTGATGAAAAAGCGCCCGATGGAACTTACTTTATACCACAAAGCCAGCAGGGAGACTACGTCGCAGCAAGCAATGGCTGGGTAGTAAGCAAAACCACCAAGCAACCTTTTGTAACATCATCTCAATATAGCCTGGGCGATCCCAACCCTAAGTTTAATATGTCGTTTATCAACAACTTCTCGTTCAGCAATATTGCAAGTCTTTCATTCCAGGTAGATTGGGTATATGGCAGCCATATTTATAACCAGACAAAGGAATGGATGTACCGTGATGGTATCAGTGGCGATTATGATAAATCAATTAATATCGATGGTGCCAGCGGCGCATGGACAGCATTCTACAGGGGAGTTTACGCACAGGTATCGCGTAACGGCACAAAAAATTATTTTTATGAAGATGCTTCATTTGCCCGGTTAAGGAACGTATCGCTTGCCGTTAATCTGCACTCTTTTTTCCATACCAAATCATTAAAAAAACTACAGTTGGTTTTTACAGGACGTAACCTGGTTACTATAACCAAATACACAGGTTATGATCCCGAAATTAGTTCAGGTACAGGAAACTCGGCCTTTGATAGGGGGGTTGATCATAATACCATCCCTAACACCAAAACCTACCAGCTTGGCTTAAACATTGGCTTATAATTATTAACAATAGCAAGATCATGAATAGAAAGAAAATATATTTAGTAACAGTGCTTTTTGCATTGGTAATAACATCATGTAAAAAGCAGCTTGACGTAAAAAATCCGAATTCGCCAACGGTGGATAATGCAACTACCGAATCGGGCATTATTTCATTTGCGCAGGGAGGTGTTTATGAAGACGGGTTCCGCACCTTAAAATATGGCGATGGTATTTTTGGCCTTTTTTACTCCGGAGCCGTTGGGTTTCACGAAATGATGGGCGATGTGATTGGCGCCGAAGCTGCCAATGGCTACATTAACCAGATAGGCTGTCCCGATTACGTAATTTTAGATGATGGCACAAAAGTACTGAACCCGAGCGCCCCTGCTAAACAGCACGATTTTTTGCGGTCGATAAATTTAAATGGCAACCAGGGGCAAAACACCACCTACTACGAGTGGGCATATATGTACCAGCTAAACAATGTTTGCAACACTATATTGGCGTCGGTTTCAAAAGCATCATTTTCTGGCGACGCTGCTGCAAAAAAAGCAACCATGACGGCATGGGCCTATTGGTGGAAGGGATTTGCTTACGCCCGCATTGGTTCAATATATTACGCCGGTATTATTAATAGTACTGCGGGGGCAACCAACGGTAATTATGTAACTAAAGAGGCTATCATTGCCGAGTCGAATGCTGATTTAGATAAAGCAGCCGCGGCTTTATCAGGCATTACCAATGTGGCCGATTACAGTTCCCTGTTAGGTAAGCTGATTCCGGATTTTACCCAGGTTGGTAATGGCGGTATTTTAACAATAGACGAATGGAAGCACAATATTAACACGCTTAAAGCGCGTAATATTTTGGTTAATACGCCTGTGGCTACCATGACTACGGCGCAATGGACATCTGTTTTAACTTTGGCAAATACAGGGATTCAACAAGGCGAAAAAGTATTTACGCTAAGATCGAATGCAACAAATGATCTGTTAGATGCTTTAAGCGGATCTGTGTCAGCTAAAACTACCGCGACTGCTGCCGGCGGCAACACCTATAAATTAAGCGAACGCTTTGTTCAGGATTTTAAAGCGGGCGATAAAAGGCTTGCCAATGTTAAACAAACTGTTACCTGGCTGGGTAATGCCGATAGGGGTAATATTTTTAATACGCGTTACACCTTGGTTGATGCCGGTGTTGCTGCCAACAATTTTCCTTCAGGAGTAATCCAGTTTTCAAACAGGAATACCGGCGGGTACGAGATGTTTTTAGTGGGCAGTTTTGAAGAGAACGAGCTTATGAAAGCCGAAGCAAATATTTACCTGAGTAACCTGCCGGCCGCACTTGCCAGTATTGATAAAGTACGGAATGCCGAGGGAGCTGGTTTGGTCGCAGTTGCAGGCACAACAAGTAGTGTGGCTGTTGTTAAAGAAGAACTCAGAAAAGAGCGACGCATAGGTTTAGCATTTAGAGGTTTATCTTTTTATGATGCCAGGAGATGGGGGGTAATCAATGACATATCTGCTGGTGGCGGCCGTACAAATGCTGTTGTAATCAGCAATTCTGCAGTTGTGAGTACTCACGCAACAATAAATTATAATTTTCTTGATTACTGGGATGTTCCGGATAATGAATTGGCCTACAACCCGGCTCTTGCCGGTAGCGCACCAACAAAAAATCCAAAACAATAACCAATATTTGTATCGTTCTTTATATAATATCAGTTAATACTGCTAAGGCCGCGCAAACAAATGCGTGGCCTTTTACATTTAGTTCAATTTCTTGTTCACAATCCTATCCGCATAATCCTGGATAAAGGCCTTACAATCGGATATGCCGGTATTCATCTCAGGATTGGGGTTGTTGGTCATCAGGTTTTTTTCAAGGCCCTTATCTGTAACGGCGTATATGCCGGTAATGTTCTTCCCGTCAAACAAATAGATGTAGTTGCCTTGCATCAGCTGGTAAATATTACCAGTGGAGTTGATTACCCTTGGCAGTTCCGCCGACGCAGGGTTAATCAAACTGCGACCCCATGACCTGAAGGGCTTGTTGTAGCCTATTAAATCGGCAACGGAAGGGTAGATGTCCATCTGCGAAGCAAGGTCGGTACGTGTACCTTTTAAGGCATAAGCGGTATTGGCGCTGTAAAACAAAATAGGTACGGCAAAGCGGTTAACGCCTTTGCTGTATTCCGGGTAATACGTTTGGCTGGTGTGGTCGGCAGTTATAACAAAAATAGTATTGGCAAACCAGGGTTGTGTTTTAGCATAGTTGAAAAATTCGCGCACCGCATTATCCGAGTATTGCACGCATTTATCAATGGCTAGTGGCCCGCCTTTAAACCTGGCCTTATATTTTTCGGGCAGTTGGTAGGGGTCGTGCGATGACAAGCTGAACAAAGTAGCCATAAAGGGCTGTTTTTGGGTGCTGAGCGTTTTGCCCATAAATTGGAAAAAGTGCTCGTCCCAGATGCCCCAGATGCCGTCAAAATCCCGGTCGTCATTATATTCAGTTCTGCCGTAATAATTTTTAAAGCCCAAAATGCTGCCAAAGCCCTGGAAACCCATAGAGCCATTTGCCGCGCCATGAAAAAATGAAGTTTGATAACCCATGCTGTTACATACCGATACAATAGATTCAATTTTTTGCTTGGCAAAGGGCGATGAAGTAAAAGCCGTTTGAAACGAAGGAATGCCCGCCAAAACCGACGACATGGCGTGGATAGACTGGCGGCCATTGGCGTAAGCGTTGGTAAATATCAGGCTGTTATCCGATAGCGAATCTAAAAACGGGGTGTACGATACAAAGCCGGGTATGTTTGCCCCTCTGTTCATGCTGCCCCAATACTCTTTGGCCATGCTTTCTAAAATGATGATCACTACGTTGGGTTTTGCAGCGGGCTTACTGTTGTACTGTTTTATAGGTTTAATGTTGGCGTTAATATAATTGGTAGTTGTCCAGTGCTGAATCTTAAAATTGTTGCTGCTGATTGTGCGGATAATGGCAAAGGGGGTATTTAATACCACATCGCCCTGGTTGGGCACAGTAACGTGTTTGTAGGCATCTACCATATTAATAGGCCTGGTACTGTGCGCAAAATCGCCCCGGATACCACCTATAACCAGCGCCACGGCAACAAGGAGCGAAACTACAGATGTTATAAAGTAGGGCTGCAAATGCTTTACAGGTCGCGGCTTAGCTTTTACGCGGTAATACAGCCAAACCCAGCACAAGCAACACAATATAAATATCGCCAGGATATACCAATAGGCCCAGGTGAAATGCTCAAGCAGCGCTTTTTTGTTGGTTTCATCGGACAGAACATCAAGCACCGCTTTAGTTGAACGCACCTGGCTGAAGCGATAGTAAATGATATCGACAAAATTGGTGGCGTAGGCCAAAAAATTGCTAACAAAGTATAAAATGGTGATGCCCTTTTGGTACCCCGGCCGGGTATTGATGGTTAAGGGTAGTATGCTTAATAAAATAAACAGGCTGTTAACGTATAGCAGGGCAGTGGTATCAAAGGCCATTCCGAAATAGCAAAGTTTTAACAGCGTGGAAAGATTATCAACAGCCAACAGGTGCGTGTTATAAGCAAAAAATAAAACCCGGGCTATAAAATAGAACAGGTAGCCTAAAAACATTCGATATATAAGAACCTTATACTCGGATAACCTAAATTTATCTTCCATGAAAGTGTTGTTTTGGCTACCCCCCAAATTGTGTAAGGCGAAAGGTGATTGTCCCCTGTTAAGGAACAATGGTAAATTTATCGTCGTTTAAATGCAGGGGTGCTTGTAAAAGCAACGAATGTAATAAATAAGCAAAAATCTTGCTTTAATTTTTTGTCATAATTTAAAATAACTTGTGCGTTTAGTTAATGTTATCAAATTATGAAATACGGGAAGTTTTTCCGCAGCCTATATACTCACCGAGCTGGGTAGTCTCTCGTTCCGCAGGTACTTAAAACAAAAAAGCCGCTAAACGCGGCTCTTTTCAATATTATTAATTTATTATTCCTCCACCATTTCGCTGTTGGGGCTCGCTACCTCGGGTACTTCGTGTTTGAAATAGCGTTTTTGATATAGCAGTATCATGATCACGCCTACACATATTGCCGAGTCGGCAAGGTTAAATACCGGCCTGAAAAACTCAAATGCCTCGCCGCCCCAAAACGGAAACCATGTTGGGTAAGTGCCTCTGAGCAGGGGGAAGTAAAACATATCTACAACCCGGCCATGAAACAGTTTACCATGCTGAAACAGGATTCCGTAAAAGGTAGAATCGATAATGTTACCTACGGCACCGGCTAAAATAAGCGCCACGTTCATGATTAGCCCGCGATGGTATTTGTGTTTAATAAGGTATATCAAACTATATACAATACCCACAACCGCAGCTATCCGGAACAGGGTTAATGCCAGTTTGCCGGCATCGCCGCCCCACTCCATGCCAAATGCCATGCCATTATTTTCGGTGTAGTGCAGCATACCGTGGCTGCCCAGGAAGCGAATTTCTTCGCCCATATACATATATCTGCGTACCCAGGTTTTGATAGCCTGATCGGCAAGGATAATGATGAAAGCGGTAAAAAAAGGTTTGGTGTAAGCAGCCTTCATTTATTGCCTTAATTTTGCTTCCATGGTCATGGTCGTATGCGGCACTGCGCGCAAACGTTCTTTAGGTATCAGTTTACCGGTTTCGCGGCAAATACCATAAGTTTTATTTTCGATGCGTACCAATGCAGCTTCCAACTGATCGATAAATTTTTTCTGACGGGCAGCTAACTGGTTAATTTGTTCTTTTTCCAGTGTGGCCGAGCCATCTTCCAATGTTTTATAGGTACCTGCGGTATCATCGGTTCCGTTCGCGTTTGGCGAGCTTAATGATGTTGCAAGCGAGTTTAATTCTTCTTTAGCAATACGCAGTTTATCCAGGATTAGCGCTTTAAATTCCTGCAGGTCTGACTCAGAATATCTGGTTTTTTCGTTTTCTACTTTCATTTATATTTTACTAATTACAATCAAAATTTCATGTCCGTCAATGGCTATTAAATCGCCTTCATTTAACTGGGTATCAAGCACTATATCAACGGCCAAAACTTCGGCGCAAATATAGGCTAAATTGTTTTTCACCGCTTCGCTGATGTAAGGGTGGTTAAAAAGCTTAATATCGATTTTATCAGTTACTTCAAACCCTTTATCCTTGCGTAGGTTTTGGATGCGGTTAATCAACTCCCTTGCTATGCCCTCCTGTTTTAACTCGTTGGTTATGGTAACATCTAAAGCAACGGTTAGTTTGCCCTGGTTTGCGACCTGCCAGCCCGGTACATCTTCGGCAATAATCTCTACGTCAGTATCAAGTATCAAGTATTTAGTATCAAGTACCAGGATGGTACCATTTGCTTCCAGTTCAGCTATCTGCTCATTTGTAAAGTTATTTATAGCCTCGGCTACTGCTTTCATATCCTTACCTACTTTTTGCCCAAGGGCTTTAAAGTTTGGCTTTATCTTCTTTTTAATGAAGCCTGCGGTATCGGTAATATACTCAATATCCTTAATGTTGGTCTCAGATAATATCAATTCTTTAACCAGCTCCACATGCGCTTTAAAGTCCTTATCTAATATAGGTAAAAGGATTTTACTTAGTGGCTGCCTTACGTTAATTCCTATTTTTTTACGTAATGATAACACCAAAGATGAAATGTCCTGGGCCAGTTTCATACGCTCTTC
This sequence comes from Mucilaginibacter sp. P4_C11, assembly GCF_056402115.1. NCBI lineage: Bacteria > Pseudomonadati > Bacteroidota > Sphingobacteriia > Sphingobacteriales > Sphingobacteriaceae > Mucilaginibacter > Mucilaginibacter sp. P4_C11. The sequence continues at coordinate 71,730 of NZ_JBFUIA010000004.1, read as the reverse complement.
CAGGTCGGTATCAACAAGGTTGGCATGATACTGGGGGAAGTAAGCCAGGTGGACAGATTCATAAGTTTCTTTGCCGGTAACGCTGTTTAAATCGCTGTATAACCTATCGGCAAAGAAAGGCGCTATAGGCGACATTAGCTTACTGATGGTGATTAAACAGGTATATAACGTTTGATATGCCGATAACTTATCATCCGAATTATCCGACCTCCAGAAGCGGCGGCGGCTTAGGCGGATAAACCAGTTGCTGAAATGGGCATCCACAAATTCCTGTATGGCGCGCGCCGCTTTGGTTGGCTCAAAATCGGCATAAAAACCATCAACCTCTTTGGTTAAGGTATTTAGTAACGATATAATCCAGCGATCGATCTCGGGGCGTTTGCTGATCTCTATTTCGGCCTCAATGTATGTGAATTTATCAATGTTGGCATACAGCACAAAGAATGAGTAGGTATTATAAAGCGTACCAAAAAACTTACGGCGAACTTCGTCAATGCCCTCTACATTAAATTTCAGGTTGTCCCATGGCGATGCGTTGCTAATCATGTACCAGCGTGGGGCATCGGCGCCAAATTGTTCGATGGTTTCAAACGGATCGACACCGTTGCCTAAACGTTTAGACATTTTGTTGCCGTTTTTATCCAGTACCAAACCGTTCGAGATTACGTTTTTAAATGCTACGCCTCCGTTGCCAACTTGCTCATTCACGGCCTTTATTTCATCGCTGCACTCGCTTAGCATCACGGCTATGGCATGCAGGGTAAAAAACCAGCCACGGGTTTGGTCAACACCTTCGGCAATAAAATCGGCAGGGTATGCTTTGGCAAACTCATCTTTATTTTCGAAAGGGAAATGCCATTGCGCGTAAGGCATGGCGCCGCTATCAAACCATACGTCAATCAGGTCCGGCTCGCGGAACATCTTGCTGCCGGTTGATGAGGTTAGTATCACGTCATCAACATAAGGGCGGTGCAAATCAAAGTCTGAATTATTGAGTGACTGAATTATTGATTTATTCTTTTCCAGTTCCGTACCAGATAGAACACCGCTTTCAACTGCCGCCTCCAACGCTGCTTTAAGTTCGGCAATTGATCCGATGCATTTTTCTTCTCCGCCATTTTCCTCTCGCCAGATAGGTAACGGGGTACCCCAATAACGGGAGCGCGAAAGGTTCCAGTCAACCAGGTTTTCAAGCCAGTTGCCAAAGCGGCCGGTACCGGTCGATTCTGGTTTCCAGTTGATGGTTTTGTTGAGCGCTACCATTTTATCCTTAACGGCCGTAGTTTTGATGAACCAGCTATCCAGCGGATAATAAAGAATAGGCTCATCAGAACGCCAGGAGTGCGGGTAACTGTGCTCGTATTTTTTTACATCGAAGGCTTTGTTCTCGGTTTTTAATTTGATCGAGATCTGTACGTCGGTGGCCCTAAAACCTTCCACGGCACGCTCTTCGGCGGTATAATATTCTTCTTTAACGTATTGGCCTGCAAAATCGGTAACCTCGTCAACAAAGCGGCCTTGCTTGTTCACCAACGGAACTTCCTTGCCATTTTCGTCCTTCACCATTACCGATGGTACGTTGTTTTCTTTACAGGCCCTAAAGTCATCCGCGCCAAAAACCGATGCAGTGTGTACGATGCCTGTACCATCTTCGGTAGTAACAAAATCGGCAGGGATAACGCGGAAAGCGTTTTTTTCCAGGTCGTCGTTGGTTACGTACGGCATTAGCTGTTCGTAGTGGATGCCCAACAAGTCGCTGCCTTTAAATTCGGCTGCTAATGTCCATGGAATAATTTTATCGCCGCCTTTATAGTCTTCAAAAGAAGCATTCTCGCCTTCGGCCTTAAAATATTTTTTAACCAGGTCTTTTGCTAAAACAACGCAGATCGGTTCAAAAGTGTAAGGGTTGAAAGTGTTTACTTTAACGTAGGTGATATTCTCGCCAACGGCAAGGGCACAGTTTGATGGCAGTGTCCACGGTGTGGTGGTCCAGGCCAGTATAAACACACCGGTATTTACACCTTCAAATAAAAAGGCCGAATCCTGGTCGCGTTTTACTTTAAACTGGGCAACAATGGTGGTATCCTTCACCATTTTATAGGTGCCTGGCTGGTTTAACTCATGCGAGCTTAAACCGGTACCCGATTTTGGCGAGTAGGGTTGTACGGTGTAGCCTTTGTATAAGTAACCGGCTTTATAAAATTCCTTCAGTATCCACCAAAGGCTTTCAATGTATTCGTTTTTGTAGGTGATGTACGGGTCATTCAGATCGACCCAGTAGCCCATTTTTTCGGTCAGGTCGTTCCATACATCGGTGTAGCGCATTACCTCCTTGCGGCAGGCATCGTTGTACTCTTTAACGGTAATTTTTTTGCCAATATCGTCTTTGGTTATTCCCAAAGCTTTTTCAACAGCCAACTCAATGGGCAGGCCATGAGTATCCCAGCCGCCTTTACGCTTAACCTGGTAACCTTTTAAAGTTTTATAGCGGCAAAAAATATCCTTGATAGACCGTGCCATTACGTGGTGAATACCGGGCATACCATTGGCGCTCGGTGGACCTTCGTAAAAAGTGTAAGGGTTATCTTCCGGGCGATTGCTGATACTTTTTTCGAAAATGTTGTTCTTTTTCCAAAATTCAAGTACTTCTTTGCCTGTTTGCGATAAATTTAACTGCTTATATTCCTTATACATGTATATCTTTTACCTTTTATCACCTCTTTTTTAAGAGGTTGCAAAAATACGGAATTTATAAATCATTTTTTTAATTTAGACGGGTGAAAAATAATAAAGTAAAGCGCACGATATTAATGTTGTTAGTAGCCGTGATCCTGTTTTCGGCCACTATGGTTATCCCGGCTTTACAAGGCTCCAATTGGAAAGTTTACATGCAGGGTGCTGCCACTGGTTTAATTATGGCCGCGATAGTGAGTATCATTACTTTGATTATTGATTATTTGAAGGATAGCAGAAGGTAGATGATCCTATTTGCACTTTTTGGCTTACTTGGTTTGTCGAGTCTATATATCGGTTCAAAACAATCCGGACTTTATCAATCCCGTGTTATCAACGGTACCTGGAGGTTGTCGTTAAAGATTATTAATAATGCATTGGCTAAGTCGCTAAGTGAAGAGGATAGGCGGGAGGTTATTCATCTAAAGCGAGTTTATATTGCCCACCTGGTTCTGCTTTATTGTTCTGTTTCATACGCTTTTTATGAGGGTTATCAATCTGCTGTAAAATAACTGTGTTGAGGTAATGCCAGGTTGAATGGTACCTATCAATGGAGTAATTCTACTTTATAGACAACTTTTGGCGATCGATTAAGCTTTTTATATCCGGTAACTTTTGAATACAAATAACCTAAACATGAAAAACTATTTATTTCTTTTTCTCCTGCTGATAGGTAAGGAGTGCGGTGCGCAAACAGTCGACAGTAATGCAAGGCCTCCGTTTGAACTCAAACTATTTGTTAACGATTCTACGTTTTACAACGCTCCAATGAATGCCTCACAATATGTTTATAATAAAAAAACTATCCAGGTTTTCCCTGGCGAAAGCTTATTCATTGAGGCTGAGTTATCTGGTGATAGCCTTGTGAATTTAAAGGTTGTGCCAGAGAACATTCATAAAGAAAAGACGATAAAAATATCTTTTTCCCAAAGTGTAGAAGGGCGTATACATCAGCAGATGATATTGAGTGTTGTTAACCCTTTCTCAAAAAAGCTTGATTACAGCGCTCAAATCAATTTATTAAACCAGAAGAAATGGGTTAAAACATCTATAATACCGGTGCTACCTGGGTTGGTATCTTATGAAACGTGGCCAGATTTGATTACCACAATTGCACTCTATGATTTTTGCCTAAAAAGCGAATCTCCTGATTCTAAAAAATAGCCCTGTTCGCCCCGCCATCAACCGGTATAGTAGTCCCGCTAATGTAAGCCGCCTGTTCTGATGCTAAAAATGCGACCAGCGCTGCCAGCTCTTCGGGTTTTCCAATGCGGCCAAGGGGAATGGCTTTTGCTTTGTCTTTTATAGCTTGTTCCGGGTCAACATCTTTAGGGAGTGTGTGCTTAATGCGGTCGGTAAGGATTAAGCCGGGAGCCACATTATTTACCGTGATATTATATGGTCCAAATTCATCGGCCATTAATTTGGCCATGCCCACAACGCCCATGCGCATAGTGGTAGATAATACAGAATTACCCAGCACAGCTTTTACCGAACCACTGATGATATTGATGATTCTGCCGCTCCCCGTTTTTTGCATGTGGGGCAATACCAATTTGGTGAAACGGGCAACGCTAACCAGGTTAAGCTCAAATGCTTTTTGCCATTGTTCATCGTCAAAGTTTTCAAACTTATCAAAAGGTGGCCCGCCGGCGTTGTTTACCAGAATATCTATCCGGCCAAATGTGGCCGCTGCTTTAGCAACAAAGGCGTCGATTTCATCAACACGGGAAACATCAACAGGAATAACCACAACCTCGTTACCGGTTAGCTTCCTGATCTCTTCGGCAGTTTTATTTAACTCCGTCTCATCGCGCGAGCCAATAATTACTTTAGCCCCCTCGGCAGAAAGTGCCGTGGCTATTGCTTTGCCCAACCCTTTACTGGCTGCCAGCACCAGGGCTACTTTGTTGTTGAGTTTAAAATCCATAAGAGCCTCACCTAAATCCTCTCCAAAGGAGAGGACTTTGAATAAAATGTTATAACTTTTTTTACGACCTGACGCGGCATCATGGCCGGTCATTAATACTCCCTTTTTATGCTATCGTACTTAGCTTCATGAAATCTCCGCCATCGTATCCAACGGCTACACTAATGCTGTTTTTAAATCTTAAAATGTTTTGTTTATCAAGGTCATTCCTGATCATGTCATCCAGCACAAATGAGCAATATGCGACGGGCAGCAACCAATCTAAAAAGGTATAATCCCCGTCATCATTAATAGCCTGCTCTATGGTAACAAGATCGTCGGGCACAATTAAATTTTCTTCGGGCGAAAAGGTCGGATCGTCGCCATCCAGGTCGTCTGGATCTTCAACATCGTAACCAGTTATTGAAAGGCCATAAACCTTCGCATCATTTTCGTCGGCATATTCTGCAATACTTATCCAAAAACATTGAGTGTCGTCGCTTATTCCATCTTCAATAAATGTCTGTTCCACCCATTCCTTGACTATTTTTCGGCCGGCCTCAATATCAATATTGCGCAATGTTGCCCAAAATGACTTGGGTTTAACAGCTTCCAGCGAAGCTATCATTTTACCCCAGGCTTCGGCAACCGATAGTTGTTCGCTAATTATCGTTTCGAAATTATCCCAGGATTGCTCGTTGTCAAATTCGGCCATTCTATTTTGAATTTTATGATTACACCAACATTGTTTTCCAGAACCCTCCCCCTTTGGAGAAGTCAGGGTGAGTCCCGCTACTCCTCTATATCCGGTCCCTTCAATTTATTCCTGTCTGTCCCTTTTTCTAAAGTCAATAAAAATGCCGGCAACAAGGTAAGGTTGCTGACCATCGCTACCAACAATGTAATAGATAACAATATGCCCAGCGCCTGTGTACCGCCAAATTTTGATACCACAAACACACCAAAGCCAAAAAACAATACAATAGCTATAAATATCATACTCACCCCGGTTTCGCGGATAGTATCGGATACAATTACGGATATACTTTTGCTGGTGTTGCGCAGTTCGTGGCGGTAACGGGTGATGAAATAAATGGTCTGATCGGATGAGATACCCATGGCTATACTGAAAATGAGGATAGTTGATGGTTTAAGCGGGATGCCAAAAAAGCCCATGATGCCGGCTGTAATAATAAGCGGTACCAGGTTAGGTACCAGGGATACGGCTATCATTTTAACACCACGAAACAATATCCACATTACAATGGCAATCAGGAAAATAGCCCAGGCCAAACTTTCATACAGGTTAATAAGCAGGTAATTGGTGCCTTTAATAAATATGATGCTGCTGCCGGTAAGCTCTACATGAAACTTTTTAGGGTTAAAGATTGAGTCGATTCGCGGTTGCAATTCGGCCAGCACTACATTCATTTTTTTTGACCCGGCATCAATCATTTCAAACGTTACGCGCGTTACCTGTTTGGTGCTATCTACATAACTGTTTAAAGCGCTGGTGCCTTTACCTGCGGAATTGCCTGCATAGTTAAGGATAAAGTTTTGCTCCAATCCATCGGGCAGCCGGTAATATTCGGGTGCCCCGCCGTAAAAAGCCTGGGTGCTGAATTTTAAAACCTGGATAAGCGATATCGACCGGCTAAACTGCGGGTACGACGAAATTAATTTTTCAAGCTTCTCAACCTTGCGGATTACGCCCAGGTTCACCACGCCGTTTTTACGTTTGGTATCAATGCTTACCTCTAAGGGCAATACACCGTTAAAATTGGCCTCAAAAAATTTAAGGTCTTCCAGTGTGTTGTTGTGCTGGGGCAGGTCATCAACAACAAACCCGTTAATGTTTATTTGGTAAATGCCCACGCACGATATGGCGATTAATACCAATGTCCCTATGTAAATAGTTTTGCGTTTGTTATGCACCAGCTTATCCAAACCGCTAAGTACTTTGGCCATCAGCTTACTATCTTTAATGCCGGCTTTTTGAGGTTTGGGCGATGGCAGGTAGCTGAAAATAATGGGCACTAAAATTAAACTTAATGCAAAAGTAGCTATAATGCTGATGGAGGCCACCAGGCCAAACTGGGTAAGCAGCTCGCTGTTGGTAAAGCATAATACGCCGAAACCTATGGCGGTTGTAATATTGGCGATAAAGGTGGTAATACCGGCTTTTTCAATAGCCAGGTGCAACGCTTTCATTTTATCGCTGCACAGCTCGTATTCGTGGTAGTATTTGTTAAGGATGAAGATGGTATTAGGAATGCCGATAACCACAATAAGCGGCGGAATGATGCCGGTAAGGATAGTCATTTCGTAATGCATCAACACCAATGTGCCCAGGCTCCAAACTACCCCAAGTACAACAATGATGATGGGAAATACCACCGGGAAAAACGAGCGGAAAAATGCCAGCAATATGAAGGCTGTAATTAATACCGATAAGCCCAGGAACAAGGAAAACTCATGCGCCACCAAATCGCCAACCACGGTACGGATAAGCGGCAGGCCCGAGTAATGCACTTTAATGCCATGCTTTTGTTCAAATGCTGCTCCCAGTTTTTTTATTTTGTTGATAATGGGTACACGGTATGGGGTGTTGATGATCTTATCGTCAAAAGTAATAGCCATCAGGGTAGCTTTGCCATCATTGCTCAACACCACGCCTTTGTAAAAAGGCAGGCTGGCCAGTTTTTGTTTTATACTATCAACGGCCTGTGCCGTTGGCAATATGCCGGTAACCAACGGTTTTATAATGAAACGGTGTTTGGCGGTGTCCTTTTGCAGGTTATAAACGTTGGCTACCGAAATAACCGCCTTAACACCTTTTACCTGTCTCAAATCGTTGCCTATCTGGAACCAGTCGTTAAATATGTTTTTATCAAAAATTTTATCCGATTTGATGCCGATAACCATGGACGAGGCGTCCTGGCCAAACATTTTTTTAAACTGGTTATACCTGATGTAAGCCGAATCGGTAACGGGCAGAACCTTGCCGCCGTTAAAAGTTATTTTTACTTTGGATGCTTCATAGCTCATAAAAACACTTAACGCCACAACGCTTATCAACACAAGAAGCCTGTTTTTAAGAATAAATGATGCCGTTTTTTTCCAGAACATGAACAGTAAATTATGACCGCCGCTAAACTACGAATTTAGATTTAACCACCCATTGAAGATATTGACTTTGTGACAATAAGAGCTCGTCCCCAATTAAGCCGTAAGGAATATGGATCCCGCGCATGAAAGCTTGCTAATGAGGTTACTATAGGTTGTATGCTACATTAATTTGTTAACCTTATTTTAATGATTGGGCGCATATAAAATGGGCTATCGCAAAATACCGGGTTAATTATCCGTACCTTTAAAGAAATTACTTAAGCTCATGATCCTTTTTTCGAAGCGAAACCTGCATTATACCGATTACAAATGGACGAATTATACCCAAAACGATCCGCGCGTAAACGGCAAACCAGATGCAACCCCGTTTGCAAAGGATGAAGGCAACGAAGTTGTTTACCTGATAAACAAACTGATGATATTGTGGGATTACCGTTTTGCCAATACCGGCAACAAAATGGAGAAACTTATTCACGATAAACTGCCCGCCGAAGTATTTACCCAGGAAGATGTTCAGGTTTGGCTTAAGTCGAATTTGAAGTTTTAAGTGAGTGGTGAATAGTTGATTGGGTGAGTGGTTGATTGGGTTTTATATCCAATTTTTAGATAGACCACATTTAACCACTCACCGCTTTCCATTCACCATTCACCACACTACTCCTTCTTAAAATCATAAGGATTATACTCCACAAAATCGGCTACTTTAACACGTACACCGGTTACCCTGCCGCTTTGTACAGTAAAGGGGAATACTGCTTTGCCTAAAGTAGGGTCTGAAAAGGTTACGTAGTAACGGTTGCCGCCTAAGGGTTGCAGTTTGGCAAACATTTTAGGGTGGTGTTCAAATCTTATCTCCAGGTCGTTGTTCTCGCCCTGGGTTATAGTCATACTGCCATAAAGGCTATTGGTGTATTTGCCGGTATAGTTTTGCGCCGGTAAGGCAGGGCGCAAGTTTAGCAGCACCGAATCGCGCAGTTTTTTATCTGTGGCCTGGTCGGCGGTGGCGCGGGCTTTGTAATTAGCCAGGTAAGTGTCACTATAATTGCGGTATCCCTGGCCAAAATAGGCATCTAATATCTCCCAGCGCAGGGCTTCAAAAAACAGGTTCTGATCGGTATTGGTTAAGATGATAATACCCAGGTGGTCTTGCGGAGATAATGTTACCGAAGATAAATAGCCGTTTACCCCACCATCGTGCATCACAAGCCGGTGGCCCGAGTAGTCCTGTATAAACCATCCCAGCCCGTATAATTCAAAATTGTCTTCGCCATTCAGGTGGTGGATGCTGCCAACAATATCCTGTGGCTGGCGGGTAGCTTGTATGGCTGCCGCGGGAATTACCTGCCTGTTGCCCACTTTGCCATCATTAAGTAATGCCATCACCCACTTGCTCATGTCATTTACCGATGAGCTGATAGCGCCGGCTGGCGCAAGCCCATCAATCTGGCAGTAAGGTATGGCTGTTAGCCGGCCATCATTTAAAGTATGTGGTACGGTACGGTTTATTGATTTGGGCATTTCGGCAGTAAGGGCCAATGTGTTGCTCATGCCCAGCGGGGCAAAAATATTTTCTTTCACGTAAGCTTCCCATGGCCTGCCGGTTACCTTCGGAATAATTTGGCCCGCCGTTAAAAATGCCGAATTGGTGTAACCCCATTTGGTGCGGAAAGGATAGGGTGCTTTAATTTGCCCCAGCTTTTGAATAATTTCTTCGCGGCTAAGGTTGGTGTTGTAGAATGTAAAATCGCCCTGGAAGGTTTGCAGCCCAAGGCGGTGGCACAACAAATCGCGAACAATGGCTTGCTCGCCTGCAAGTTTATTATCAAGCTTAAATTCCGGGATGTATTTGGTTACCTTATCATCTAACGACAGCTTGCCACTGCTTTGCAGCATGGCAAGGGCAGTAGCCGTGAAAGCCTTGGTGTTGCTGCCTATCATAAACAAGCTGTTTACATCCACAAGGTTTGGCAGGCCAAGTTCCTTAATGCCGTAACCTTTCATCAGCACAATTTTATTGTCTTTAACAATACAAACAGCCACACCCGGGATACGCCAGTTGGTAAGGGCGCGGCTTACATACAGGTCAAGGCTATCCCTTATAAACTTGCTCCGGTCGGCATGCTGGGCCCGGGTAACAGCGATAAATGAAATTGAAAAGGTAATAAGCAGAAGTATTTTTTTCATTACACTGGTTTTATACTTGGCGAATGTGCTAATTTAACGCAAAATTTACGGCGGCATTACTTATTTTTTAAATAATGCCGCATTCATTATTCAAAGCATACTATATGAAATTTTACCGTTCAGGCTGGTGGTTCCTGTTAATCGTTCTGTTCATTTTAAACAGTAACCTGGCCAAAGCGCAACGCGCACCTACACACTGGGCCAATGATGGCTATCAATATTACAAAACAACAGGCGGCGAAATTACCGTTTACGATACCCGCGACAGCAGCAAAAAAACAGTTTGGATAAGCACGGCCATGCTTACGCCCAAAGGTAAAACACCTATTGGTGTAAAAAGGTTTACCATATCTGACGATGGCAAAAAAGTACTCATTAACACCAACACCAAAAAAGTATGGCGTTATGATACCCGTGGCGATTATTGGGTGTTTGATACCGGCACGCAAAAGTTGTGGCAGTTAGGCAAAAATCTGCCCGAATCATCCTTGATGTTTGCCAAGCTATCGCCCGATGCAACTAAAGCTGCTTACGTAAGTGGCCATAATATTTATGTAGAAGACCTGGCCAGCGGCGATGTTAAGCAGCTGACTACCGATGGCAGCACCCACGTTATCAACGGCACGTTCGACTGGGCATACGAAGAAGAATTTGGTTGCCGCGATGGTTTCCGCTGGTCACCCGATAGCCGTAATATAGCTTATTGGAAAATAGATGCTACCAAAATTAAAAGCTATTATATGCTGAACACGACCGACTCGATATATCCGTTCGTAGTACCGGTAGAGTATCCCGTTGCAAGCGAAGACCCGAGTTCGGCAAAAATTGGCGTGGTTGATATCAGCACCGCCGCTACCAGGTGGATGAATATCCCCGGCGACAACGTGCAGCACTATATCCCCCGTATGGAGTGGACTTTAAGCCCCAACGAAATTATTGTTGAGCAACTGAATCGCGCCCAAACCGAAAGCCGCGTATTTATTGGCAATATATCAAACGGTACCACCCGCCTTATCCGCGAGGAAAAAAGCAACTCATGGATTGACGGCAAAGAGCGCTGGAACAATGGCGACCCGATTGGCTGGGAGTGGATAAACAAAGGCAAAGACTTTTTATGGGTTAGCGAAAAAGATGGCTGGAAACATATTTACCGCGTAAGCCGCGAGGGCAAAGAAACCCTGCTTACCAAAGGCGATTATGATGTAATTACCGTAAGCCTTATTGACGAAGCCGGCGGTTATATTTATTTTATGGCTTCGCCGGATAATGCTACCCAGAAATATTTATACCGCATAAAACTGGCAGGCGGCAAAGCAGAGCGTGTTTCGCCTGCCGATCAGCCGGGTACCCACGGTTACGATATTTCGCCTAACGGAAAGGTGGCGCTGCACAATTTCAGCAATAGTTATACCCCTCCGGTAAGCGAAGTGGTGAGTCTGCCCAATCATCAGCATATTGGCGGCATCGTTATCGCCGTTAACAAGAATGCCAAAAACAAACCAGAGTTTTTTAAGGTAAAAACGGTTGATGGCATTGAGATGGATGGCTGGATGATGAAACCAACCAACTTCGACCCGAACAAAAAATACCCTGTTGTATTTACCGTTTATGGCGAACCTGCAGGTCAAACCGTAACCGATACCTGGGGTACCGGCCGCAATGGCTTATACGTAGGCAGCATGGCCGACGACGGATATATTTACATGTCTGTTGAAGGGCGTGGCGCACCGGCCCCCAAAGGCACAGCCTGGCGCAAGGCTATCTATAAAAATATTGGCATCATCAACATCCGCGACCAGGCCATGGCAGCCAAAGAAATCTTGAAATGGCCTTTTGTTGATTCGGCACGCATAGCAGTACACGGCTGGAGCGGCGGCGGATCATCAACCCTTAACCTGATGTTCCAATACCCCGACATTTACAAAACAGGGATAGCTGTAGCAGCCGTAGGCGATCAGTTAACTTATGATAACATTTACCAGGAACGCTACATGGGTGTGCCGGTTAATGACGAAGGCAGGGCGGCATTTATCAAAGGATCGCCAATTACCTACGCCAAAAACCTGCGCGGTAACCTACTGTACATACATGGCACAGGCGATGATAACGTACACTACAAAAACGCTGAAGAATTGATTAACGAGCTGGTTAAATACAACCGCCAGTTTGAACTAATGGCATACCCTAACCGTACCCACGGTATTTTTGAAGGCCCGGGCACCAGCCTGCACCTACATACCATGTTCACCAAATATTTGAAAGAGCATTGCCCGCCGGGTGGGAGATAGGATGTCGGTTTGATAATAGATAGGCCTCACATGAAAATGTGGGGCCTTTTTGTTAATTCGGGACTGTGGTGTTCTGCCCCTCTGGCGCAGAACGGTTGTATGGCGTGTTTCTACAAAGCTTTTGTCCCTCTGGTATAGGAGGAGTGTATGTAGGGGTTTTGGTAAAATTTAAATATTAAATAATTTCTTTTCGTTAGTCAGTATTTAAAAAGAGCTTTTACTTCATTTTTGTAAACTCTACCCACTCTTCAATCAATTCCTTAACGTGGGATAGTGGAACGGTAATCTGCTGATTAATTATTGTAATAGGAGGAGTAATCTGAACACCCTCGGAAAAGTTGGCGTTATCGGGGCTGTAATACTCTTCGAATGGGCGGTTGTTCAATGCGTTATCGAGTTCTTCCAGTAAAGATGGTCCTTCCCAACTTCCAAGTGCATATAACAAATTGGATAAAGCATGAGCTTCTGCCGACTCACCAACCTCCGTGCATAAGAAACTATCACGGTATCCATGCACGGCAATATTTGAAAAAACTAAATTATATTGTTGCTTCCTGCTCATGAAATTTTAGCTATATAATCCTCCCAGCAAAGCCACTGATAGTGAGTAAGTACAGTATCTACTTTTTACTCCTATAAAACAAGCGCCTTTGTTATTCATAGTTTACCTTACTGCCTCGACAGCAACATCCCGTCCACATTAACGGTACTCACTTTACCCAGTTCGTCGATATTAAATGTAGCGCCAATTTTGCCGTACTCCTTGCGTGCGTATGGGCCAACAAAGGTATCGTAGTTCCAGCAGGAGGCTTCGGCGGTTATAAAATTGTTGATGTTGAATGTTAGTTTATCGGCTGTGGCGGTTATTACTACTGTTCCATAAAGGGGATCAGTGTAGGTGCCGGCATAGGCTTTCAGGTCAAGTGTAGGATGTGTGCCTATCACCCGTTTGGCTTCATAATCTTTGGTTGATTTTTCCCGTTTGGCAAGGATATCTCCATAAAGCTTTAAAAACTCCTTGCTCCAGTCGCGGTTACCGCCTAATGCAAAGTAATCAAAGGCTTTAAACATCAGGGCATGGCGCACTTCGGCGTGGTCAAGGTTGGCCAGTATGTATACGCCTATCTTTTTATCTACAATCATTCCGTTTATGGCAACCAGGCCGGTTAAGCTGCCGGTATGGAAATCAACTTTTTGTCCCTGGTAATCCTGCTGAAACCAGCCCAGGCCGTAGGTTATCCAATGCGGTTTGGTAACCCGGGCTGTGGGGTAAAATTCATTCTCGGATACAAAGGTTTGCGGCCTAAGTAGCATGGCCCAGCTTTCGGGTTTAAGCAGGCGCTGGTTGCCGTTATACTTGGTGCTATCCAGCATGCAATTAACCCATTTGGCCATATCTTCAACGCTTGACCATACCCCACCCGCCGGGCCAATGGCATCCGTAACATCTTTTTGAGCCACAACAATACTGCTATCAACCTTAATGTGTGCTGATGATTGGTTGGGCACTCCTTTAATTTTGCTGAAGGTAGGTACAGACCGTGTCATGTTTAGCGGTGTAAAAATCCTTTTCTGCACAAAATCTGCCCAGGGCATGCCGCTGGCTTTCTCAATCACTTTACCCGCGGTTACATAAAATAAGTTCTGGTATACAAACCCGGCCCTGAAACCGTATTCTGGTTTTGCCAGGCGCAAACGGCGAAGCATCTCATCAGCCGGAATGTTCATGTAAGCCCATAGGTAATCTGTATTGCCCACGCCGCTATCGTGCAAAAATAAATCGCGCACAGTTAGTTCGCGGGTTACGTAAGGGTCATACAGCTGAAAACCGGGCAGGTAATCGGTTACCTTATCATCCCAGTGCAGTTTACCTTCGTCAACCAGCATGGCGGCACAGGCGGCGGTCATAGCCTTGGTTGTTGATGCAATGCCAAAAATAGTTTGCGCATCAACTTTATCAGGTTTGCCCAGTTCACGTACGCCATAGCCTTTGGCAAATACTACCTTACCATCTTTAACTACCGCAATGGCCAGGCCGGGCACATGCCAGTCGGTAACGGCCTGCTGTACGTAGTTGTCAAACTCCTGGATATTCGGACTGGTTTGGGCAAACGGCATGGCGGGCGCAAGACATATAAATAGCAAGCATTTTAAAAGTTTCATGATTTTGGGCTAAAGGTTTTCTGCACTCAATATAGCGATAAAATATAATGCAGCACATGTGCTGCTATCTAAAATAAAAAGCACAAAAAATACCCTTAGCTTTAGTGCAAAGAGTAACTGTTATAATTCAATTAAAACGTGTTGTTATCAGTATGCCGGTGGCAGGTCTTCTCCGTCTATATAACTCACTTGTTCACTGTGTTTTGTTGACTTTGTAACGTCAGTATCAAAATCACTTTTACGGCCAAGCATAGTAAAATTTTCGGCAACCACTTCGGTAGTGTACTTCTTGATGCCGTCTTTATCTTCAAATGACCGGGTGCGCAGTTTGCCTTCTATATAAACTAGCTTTCCTTTTTGTAAAAATTTTGCCGCCATATCTGCAAGGCCGCGCCACATCACAATATTATGCCATTCAGTTTGTTCAACCTTGCGACCATCTTTGTTATAGGTTTCGGAGGTAGCTAACGGAAAACTTGTTACTGATACTCCACCATCTAAAGTACGCAATTCAGGGTCCTTGCCTAAATGGCCAACAAGGATAACTTTATTAATTCCAGACATGCCATAAAATAACGGAAATTATTTTATAAATTAAAAATGTTTTTTATTAATATAAAAATGACCTTCGGAAGTGCCAGTTCAGGTAGGTTGTCAACGGGGATAAAGGCCCAGTTTTCTTTCAAAATAAGTGGAATGTTAGGAGTTTTAACCATCCGCACAAATAGCCGTTGGTGGGTAAGGATATGTTTTATTACGGCGGTATCTTCTATAATGTTTAGTTCGTCGCCAAATATGGCAGTTACTTCAGGGAGTTTTGCCAATTCGTGCGCTGGTAGCATCTCAGGCGTTTCAACCATTGGTAAGTCATACATATTGGCCCAGATGTCTTTATCTCCCCTTTTATTCATTAAAACGGTGTTCCCTTCTGTAACTAAAAAGTAATTTAAAAAGCGTTCGCGCACTTTTACAGTTTTTAATTTTACGGGCAACACAGTTGTTGCATTGTTTAAAAAAGCAGCACAGCCTACATGTACCGGGCAAATACCGCATGCCGGATTTTTAGGTTTACAAAGCATTGCCCCAAACTCCATCATGGCCTGGTTATGTAATGCTGGGTTTTGCTTATTAAGCAAATTTGTGGCGAGT
Organism: Mucilaginibacter sp. P4_C11; assembly: GCF_056402115.1. Classification (NCBI taxonomy): domain Bacteria; kingdom Pseudomonadati; phylum Bacteroidota; class Sphingobacteriia; order Sphingobacteriales; family Sphingobacteriaceae; genus Mucilaginibacter; species Mucilaginibacter sp. P4_C11. The sequence continues at coordinate 56,175 of NZ_JBFUIA010000004.1, read as the reverse complement.
GATTGGAAAGTCTTTTTGCCGGTGGTGGAGTTAATGGCGTCATAGATTCCAAAATATCGGGCCAATACCCTGTACACGTTACCATCAACAACGGCCCTTGCTTCGTTTGACGAGAAAGACGAAATGGCAGCCGCTGTGTATTCGCCGATACCTTTAAGTTTAATCAATTCGTCATAGCTTTCGGGGAATACGCCGTTGTACATTTGCCGCACCAGCCGCGCGGTTTTAAGCATATTGCGCCCGCGGGAATAATAGCCAAGGCCCTGCCAAAGTTTAAGCACTTCGTCTTCATGTGCGGCTGCAAAATCGCTCGCTGTTGGGTATTTTTCAACAAAGCGGTTAAAATATGGCAGCCCTTGTTCAACGCGGGTTTGCTGTAAAATAATTTCTGACAACCATATCGTATAAGCATCGGTTGTATTACGCCAGGGCAGATCGCGTTTGTTGGCAAGGTACCATTGTACCAGTTCGTCGGTAAAGTTCATTGGAAGTAAAGGTAGCGAGGTAAATGGTAAAAGGCCGCATCAACTGACCTGAAGTTTAACGTGCGGCACTTTAATAGATAACATCTTAATTTACGCCCGATTTATGAAATATCCCGAATGATGCCGGTGCTTGCCAATATGGCCGAGGATGTTTATTAATATCCTTTTATATATTTGGGGTAAATGCAACATCTCTCTATCGGCCAGCATATTATCCAGGGCATTAAACAAACCAGCTACCTGGAGTGGGTTGGGGCCGTTACTACCGTTGCGTGCGTTTACCTGGCTGCGCGGCAAAACATCTGGAACTGGCTGGCCGGCATTATTGCAGTAATAGCCTACATGGTGGTGTTTTTTGAGAACGGTTTATTTGGCGATGCCTATTTGCAAATTTACTTCCTGGGGACAGGCATTTACGGGTGGTATTTTTGGCTCCGTAAAAAAGAGCGGGACGAAAAACCGGTAGTTAGCCTTAACAGCAAAGCCTATGCTTTGGTAATATTGGCCACTCTTGCCCTATCAGGATTGCTTGGCCTTTATCTTCAATATTTTACATCAAGTACGGTGCCTTATATCGATGGTTTTTGCACTTCGGTAAGTTTTATGGCCCAATTGCTGATGACCCGGAAAATTCTGCAAAACTGGGCGCTTTGGGTATTTGTAGATATTTGCTACGTACCATTATATATCTATAAAAACCTGTATGTAACAGCGGTTTTATATGCCATTTTGCTTGTTTTAGCTACCATGGGATATGTTGACTGGCATAAAGAATATAAAGTTTTGAGTCGAAAGTCTTAAGTTCGAAGTCAGGGAAATGGTATTTACATAAAAACAAGTGGGGTACCTGCCGGTAACAAAAAAGGACTTGAGGCTTAAGACTTTCGACTTAATTGAATACCATCTCCGCATCAGCCCAGCCGTCTAACTCCTGCGGATTGTGGCTTACTATGATGGTGGTTATATTTAATTCTTTCAGTAATATTTTTAGTTCGGCTATGAGTTCGGTTTTCATTTTTGGATCCAGGGCCGAAAAGGGTTCGTCCATTAAAAGTAACCGGGGTTTGGTAGCCAATGCCCGTAAAATGGCCAGGCGCTGTTGCTGGCCGCCCGACAGGTAATCGGGTTTATGCGTTTGCAGCGATTCTAATTTGCCCAGCAATAGTAGTTTACTTATCCATTTTTCGTCATCGGTAGCATATTCAAGGTGCTGCCTCACTGTCATATTAGGGAACAGCGCGTATTGTTGGAATACAAAACCAATATTCCTTTTTTGGGTTGATAGGCTGATCTTTGTTTCCGAATTAAACCAGGTTTCGTTATCTGCTTTGATAATGCCTTTTTCGGGGTTAATAAGCCCTGCAATTACCTTTAAAAAAGTTGTTTTACCCGAGCCCGATGGCCCATGTATTTTGGTGACGCTGCCCGTGGCAAATTGTTTATCAATGTGTAGCACCTGTTGCCCATGATATGCCTTTAGCTTCTTTTCGATATTGATGCTGATCATCCTAAAGGGCTTTTGGCTTGATATTTATTAAACACAAAAACAGCTATAACCATCACAAACGTTATGGAAAATAAAATGAGCGAGTAGTTGTTGGCCGACGCGTAATCCATTTTTTCCACCGCATCATAAACCGCGATGGAAGCTACGCGGGTAACGCCGGGGATATTGCCACCTATCATCAGCACCACTCCAAATTCGCCCAGGGTATGCGCAAAGCTAAGTACAACGGCGGTTAACAGCGATGGTTTGATATTGGGCAGTAACACGCTTTTAAATGTTTGCCAACGCGATTTGCCTAAAGTGTACGAAGCCTCGGCCAAAGCAGCGGGCAACTGTTCCAATGCCGATTTTACCGGGCCAATCATAAATGGCATACTATAAATTACCGATGCCAATACTAAACCAGGGAACGAAAATACCAACTGTACATCAAAGCTATCATGCAGCCATTTGCCCAGCCCGTGCTGCGGGCTAAAAGCCAGTAACAAATAAAAGCCCAATACCGATGGCGGCAAAACCAATGGCATGGTGATAATGGCTTCTATCATGATTTTGAAAAATGACCTCCCTCCGGATAGCCACCACGCAAAAGGCACCCCCACAATAAATAGCAGCGCCGTGGTAATACCTGCCAGTTTTAAAGTAAGCCATATTGGGGATAAGTCCATCAACAAAAATAGTGGTTATTGTATACGGTACCCATAGCTTACAAAAATACTTTTGGCCGCCGGGCTTAATATATACTGGTAAAACTTTTCGGCACCGGGGTTATTTGCGCCATGTTTCAATAGTACCATGCCCTGCAAAATAGGTTTGTAATATTTAGGGTCGATAACCTTGTAGTACAGGTCTGTTTTAGAGCCGGCTTCCTTTATCAGCGATTGGGTGGTAAAACCAACATCGGCTACGCCGGTGGTAACATAGGTGTTTACCTGCGATATGCTTTCGCCATAAACAGTTTTTGATTTTACTTCGTCTAAAATGCCTTTGAATTTCAAAACCTCTTCGGCGGCTTTACCGTAAGGGGCGATGGCCGGGTTGGCTATAGCTATTTTCTTCACCCGCGCAGTTAATAACAGGCGCTCCCAATTTTCGAACCCTATGTTTTGCCAACTACAAATGATAAGGCTTCCCCTTGCATATTCCACCGGCTGTTTGGTAGCAAAGCCACCTTTAAAAAGCGTTTCGGGGAAGCTCATATCGGCAGATAAAAATACATCAAAGGGTGCCCCGTTACTTATTTGCGCCACAAGCTTACCCGATGAGCCAACTACCGGCTCAATGCTTATTCCCGTTTTCTTCTTAAAATCTTTCTGCAACACCTCAATAACCGATTGCAGGTTGGCGGCGGCTGCCACCCGCACATTTTGCGCGGCAACAGGCAAATGAGTAAAGAGGCAAATAGCGGTTAAAAAAAAGATATATTTAAACAGCTTGTTATCGTGTTGCATGTGTTCCATTTGTACTTGTTTTATGTTTTTTATGTTGCCCGTAGCGTAAATGCATCGTTTTTTCGATTGCTTAACCACGCTGTTTGGGCCGTCCTCGCAGAGCAAATATAAACTTGTTATACAATTAATTAATTGATACCAGATGGGCAAAAATTCACGAACGATTTCATTGCCACTTCCGCGATTTTTACTTATGTTACGTAAGTTTGTTTACTTTATAAAAAACTATAAAAAGATGGATAAAAATAGTGTTTAAACCTAATGAAAATCATATTTAAATAACTGTATTATATACCTTTAATAGGATTATAAAAAGAAATGTACTATCATTGTATCCGGCCTGACGCTAACCAAACTAACCAGCTTTCGTGCCCGCAAAACCAAGCTGCGGGTACGAAAGATACTTACCCCTTTTAACTGCGTATGTGCGAACTATTAAAAAGATACTTCACTGCCGTTTTACTGTTCTTTTTTTATTTTATAACACCGGCGTCTGCCCAAACTGTTGTTCGGTTGGACGACCATGTTAAGCAGCATATATTTGAATACAAACAAGTTTATTTTTTTGAAGATACCACCGGCCGCCTGCAATTTAGCGGCGATGGCGCACCTGCTTTTGACGACCGTTTTAACGTAAACCCCGAACCAACACCGGTTACCCGCAACGTAAATTCTACCTATTGGTACCGCATCAAAATCGGCGGAAACCCCGCTACCAAAAACAGCTGGCTGCTGGAATTTTTTGATCAAACTATTGATAGTATAACTGTTTATTCGCCTATCGGCGCCAACAAATATGTACCGATACTTTTGGGGAGCAGCCGCCCGTTTTCTGAGCGGTTTTATCATCATAAAAACTTTAGCCTTAACTTAAATAATCCTGGAACAAATGATGCGGTTTATTACGTCCGGATCCGGTCGCACCACTCGGTTAACGTAATAATGGTATTGCGTACCGTTAGCTGGTTTATCAGTTACGCGCTGGACGAGTATTTCTTTTTTGGTGTTTTTTACGGCATGATACTGGTTTTTGGCCTGTATAACCTCATGATGTTTATTGCCATGCGCAAGGTGCAATACCTGTATTACATTGCCTACAACCTCAGTATTGGCCTTTATGAAATGTGCGCCGATGGAATTGCCTATCAGTATATATGGCCTAACAATCCGGGGTGGAACCAGTATGCTTACGGCATAGCTTTGTTTGCCGCCAGTATTTTTGCAGTGCTGTTTACGCAAAGCCTGCTCAATTTAAAGGTAAACGCACCGCGTTTATATAAGGCTACCAGCTGGGTTATAGCGCTTCGCTGCCTGTTTTTTGCGGCCTGCATTACCATTAATAATAGTTGGTTCAACTACAAGATTATAGAGTTTGTACCGCTGCTGCTGGCATTTTACGCAGGTTGTTATACCTGGGCCAAAGGATACAAGCCAGCGCGTTTTTTTGTTATCGGGTATTTGTTTTTGCTCACGGGGTTTATCATCAAAAGCTGTATCGCTTTAAACATGTGGTGGCTGCCGGTTACCGAGTTTGATTATTACAGCCTTAGTGTTTGCTTTATTACCGAAATGCTATTTATCTCTTTTGCTATTGGCGACAAAGTACGCATCCTGAAAAAAGAAAAGGACGACGCCCAGGTGACAATGATTAAGCAAATGAAGCAGAACGAGGAATTGAAAGACGTACTAAACAAACGCCTGGAAGAACAGGTGCAGGAACGGACCAAAGAACTGGTTGAAAAATCATCGATGATAGCCGACCAGAACGAGGAACTACGATCTGTAAACGAATTACTGCAGCACCAGGCCGAAGAAATTTCGCGCATGAATGTGTTGTTGGAGAAAGATAATGTTACGTTGCATAACGATATTGAGAAGGTAACGCACGACAGGGTAATGTCGGCCGAGGTTGATTTTGAGGAGTTCAGCAAGATCTATCCCGACCGGGAAACCTGTTTTAAATTCCTGAGCGACCTGAAGTGGGAAAATGGCTACGCCTGCCGTAAATGTGGCGGTACGCACTATGGAGGCGGGCATCTGCCGTATAGTCGCCGCTGCTCCAAATGCGGTTACGAAGAATCGGTAATTGCTTACACCATTTTACAAAACACCCGCATCCCCATCAATAAGGCTTTTTACATGATTTTTTTGATGTACTCTACAAAAGGAAAAATCTCGTCACATAAATTATCGGAAATTCTATCTATCCGCCAAAGTACCTGCTGGGCCTACAGCACTCGTATTAAAAAGGCCATGGAGGCCCAGAAAAAAGAGATTAAAAACGCAGGCTCAAAAGGGTGGAGTAAGTTGGTGATTGATAACTCGCCAGAATAAATAGCCTTACCTCATGAAATCACCAGACGAAAAAGAGAAACGCAGGGAACTGCAGCTTCAATTCCAGCAGCAACAAAAACAAGCCTTTATAACCTCGCTTCCATGGAAGCGATAACCTTTGTCAACCTTTTTGATTACCTGGATAATAAGCTGGAATACGAAGGATGCGATCATTCGTTAAGATTTACCGAAGAATATTTACAGCAATTCAACCTCCCTAAACAACAAACAATAGCATGGTTAAATGCAAACGGTGGCTTTTGCGATTGCGAGGTATTGGCCAATATAGAAGATCATTTTGAAGGCATATAGTATCTATGAAATTACCTCGGAGAATTGACAGATAAATCACTCCATAAATACAAAAGCCCGGCAATCACCGGGCTTTTGTATTATAATCTGCATATCTGAAATATGCACATCTGCACATCAAGATGCTTACTGCACCTGGAACATGTTGTTAAAGTTTGTACCATCCGGATAGTAGCCCGAAATTACCAGGTTACCATTACGCAGGTTGGTGATTACTTTATCAATATCAGCTACGCTGTTTATTGGCGATTTATTGATGCTGGTAATAATAGAGCCAACAGGGATCTCGAAGCTATCGAACACCCTGCCTTCACGCACCTGGGTTACCACAACACCCGAGTTTACATGGAATTTGGTCTTTTGAGCCTGGCTTAATGGCTGGAAGCTTGCACCCAGTTTGTTAAACAATTCCTCGGCCGATTTTGATACGGCTGCTGTACGTGGCGCTACCGGTGCGGCATCCGCCTTAAGCGTTACGGCAACGTTTTTCTCCTTACCATCGCGCAACACAGTCATGTTTACCTTATCGCCGGGTTGTAAGCGGCCTACATGTTCCTGTAAGTCAGATGATTCATAAACAGGTACGCCTTCCACTTTCTCAATGATATCACCTTTCTGTACACCGGCAGCTTGGGCACCGCCGCCTTCAACCAGGTCATTAACATATAAGCCGGTTGTATTGTTAATATTCAATTTTTGCGCTACATCGGGGTTAAGCTCTGTAAAGCTTACACCAATAAAGCCACGTTTCACGGTACCGTATTTTTTAATATCGTTCAGTACCTTTTTTGCCAGGTTAACCGGAATAGCAAAGCCATAGCCTTCATATGAGCCGGTGTGCGATGCTATGGCGGCGTTGATGCCTATCAGTTCGCCTTTGGTATTTACAAGAGCGCCACCACTGTTGCCGGGGTTAATGGCAGCATCTGTTTGGATGAACGATTCGATTGCCTTATTTAATTTAGGCGTGGTTTGCTGATTACGAGTACGGCCAAACGGGTTGCTTTGATCCTGGTTGTCCTCGCTGCCGATAATACCTATGTTACGGCCCTTGGCGCTGATAATACCGGCTGTAACGGTTGAATTAAGGTTAAAAGGGTTACCTACCGCCAACACCCATTCGCCAACACGGGCATCATCTGAGTTGCCTAATTTTACAATTGGCAGGTCGGTAGCGCTTATCTTGATCAGCGCAAGGTCAGTACTTGGATCGGTACCAATCACTTTAGCCTGGAAAGTGCGGTGATCATTGGTAGCAACCGTAATTTTATCGGCTTTTTCAACCACGTGGTTGTTGGTAACAATATAGCCATCATTGGAAATGATTACACCCGAGCCTGATGCCATTTGCGGACCTTGGGGGCGTACACGCTGGCCAAACATATCGCCAAACATCTGTTCAAACTGGTCTTGCCCGCTGCCGCCCGATTGGCTGCTGTAGGTAGTACGAATGTAAACTACGGCAGGCGTTACCGCTGCGGCAGCTTCTGTAAAATCAAGCGCACCGGTTGAAGATACTACCGGGGCCGACGGATTACTGGTAAAATAAACTTTCTGTTTGTCTTCGAAGCTCAGGTTGTCGGCATACGTGCTCTCGATAACCTTGTAAGTGCCTAAAGCCATGGCTCCTCCAACAAAAGCGGTTAATAATGTTAAACCAATCTTTTTCATCTTTATATTTGCCTTTCTTTATTTTGTTTATAATTAACAAATCAAATTTAATACCATATAGACGACATAAGCAACGATAAGTTATCAGGTTTTTTGTTAAAATTTGTTAAAATGATTTTACTTAACCACAACCATACTTAATAACGATTTGTTTGAGGTAAGTAATTGATACTAAATGACATTATTGTGAAGATACGATTTTATAAATACCAGGGTGCCGGTAACGATTTTATACTGGTTGATAACCGCGAAAATATAGTAGATCATAACGATCCTAAGCTGATTGCCGGCCTGTGCGACCGCCGTTTTGGAATTGGCGGCGACGGTATGATGTTTTTGCAAAATAAGGAAGGCTTTGATTTTGAGATGGTTTATTATAATGCCGACGGCCAGCCCAGCAGCATGTGCGGCAACGGTGGCCGCTGTATTGTAGCTTTTGCAAAATTTTTAGGTGTGATTGACAGCGAAACTGAATTTTTGGCGGTTGATGGCCCTCATTATGCCAAAATTTCATCGGAAGGGGATTGGGTAAGCCTGCAAATGATAGATGTAAAAGAGCTAAACACCGACCTGGATGCCTATGTACTCAACACCGGATCGCCCCATTACGTTAAATTGGTTGATGACCTTGTCCACCGGGATGTTTTTCATGAAGGTAAAGTGATCCGTAACAACGCTACCTACCGCGAGAAAGGCATCAATGTAAATTTTGTTGAACCAACCGATGACGGGTACTTTGTGCGCACTTTTGAACGGGGGGTAGAGGATGAAACCTTTGCCTGTGGCACAGGTGTTACCGCGGTAGCGCTTGCTATGGCAAGCCACAACCAGCAAACCGGGCATATTGATACCCCGATAAAAGTATTGGGAGGCAACCTTAATATTCGTTTTGATTACGATGGCAAGGTTTTTACCGATATATTTTTGGAAGGCCCCGCGGTGCAGGTATTTGATGGGGTAGTAGAGGTATAACTTTGATTAAATAACTAAGGGCTTACTGACACGTTATTTTGTAGGGAGTATTTTAGTTATGTCATTTTGCCAAAAACGCATCTAACGCCTTTACGGCGCTTTCATACCTATCGGTTCCGATGCCTGATATCAGCATATAATTGGCATTCAGGGCGCCCAGTTCTTTATGCCAAACATCCATAAAATACTCCCGCTTGGTAGGGAAATTGCGTAAGGGATCGTCCTGCCAGGGCAAATCGATGTTGAGTAGTAGGTATAAATCGTAAGGGTGCCGGGGCAATTCGTCCAATACTTCCTGGGGCGAGCGGCCGAACATTTCTTCGCTCCATATTTTTACGGTGATAAAGGTGGTATCGCAGATCAGTATCTTGTTGGCCATGGGCAGCAACTGTTCTTCCAAAGCCAGTTGGCCGTAAAACATATTAATCTCATCTTGCCAGGTGCAGGGCGCTGTCAGCTTTTCGCAATAGCCACGCGCATACTCGGGTACGGCGATGGTTTGATAATGCCCTGCCAAATAATCAGACATGGTTGATTTTCCTGTCGACTCGGGACCTACTACTGCTATTTTGAATACGTGGGACATTGTGGAACCTAAATATTGGAGCTAAATTCCCTCCCTGGGGAGGGGCGCGGCGATCTGCGCGGTGGCAGGGAGGGGTTTCGCCGCCTTACTTATCAGTAGCCTAAACCCCTTCCTCCCCCTTCCCCAAGGAAGGAATCGCACAAGCCTTTTTTTTCTTGATTGTTTGCGAAATCTATTACCGCTCCAGTTTTGCTATCCTTGTTGGGGTATCTGTACCGGCAACAATACTGCGTGAACTTAGCGCAATTGCCCTGATGGTTGACGTAATATTACTTACATCCAAAGAGCTAAACTCATCTTTTACGGTATGGTATAACTTGTCGATATCTATCTGATCGGTTGATATGGTGTGCGCCGGTACGCCAAGCCTGGCCAGTGTTGCATTATCGCTCCGGTAAAACAAATCCTGCTCAGGATAGGGGTCCGGGTAAAACTTAAAGGCAGTGCCATCCAGGTTTTTTTGCAGGATCTTGCCGAAATCCGAACGCTCATAACCGGTAATAAATGCCGAGTTTTGGCCGAATTTTGATGCCTTGCCAATCATTTCGATATTAAACATGGCAACCGTTTTATCGGGGTTCACCTGGCCCGAGAAGTATTGCGATCCGTAACCGCCAATTTCTTCGGCACAAAAAGCTACAAAAATGAGGGTGCGAGCATTGTTTTTTAGCTTTTTATAATATTTAGCCAATGATATTACAGCCGTTGTGCCCGATGCATCGTCGTCTGCACCATTGGCAATGCTGTCGCCTTCCATAGGTTTAAGGATACCCAGGTGGTCATAATGCCCCGAGAATACTACAAACTCTTCCGGTTTGGTTTTACCGGGGATCATGCCTGCAACGTTAAACAAAGGAAGTTCTTCGCTTTTGGTTTCGTAACTTGCATCAAACGTGGTTACTTTATCAAAAGTCCCCAATACAAATATAACAGGGGTTGTAGCCTTACCTTTAAAGGTTACGCTGCCCCTGCCGCTAAATCCGCGTACGCGGGTAAACAAATCTTTAAATTTAGGGTCAACCAGCACCAGCGATTTTTTACCGCTGCGTGTAATGGCGCCGTACTCCTGCCTGAAATTTTTATCGCCGGTTACCTCTACCACCTGCACATCGGCGTTGGTGGCCCAGCTAAATGATTCGCTTCCTGTTGCAAAGGCGCTATCGGCCGCAATGCTTTTGCCGTTAATGCTCAGTGTTAATTTAACTGGGGAAGAACGGATCATCTTAAAATCCTGCCTGAAACCGGTGTTACCAGCCAGCGGCGTTAGGCCAATGCTGTTAAACTCGCCTTCAATAAATTTGGCTGCTTTTTCGATGCCGGGCGAAAAGGTTGCACGACCCTGCATATCATCGGCCGATAGGGTTTTAATAATACGGCCAACATTTTTTTCTTTAATCAGCTTATTTACATTTTGGGCAAAACCCAACGTGGTAATTGCTGATAATGCTACGGTTACTATAAAAATCTTTTTCATGTTATTTAACTTTTGATTGCAACCAATTGTTGCGGAATGTTTCCTGTTCTTTTGATAATGGCTTGCCTGTTTTTTCAAAGGTAACTACTTCAAAATTAGGATTTGCCTCTAATACAATGGTTGTTTCGTGGCTGCCGGTGCGGTTTTTATAATTTATAGTAAGCTTGTCGCCCGGTTTTTTATCGGTAAGCTGGTCGTCAAATCCTTTCTGGTCTTTAATGTCAGCGCCGTTTACTTTTAATATCACGTCACCTGCATCAAGGCCTGCCTTATATACCGGCGAGCCAATAATGGTACTTGATAGTATCGGCAAGCCTTCGGCATTACCTGCACGCGGCTGGCCTGCCCTGCCACGGCCGGCGGTGGTTGCCAATGATCCTGCCCAGCCTTTTTCGGGGTTAATTTTGCGTAATACCAAACCAGCTTTGGCCAATAACTCTTCGTAATTATTTTTATCGATGCCGGTAATGTATTTCCTGAAAAAGTCGGCGGCAAATTTGGGGTTAGTTACTTTGCCCAGGTCGGTTTGCAAATCGGGTACGGTATAAGGTTTCATTACCTTACCGCGGCTTAGCCAAACCTGGCGCATATAGTCGTCGAGCGTAATGTTAAAATCGCTGCGCAGGCGCAAGTCAAGCGCAAGGGCTATGGCGCCGCCATAGGTGTAGTAACTGGTAAAATCGTTGGCGTTATTGTTAGGATCGATAGAAACACCGGCATCGGCGTATACAGAATAACGGCTCATTTGGGTTGCCGGATATTTAGCGGCGGCAGGGGTGTTTAGTACCTGGTTTACCAGGCCAGCTACAGTGCCGGTATAATCATCAAGATCAATAAAGCCTGAGCGTACCAGCAGCAGCTCGCCGTAGTATTGGGTAAAGCCTTCGGCAAACCAAAGTTCGCTGCTCATGTTGGCATGTTCAAAATTAAACGGCTCCAATGTTTTGGGGCGGATGCGTTTCACATTCCAGCTATGGAAGTATTCGTGCGCGTAAACGCCCAGCAGTCGTTTTTCCAGCCCTTCAACTTTAGGGGCTGGTATGGTAATGCAGGTTGAGTTACGATGTTCCATCCCATCGCCTGAGGTGGTTGGGTGAATGTCGCTGATAAAAGTATATTCGCCATAATCGTAGGCCGGGAATTCGCCAAATACGGCTTTTTCTTCCTGTACCATCCGGGCAACCATTTTGCCAAAATTATCTATCACGGCCTGGCTGTCATCGGAGTGAACGGTAAGGTTTATCTTTTCTTTTTTATTATCATAATTAATCACATCCCAGCTGGCAATTTTATAATCAGACAGTTCGGTTGGGCAATCCATCATGTATTGCAGGTTGGGGGCGCTGTACACGTTTTTATCCTCGTGTTTTAGCTGGGTAGCTACATGCCAGCCATATTTATCCAAATCGTTAAACTGGAAGGTAACAGGCCTTTTATCCTGCCCAACAACCCACATAAAAGTGGCGGGCATGTTCAGGTGGGCGTGGCTTGGGTCGATGCTGGCGTAGGTGCCATCTGTCCAGTTGCCAAAAAGGGTATAGGTTACTTTTACGGTGGATGGATGCTCCTCTATCGAGTAAACATCACCTTCAACTTGCTTCAATTCAAGGGCCTTGCCGTTTACATCGGTAGCAGCAACGTTATAAATATTTTTACCAAATTCATGCGTGGCATAGCGGCCGGCAGATGAGCGGCTCATCCTTACCAGCAAAGGGCCGGTTGGGGCCTGCGGAATGGTCATGGTAATCTCGGCCTCGTGATGGGCGGCATTAGGGAACGATATTGAATAATAAATAGCTTTTGGTGCATCCTGCTGGGCTATGGCAGCAGCCGAAAGCAGGGAGGCAAACGCGAATAGTAATGTTTTTTTCATGTATTATGATTAGCAGCGATGAAATTACAACTAATCGGCCAAATTGTAATATATCAATATCATTACAGAAGGTGTTGGCCCTATCATTATTGTATTTTCACGCAGAGGCGTAAAGCCGCCAAGTTTTACGGGGTTTGCCTTGCCGTTTTTCACAGAAGAATCTTTAATATATCAGTTACACCAATTACACGTATTTTTGAATTATGAAAAGACTGATACGCAGTTTTGGTTTTGCTTTTAAGGGGTTAAGGTATGCTACAGCAACGCAGCCTAATTTCAGGATACACCTGGTATTGGCTTTTATTGCGGTGATGTTGGGCTTTGCGCTCCATATCGCCTTTACAGAATGGCAATGGATTATGCTTGCAATTGCCCTGGTGCTGGCAATTGAACTTTTAAATACCGGGATTGAAACATTAACCGACCTGGTATCACCGGATTATAATGAAATGGCGGGCAGGGTTAAAGATGTTTGCGCCAGCGCAGTGGTAATTGCGGCCTTATTTGCGCTTATAACAGGCATCGTAATATTTTTACCAAAACTTATTTTACTGGTAAGGCATGCTGCATAAAACCCGTGGTATAGTATTTAAAGCCACCGATTATGGCGAAAGCAGCGTAATTGTGCAAATTTTTACCGAGAAATTTGGCCTACAATCATACATCATTAATGGGGCCAAAAAGCCAAAAGCAAAAATAGGCCGCAATATGCTGCAGCCTTTGCACCTGCTTGATTTGGTGGTTTATCATAAAAACACCGGCAGTGTGCAACGTATAGCCGAGCTTAAAAATTCACCTGTTTTACAAAGCATCCCTTATGATGTGATCAAAAGCTGCATCGCCATTTTTTTAAACGAGGTGCTATACAAATCCATTAAACAGCAGTCGGCCGACGAGAATATTTTTGATTTTGTTTTTAGCGCGATAGAGTGGCTCGACCATCAAACCGGCAATGTAGCCAACTTTCACCTGCTGTTTTTAGCCCGGCTTACACGCTACCTGGGCTTTTATCCTGACAGGGCCCTGATTGACCATGCCGACTATTTTGACCTGAAGAACGGTACGTTCAGCAAATATAAGCCCGATACTGTAATGTACCTGTCGCCGCCGCATACGCAAAACTTTAGCCGACTACTCAAATGCAGTTTTGAAAGTATGGATCAATTAAAATTTAGTAACGACGAGCGGCGATACCTTATCCAGAAGTTAATGGAGTATTATGCCCTGCATATTGAAGGTTTTGGCAGTATCCGCTCCGGCGACGTGCTGGAGGAGGTTCTTTCTTAATCCATGAGTCGGAAGTAGTAAGTTCTAAGTCAAAAAAAGATCTTCTTTATAATCCAATACCGTTTGAGTTGAAAGCTCTCCCCACTCCTAAAAAGCTGGGTTATGCTATGGCACTACTGAATATTATTATTGCCGGTTGGATGCATTATTAAGCATTAAAACATGCCTAAAACAAAAAAAGAGATAGCCAGGTGGCTCTCTCTTTTTTTTTAAGTTGACTGACCTCATTATTTACCATAAAGAACTAATTGGTTAGATCGATAATAACAATTAGGACAAATATAAGCACTATAGGGTTAGTAGACTAATTTTTGGCAAAAAAAGCTTCATTTTTATGAAAAAACACCATATTTTGATGAAAAAAGCGTGTTTTTTGAAAAAAAGGCCCTTATTTTGCCATTTTTTCAATCAAAATGCTCAAAAAATGACCGCCTTTTGGCTGTAGTTGTCAGGAGTTTAGGCATCGGTCTATCATTGGCCGGGATGAAAAATGGCATAAATATTATTTCATTTGCTTAGTTGATGGCGGAAATTTAATACTATCCACACGGAGGTATTGCAACGTTACATCAAATTTGAAGGGGTCTTTGGCAGGCGTGATCTTGACGCTTTTGTATTTGTCGGCCAGCCAATAAAAAACCTTATTAACGCTATCTGGCAAACTAACAGACTGGGCCGTGATGCGCTTTACCTTTCCCTGGTAATAAATAATCAGCTCCAAAGTTTGATCGTCGGCGCTATTGTCATAGTGGCTGGCAAGTTTTTTATAATGAATAGCTTCCAGCTTCATGTTCAATGTATCCCAGGTTTGTTTGCTTATTGTACCCGAATAATAACCTTTAATAACTTTCCTTTTCTTGCCCGGCAAAAGCTTACCACCATAAAATTTAAAGTTGAGCGAACTATCTATACTTGTAGCAGTGAACTGGCAAGGGCCAAAGCACTCGCCTGTGGCAATTTCTATTTTGGTTATCTCGTTGTTCCTGGGGGCTAACGGCTTATTGCAGGCCGTGAGCAATCCCACTAAAAACAGCACCAGAACAATACCATTAACAAACAAACTTTTGCGTGATTCCATTACATCTTAATTAAAATTGCCCACTATATCGGCTATGCTAAAGTTGTCATTTATATCGGCAATTTCAATGCGGCCTATAACTTGGGTGTAAAATACTGCTCCCAAAACCAACAAATCCGGCCTGTTTTGCAAGCCGGATTTGTTGGTATTAAATAAGAGCGGGTTATTTAAGCGAGTATACCCAGTTCACTATTTGTTTAATCTCGGACGGTTTTAGGTTAGGGTGTGCGGGCATATCCACATCGCCCCAAACGCCGTGACCACCGGTTGCTATCTTTTTAACAAGGTGCGCGGTTGATGTCGCGTTTTTTGGGTACTTTTTAGCAACGTCGGTAAATGCCGGGCCTACAGATTTTTCGGCTACCTTGTGGCAGGCCTTGCAATCTAACGACATCATTAAGGTCATTCCTGCGGCGTTAGCCTTAATGTTAGCCATTTTTAGTTTCATATCGGGCGAATCCTGGCCGGCTAATACCGGGGTGGTTTTACTTAACGTAGCTGCGCCTTCATCATCTTTAACCTCCACAGATACGTTGTAGTTGCCTTTTTTGGTATAGGTGTAAATCAGTTTTGGGAAGGCCGTTGTTTTTTTGATACCGTTGCCCAGGTTCCAGGTGTATGTCATTGTGTTATTTTCCGGATCGGTTGCCGTTGCGGTAAAAGTTACCGCTAAAGGCAATTTACCAAAAGCTTTATTTGCCGTAATGCTTTTTACTTCGGGCGCGCGGTTACCGGTGTTGTAATCAATGCGGGCCAAACCGGCATCCTTGTTTTTGGTAAACCAGCCCGAGCCATATTCAAGTACATAAATTTTGCCATCGGGGCCGGTTTCCATATCAATAGGAGAGTTGAATTTGGTAGTGGCCATAAATGGTTCCATTTTGTCAAGGTCGCCATTGGGTTGCAGGGTAAGTACCTTTATCCAGCCGCGGATCCAATCATAAAAAAATACTTTTTTGTTATAATATTCGGGTAGGCGAGTTGCTTTAGGATACAAGTCGGTATAGTAAATGGGGCCGGCCATAGTGGTACGCCCGCCAGAGCCAACTTGCGGGAAATCTTTCGATTCGCCATAAGGGTACCATATAAATGCAGGTTGTGCAGGCGGCAGTTCTCTTAAGCCTGTATTGTTCCTGGAATCATTTATGGGGTGCAGCGGGTCAAAATTCGGCCCCGATTCGCCGGTTTCATAGTTATAAGCGTGGTACGGGATATTGGGGCCAATAAACAACGGCCAACCGAAGAAGCCTGCTGCTTTAGCCTGGTTAAATTCATCATAACCACGGGGCCCACGAGTGGCTAAGCTGTCGTTATTGGCATCGGGGCCTACTTCGCCCCAGTACAGGTAGTCGTTCTTTTTATCAACCGCTATACGGTATGGGTTTCGGTCGCCCATTACATAAATTTCGGGACGGGTACCCGCTGTGCCCGGTTTAAACAGATTGCCATCCGGGATAGTATAAGTACCATCGCTTTTTATTTTTATCCTCAGGATTTTGCCCCTTAAATCGTTGGTATTCCCGGCAGAGCGCCTGGAATCATGATTGATATGTTCCGGGCGATCATCCAATGGTGCAAATGCGTGCGTATCATGCGGCAGTTTTTTGCCTTCGTCAAATGGCGTAGTATTATCGCCGGTAGATACAAACAGCAAATGATCTGGCCCAAACGCTATGGAGCCACCCGTATGGCAGCAAATTTCGCGCTGAGAATATAACTGCAATACGATTTTTTCGGATTTATTATCAATAGTATCACCCGTAAGCGTAAAGCGCGATAAGCGGTTTACCGAAGTATCTGCCGGGCTGTAATAAATGTAAACGTAGTGGTTGGTTTTAAAATCCGGATCGGCCTGGATGCCTAAAACACCCTCTTCGGCATTTACCCCTTTGGTGTGCAGCGTTTTAAAATAAGCGTTCAGAAAGCCAACCTGCTTAATGGTTTTGGTGGCATTCTTAAACAGCATGATTTCGCCGCGGCGCTGGGCTACCAAAATATCCAGGTTGGGCAAAATGGTCATTTCCGTAGGCTCATAAAAAGTGCCCTGAATAAGGGATGTTCTTACAAAACGGTTTTCCTCGGGCACGCGCAGCGTGGTACATTTGGAGTAATCAAGTTTTTTATTGTCGCCAATAGCATATTTAATACCGCCCAGCAGGTGGCCTAAATATACCGGGTCGCTGTATGATTCGTCGGTATGACCAAGTTCTGTATAAAAAGCGCGGCCGTTTTCAAAGTCATGATACCAGGCCATTGGGTGGTTATCGCCGTTGATGCCGCCTTTATAGCTGTTTTCGTCAATTTTAATAAGCACATGCACGTTTTTGCTAATCTTTTTAAAGTTGTACCACTCATCTGTTCTTTTCCATTCATCGGGCAAAGCGCGGGTTGAGGGATGTTTTTTATCCACCACTTTTAATATGGCCTCCTGCATAGCAGGGTGGCTGTCAAAGTAGGCACCCACCAAACGGCCGTACCATTGCCAGTCGTATTCGGCATCGGCGGCGGCATGCACGCCAACAAAATTGCCGCCTGCCTGCATATAGCGTTCCAGGTCGGCCTGCTGATAATTGTTAAGCATATAGCCGGTAGTGCTCAGGAAAACAACTGCGGCGTATTGGCTAAGATTGGCTTCGCTGATTTTTGCAGCGTTGGATGTGGTATCAACCGAAAAATCATTTTCGGCACCAAGTTTAATGATAGCCGCAGAACCTGCCGCAATGGATGCATGGTGATAACCAGATGTTTTAGTGAATACCAGAATTTTGGGCTTAACAACTATTTTGCTGAAGTTAAATACCAGCACGGATAGTGCCAGCAGTAAGGAAGTTTTTAATCGCATAGATAATATTGAAAGGTTTTAGTGGTACTTGCCTGGGTTTTTGATTTGTGGTTAAAATCGGCTGAATATAGGCATTTCCATCGATTGCGTAACTTTAGTATCGCAAATATTACAAGTTAATAACAAGATGGTTTGCCTGGATAGAAAATGAGTATTTGTGTACAATGTTAAAAAAAAGAAATATCGTCAGAGTCAAAAAAACAAGGAGTTTTTTTTTAAAATTAACCGTGCTTATTTCTCGACCAGGGCAAGCCAGCCTGATATCACTTTTTTGATGCCCGTTTCTTTGCTTTTTAAATCATCTATATCCTTAATATATATAAGGCGGCGGCCATCCGCATAGTCGCCTTCTAAAAGCCCTGTGTTATCATTAACTTTTGCCCCGCTGGGAAAAACCAGCAAAATGCGCTTATGCAGGTTCATGACAATGATATACCTTTTATATTCTTTAGGGTTAAAGGGCTTCATTTCGCCGGTGTACAAAAAGCTGGGGGCATTCCATTTTACCTCTTCTCTAATTTCAGGGTCCATGCTTAAAACTATCTGCCTGATGGCCTGTACAATTTGGGCAACCAGGGCATCCAGTTTTTCAATATATTCGGTTACCAGTCGGGTGTTTGTTTTGGGCGGTAATTTGGCCATAATTATTTGCAGGTTAATAAGGTTATACAAATATGTTGAATATCGGGAAGGATTATTAGCATTTAATTTACTTTGAAGGAGCTAATGAGGGTTTCGCCCTTTAGTGGAGGCTTCTCCTTCATTTTTATTTCATACTGTATTTCAAAAAAACATATACCTTAGTTCTGCATTTTAAACCTTAGTTAAGCAAAATTCGCGGCCATTTTCGTAACAATTACGCGGCCTGCTTGTCAATATATAAATACATTTTACAATGGCTATTAATCTTCAAAAAGGACAAAAAATAGATATCGGACTGTCGAAAATGACAGTTGGTTTGGGCTGGAACCCAAATGAAGGCACAGGTTATGATTTTGACCTGGATGTATCGGCTATCATGATAGATGGCAACAGGTTTGTACCCGAAGACGAGTTCTTCGTTTTTTATAACAACGTAGATTCGCCGGACGGCGCCGTTCACCACACCGGCGATGATCCCTCGGGCGGCAACAGCGATGGCGGCGACGACGAATCCATCAACATTGATTTAACTAAAGTTGACGCCAAAATACAGGAGATATTATTTGTGGTAACCATCCACGAAGCACAACCCCGCAGGCAAAACTTTGGGCAGGTACGCGATTCCTATATCCGTATTATTGACGAGCAAACCGGTAGCGAAGTTTGCAAATACGAGCTGGGTGAGGATTTTTCTATCGAAACAGCCGTTGAGTTTGGGCGCTTATACCGCCGCAACGGGGCCTGGAAGTTTGAGGCATCGGGCGTGGGTTACAAAGAGGACCTTGCCTTCTTTTTAAGTAAATATTTTAAAGGGCAAATTATTAAATAAGCAAAGCAATGGCAATTAATCTGGTAAAAGGTCAAACAATTGACCTTCGTAAAAATGATAAAGGCGAAAGCTTCGATTTGTCGTCGGTAACCATTGGCTTAGGTTGGGATGTAAGGCAAAGTCGCGGCGGCGGAGGTTTTTTAGGTAAACTATTTGGCGGCGGCAACGAAGAGGTGGAATACGACCTGGATGCCATTGCTTTCCTGCTGGATAAAAACGGCCATGTGGCCAACAGGGGCCGCACCTTTCAAAAACAAAACGGCAATAAAATAAATTTATATGAGGGCGATGTGGTGTATTTTAACTCCATGCGCCACCCATCAAACCATATTTGGCTAACCGGCGATAACCGTACAGGTGCGGGCGATGGCGATGATGAGCAGATTATCGTAAAACTGGATTCGCTTGATCCGAAATACGACCGCATTTTATTTATCGTTGCTATATACCAGGGGCAAAGGAACAACCAGCATTTTGGTATGGTAGAGAACGCCTTTATCCGTGCAGTTGATAATCACGGCAAAGAGATAGCCAAATTCAGCCTCTCGGGCGATGCCACCTATAACGGCATGTGCTCCATGAAATTTGCCGAAGTGTACCGAAAAGACGGCACCTGGAAATTCCGCGCCATTGGCGAACCGTTTGCAACAGATAATTTTTTAGAGTTACTTAAACAGTATTGAATTGTGTTGAACGTTGTAAGTTATACGTTGTACGTGCCTGTTTGGTAAAACAACGTATAACTTACAATATACGGCGTAATATCTATATTCAGAACTGCTAACAATATTGAAATTTAGTTGTACCTCTATATCGCCAATTGGGCAAAACGTATAACTTACAACGTATCACGTACAACCTACACCGCCTGCAATGTACCAACACTACTCCTTCGATCTTTGGCTTACGCTGATCAAATCAAATCCTTATTTTAAAATAGAGCGCACCAAAATTTTTCACCGGGATTTTAACCCGATGGGCAAAAGTGTAGATGAGGTGGCCAAGGCTTTCAGGCAGGTTGATTTGATGTGCAACGCCGTAAACGAAAATACAGGCAAAAACATTGATGCCGATGAGATGTACCTGATGGTAATTAGCCTGATTAATGATAACCAGCTAAGCTTATCGGATATTGATACCGGCAAGCTGTACCTGGATATGGAGAAGCTGTTGTTCTATTATATGCCGCTGGTATACTCGCCTGTAACAATTTCCTCGTTGCAGCATCTAAAAGATAAAACAGGTAGTACCTTTAGCTTGTTAAGCAATACCGGTTTTATAAAAGGAACAACATTAAGAAAGGTACTGGCGGAATTAAAGATGAGCAATTACTTTGATTTTCAGCTGTACTCGGATGAGGTGGCGATGTCGAAGCCAAACCCGGCTTTGTTTGAATTAATGTTGAAAAATATCAAACAAGTCAATATAAATAAGGATATTCGTTTAAACGATATCATCCATATAGGCGATAACGCTAAGGCTGATATTGAAGGCGCCCATGCAGCAGGTATAAAAAGTTTGCTCATCAACTCAAACAACCAATCTATTTTAGCCTTATTAAGCTAATGAACGCTACCTACTCATTACATCATGTTGATAACGATAGCCGCTTCGGCTTTTGCCCGGATAGCTACAGCCGTTTCAAATTTGGCGATGAAGCTGTAGCCCGCGAGTTTGGTTGTGCCCTTGCTGATAGTTTTATTGATCATGTTTTGTCAAAACAGCCTGTATCGCAGCAAATTGTAGTAATATCAAGTCCTTACTCGTTTATCCCAACGGCCACCTTCGCCATGAAAACATGGTTTGTGTACGGGCTTAACCGCTGGCTGGCACAACACGGATACGCGGTAGTGCAGGAAACCAAGGTACACCGCACCATTACGTATAAGGAAGACTACGGCGAACTGAATGCCGAGCAAAGGATGAACCTGATAGGTAACGATTCGTTCCATATCGATAAGGATTTTTTGACCGGTAAAACGCTGATATTTTTGGATGACATTAAAATAACCGGCAGCCATGAGCGCATGATCATGAAAATGGTGAACGCATACGGACTAAGCAATGATATTTACATGCTGTACTTTGCCGAACTGGTGAATAAAAACATCCACCCTAACATCGAGAATTTTTTAAACTACCACCAGGTGAAAACCATTTTCGACCTGGAGCCCATTATACAAAGCGGCAGTTTTGCCATTAATACCCGCATAGTTAAATACATCCTGAATTACAATACCGATTGCTTTAGCATTTTTATACAAAACCAAACAATGGATTTTGTAAACTTGCTATATGATATGGCTTTGGGCAATGGTTACCATACCATTGATACCTATGCCCCAAACCTTAACTTTATTAGCCAAAACCTATTTATAAACAATAAAAATCTGATTAAACATGGCAATTAATTTGCAAAAAGGCCAGCGCGAAAGCATCCATGCCCCAAAATTCACCATAGGGCTGGGCTGGGATACTAATAGTTCATCAACAGGCAGCGCATTCGATTTAGACGCCTCTGTTTTTATTTTAGGCGACAATAAAAGATTGTTGGCCGACGAATATTTTGTGTTTTATAACAATGTAGTATCGCCGGACGGCGCGGTTGAGCATACCGGCGACAACCTTACCGGTGCCGGCGATGGTGACGACGAGCAGATAAAGGTAGACCTATCAAAGGCAGATAATAAAATCTCGGAAATTTGCATCGTCGTAACTATTCACGAGGCCGAGGCGCGCAAACAAAACTTTGGCCAGGTACGCAACTCCTTCATCAGGATATTTGATGCCGAAACGGGCGCCGATATTTTGAAGTACGAGCTGGAAGAGGATTTCTCGATAGAAACTGCTGTCGAGTTTGGCCGCATCTATAAAAAAGATAACAACTGGAAATTTGAAGCTGTTGGCGTTGGCATGAAAGGCGGCCTGCAGGATTATTTAAACAAATATCAATAACGGCTATGGCAATTAATCTTCAAAAGGGACAACGCATCAGTCTCGAGAAAAGTAACGGCAGCAAATTACAAAGTGTTTGCGTCGGCATAAACTGGGGAGCCATTGAAAAAAAAGGCCTTTTTGGCTTTGGCGTAACCAAAGAAGCGGTTGACCTTGACGCCAGCTGCGCCCTGTTTGACGAAAGTAAACGCCTGGTAGACGTGATCTACTTCGGCAACTTAAAATCAAAAGATGGTTCGGTAAAACATAGCGGCGATGATCTTACAGGTGACATTAATGGTAATGACGGCATTGACAATGAAGTGATCACAGTAAATCTTCCGGGCTTGCCTGCATCGGTAACCTATGTGGCATTTATGCTGAACAGTTTCCGTGGACAGGATTTCGGCACTATTCCTTTTGCGTCTATCCGCATTTATGAAGGTACGCCAACCCGCGTAAACGAAGTGTTTGCTACCTATGATATTGCACACAGCAAAGATTTTGCCGGCCATGTTGCCATGGTTATGGGCGTTTTTTATAAAAAGAACGGCGAATGGAAATTTAATGCCATTGGCGAACCAACCCGCGACCGCAAACTGGAAGAAACCGTTAAAACTGTTACCAATAATTATTTATAATAGTTTTGAGTGGTGAGTTATGAGTTTTTAGTAGAAGCTAAAACCGAATAATCAAATCATTACTTACAACTCATAACTCAATACCCATAACTTAAAACTCAAGAAAATGGAAGGCTCACCAAATAATAACCCGATAAATATAACCCCGGTTACCCTGGATATAACTCCGGCTCCGGGAACAACAACTCCTGTAAAATTGCTGGATAAGGAGGGTAATGTAGATTTAGCTAACATTACACCTACCGAAGTTCAAAAGTACAGCGAAGTGGCCAAGGCCCTAGACCCTAAGGATGTTAACTCCATCCTGAACTATGGCACCGATGTGCAGGCTTCGATGGAGAAGTATAGTAACAACTTTTTAACTTCGGTACGTACCTATAACTCCGGCGAGGTTGGTTTACTGATAAACGACCTGCTTACCGAACTGAACTATATTGATGTAGATGAGCTGAACCAAAACGCGTTCACTTCATTTATTTCGCATATCCCTTTCATGAAAAAGCTGGTATTTGATGCCAAAAAGCTTTTCCAGAAATACGATACCGTGATTAACAACATCGATAAGATAACCAATAAGATAAAGGCTGGTCGTGTTAATTCACTAAAGGATAACAGTTCGTTGCAAACCATGTTTGACAGTAACGTAACTTACATCCACCAAATGGAGGAGTTGATTATCTCGGGCCAGTTAAAGTACAATGAACTAAACGAGCAATTGGCGCAAATGGACGCCAACCCATCAGCCTATAACGATTACGAAATTGCCGACCTGCGCGATTTTGTGAACCGCCTGGATAAACGCCTTGCCGATTTAAAGGTAGTAAGGTTTATCATGATGCAATCATTGGCGCAAATTCGCGTGGTGCAAAGCAATAACACTACCATAGCCGAGAAAGCGCAATCTATCGTATCAACCACTATCCCGGTTTGGAAAAACCAGCTCACCATTGCCGTTGCCCTAAACAGGCAAAAGGAAAATGTGGAGATGCAGAAAAAGATATCAGACACCACCAACACCATCCTGCAAAAAAATGCCGAGCTGCTTAAACAAAACAGCATCGACGTTGCCCGCGAGAACGAAAAAACGGTAGTATCCCTGGATACGCTGAAACGCACAACAGCATCGCTGATTGAAACCCTTACCGAGGTAAAACGAATTCACGATGAAGGTACTGCCAACAGGAAGGTACTTAACACCGAATTACAGACACTGGAAACAGAGTTGAAAAAGCATGTGACTAACGCGTAAGCGAAGCCCCGTCGTCCTTTATGTAATAGCCGCACTGCGCTCGCAATGACATAATTTACCCATCGCCTGTGAGAACACAGGCGATTTGCATTTAAAGCCCTGCCCTTCGGGGGAGGGTTTGGGTGGGGTTTCTTTTTTCGTAAATTTGTACTTGATTCATGGACGAAAACAGGTTAAATATTTTAAATCAGAGTAACCGGATGCTCAGTAAGCTGCAACTGCTTTCTGTATTTTTTGGCGACGATATGATTTATAAAATTTACCTGCGCAGCCAGGTGATCCATAAACTGTTTGAGGCCAACCCCGAGTTGGATATCAATAAACTCGACCTGTTCCACCTCCAGTTTACGCAAAGCCTCATAGATCTACTCCGAAAGATCAAAAAGAACAACGAGACCAATGTAAGTCTGTTGTTTGACGAGATTCAGATTAACCGCGAAATGATTGAGCGGCTGAACGATCCCACTTATACACTTGCGAACTTCAACCTTGAAAAGCAAAGGCAGGCACTCAAGATCAATTTGTCGTTGCGCAAGCTGTTCCAGGTATTGTCGGACAGTTCAACAGAAAATCCGTTGTCCAAAAACATCAACGCCTTTAGCTCAAGGTTTGCGGCTGATTTTTTTTACACCATCAGCACCGATCTGATGGAAGAGGTGACGGCCTTTAGCCTGGCTGATGTTTACAAAAATGAATACGCCAAAATTCAGCGTAAGCTGATGGGGGTGTTGTGCAAATATGATTTTAAAACAGAATTTTATTGCGGGTTAAAATCGGGAGCACAGGTTATTGAGGTTTACAAATTTATTGATGCAGACAGGTATTTTATATATGCGCCAGGAGATAACCTGTTTGTGTTTTTTGACGTTGCAAAAATAGCCGGACTGGATATGACCACCAATATGTCGAAAAAAGAGCGGCTAATGTATGAGCTGAAAGACAAGAACGACAGGCTTGAAGGCAACGCCGCTGCGATGAAAGCCAACATGCCGCCAGAGATTGCCGCCCTGCTTGCCGATAATTATAAAAAAATCTCGGATATCAC
This sequence comes from Mucilaginibacter sp. P4_C11, assembly GCF_056402115.1. Lineage (NCBI taxonomy): Bacteria > Pseudomonadati > Bacteroidota > Sphingobacteriia > Sphingobacteriales > Sphingobacteriaceae > Mucilaginibacter > Mucilaginibacter sp. P4_C11. The sequence goes on along the minus strand of NZ_JBFUIA010000004.1, from coordinate 30,963 downwards.
CTTCCTGGATAATATCAGCAATATTGATGTGCAAGCCAATATTTTAAAAAGCATGCTCAATACCGATTTAATTTAGTTTATTTAACCTTAACAAAAACACATTACCTGTTTATATGGATTTACATACAATATTAGGCCCCGACATTAAAGCCGGCCTGCTCATTATTTTAAACCTGATCCTGATAGAGAGTTTGCTATCTGTAGATAACGCTGCCGTGCTTGCAACGATGGTGCTCGATCTTCCGAAAGATCAGCGTAAAAAAGCTTTACGTTATGGTATCATTGGCGCTTATGTATTGCGCGGCGTTTGCCTTTTCCTGGCCGCGTGGCTGGTAAAAATATGGTGGCTAAAACCTATTGGAGGCTTATACCTGTTATACCTTTGCTTTGATTATTTTAAAGGTAAAATTCAGGCTGCAAACGCAGGTGGCGAAGGAGAAGAAGTTGACAAAAGCAAAAACTGGTTATATAAATCAACAGTAGGTGTATTTGGGGTATTTTGGGCCACCGTTGCATTAGTTGAATTAATGGACCTGGCCTTCTCTATTGATAACGTATTTGCTGCAGTAGCTTTTACGGATCACGTGGTTTTGATTTACATAGGCGTATTCATCGGTATACTGGCTATGCGTTTTGTTGCCCAGGCCTTTGTTAAGCTGATGGAAAAATTTACTTTCCTGGAGACTGTAGCATTTATTGTGATAGGTGTATTGGGCTTGAAATTATCGACATCATTATACATCCACTTTTACCCGGAAACGGGTTTCTCCAAAATGATGGAAGGCGAGGGTGCAGATATAGCTACATCGGTATTTACCGTAGCCATATTCATTATACCTGTATTAACATCGCTGCTATTCAACTTCCCCAAACGCCACACCATCGAACCGGAAGTAGCCGAAGCTGCCGAAGACGTTTTGGATAACCAGTAGTTCAGTTGGCGGTTTTCAGTTAGCAGTTGGCAAAAATGGCCAGCCGTAAGTTAGGCTAACAAACTACGCACCAATGAACAAATGAACGAACGACAATGAACTTTAACAAAATAATAGCCTCGATATTCGGCATCGGTTTTTTAAAAGGCGGGGGCACTTATGCAGCTATAGTTACCTGCGGCGGCATTTGGCTGTTGTGGCAATTTCCCACTTTACAAAATCCGTTTTATTTACTGGCTATAACCATCGTTATTACCCTTTGGGGGGTATACGTGAGCAACAAGGTTGAGCCGGATTGGGGCGAAGATAGTTCGCGTGTGGTGATAGATGAAGTTGCCGGTATGCTCATCTCGGTGTTATTTTTGCCGCAAAACCTTTATATTTTATTGGGCGGGCTGGTGCTGTTCCGCTTTTTTGATATTGTTAAACCGCTTGGTATCCGTAAAATGGAGGCCCTGCCCAGTGGTACCGGTGTAATGATGGACGATGTACTGGCAGGCATATATTCCAACGCCGTGCTTTGGATAGGCTATTTTATATGGCTGAAGTTTGGCGGATAATTAAAAATACGTATTAATGCAAAATGCCGCTTGTTAACAACCTGCGGCATTTTTATTATGATAAGAATTACAGTGGGTTATCCTTTTTTATTCCCGCTTTCAGCCTTAAGCCTTCTGCTTTCGGCTTATTCGTATCGCAGGGCTTCAACCGGGTCTAACTTTGCGGCCTTTTTAGCCGGGTAGTAACCAGAAATCAACCCAATGAATGTACAAAGTACAACCGCGAATATTAGCCATCCCCATGGCACGGCAAAGGTTCCGCTTATCTGAACCGCGATGACGTTACCGGCGGCCATACCTAATACTATACCCGCGGCCCCGCCTATAAGGCATATTACTATCGCCTCAATTAAAAACTGTTTACGTATTACGGCCGGTGTGGCGCCTATGGCTTTACGCACACCAATTTCGCGGGTGCGTTCGGTTACCGATACCAGCATAATATTCATAAGCCCAATGGCGGCGCCAATCAGCGTTATGATACTAATGGCAAATCCACCAGCGGTAATCCCGGCCAGCTGCCCTGATAGTTCTTTCTGGATCGAATCGCTTCGTGATATTTCAAAATTATCCTGGTTGGCTACGTTCAGGCTGCGTACATTTCTGAACAACGAGGTAGCCTCGCCAATGGTAGCGTCCAAAGCACCGGGGCCTTTCACTTTAACGGTAACTGTGTAGGACGCATTTCTATTGGTGTCAATTTGCTTGGCTTTTAATATCGGGATAATGCAAAACTTATCGCCACCAAATGAACTTGAACCCTTTGAGGCAATTACGCCAACTATTTTATACTTGTTGCCACCAATAAAAACGTTTTGGTTAACCGGGTCGGAGTGTTTAAAAAGCTTTTGCTTAATCTCGTCGCCAATAAGCACCACGTTTGAACCATGCTCCAACTCCGAAGTTGAAAAGTTACGGCCGAAGGAAAGTTTTTTACCACTGGTGGCCAGGTAGTTTTCGTTTGACCCGGATATCGAAATATTTTGGTTTGTTTTTTCGCTGCCGAATTTAGCTACAGCGGTGCCGGTAACATCAATATTAACGGCAATGATAACGGGCAGTTTAAATGTTTTTTTAAAACGATCGGCCTGGTCGTAAGTAATGGGCGGGTACATTTTGCGGTGACCGCCGTTACCAAAATTCAACCCTTCGCCGCGGTTTTGAATGGTAAAGGAGTTGGCGCCCAAATCGGCAAAGGCATCATTGGTAAACTGCCGTATCCCCTCAATAGCCGTTAAAATACTCACCAGGGCCATTATACCAATAGCGATAATTAAAGCCGTAAGCGATGTACGCAGCCTGTTACCGGCAATGGATTGTAACGCTATTGAAATATTTTCTCTGTAGGAGGTTTTTACCGGCATGCTATCAAAATAAAAAACTTGACCGTATGACTAAACACTATACCAATTTGTTACAGCATCAAAAATGTTTTTATTGCGGGTGCAATAATCAAATTCGCGGGTTAAATACCATTGACTATTTGCTCAATAAATAATATCTTACCGTTAGTTTACCGCCTTATGAAATCAAAATCCTTAAATGTTTACACGGAAGCCTCATTTATGATCAGAAACATCTGCTTACTGGTTATGCTAACCGCCCTTACCGCGGTGTCCCGCGCCCAGGATGCTGTTAAAACAAGCACAAAAACCATAAGCTGGGCATTGGATAAAAAATCGGTGGTTAAAGATTCGACCGGGAGGATATACCCCATGGCAGAATGGAATAAGTTGGTGGTTAGCAGGAAATATTCCATTTGGCCCGCGGATTGGAATAATATTAATAATCAGTTTATAATTATAAAAGGCAACCAACCCCCAAACATTATTCACGATGCTCCGGCGCCAAAGGAAGATAATGCCACGGAAATGCCTGCGCTAACTACGCCCGACAGCGACCCTTACGACTATATGGCCGCCTGGCCTAAGCCCAACGAATCGGCTTATTTTAAAGTAGGGGAAGAGATTTCATCATTCACCAGCCATGACATCAACGGAAACAGAATATCATTGAAAGATTTGCGCGGCAAAGTTGTTGTGCTTAATTTTTTCTTTATTGGCTGTCCGGGTTGTATGCAGGAAGTGCCCGAGTTAAATGATGTTGTTGCCCGCTATAAGGGGAATGATAATGTTGTCTTTGTATCTGTATCGCTGGATGTAAAAAGCTATATAAAAAAATTCATGGATGATACGCCTCTCAATTATCAGATTATAGCCGAAGGTGGCTTTTTGGCCAAACGATATGGCATCGAACTTTACCCTACTAATCTTATACTTGATAAAACAGGAAAGGTAGCTATGCATTGGGTTGGGCGATCGCCCAGCGCTCCATATTGGATGAAAAAAACTATTGATAGAATACTGTGAGGAAAGCAAAAAGGCAACCCATTGGGCTGCCTGTATACCTGGCTGATAGAAAATATCGATTTGGATTACGTTATATCTAATCCACTCGTTGATATTCTTCGTCTTGAATCTTGGCTCTATCCTTATACCGAGAATGATGTTCCGCAACCGCAGCTGCTTGCAGCGTTAGGGTTGTTAAATGTAAAGCCACGGGCGTTTAAGCCATCCTGGAAATCTATCTGCATACCCATCAGGTACATGCCGTGGGCTTTGTGCATAAATACTTTTATACCATCAATAATGAATTCCTGGTCGCCATCCTTTTTCTGGTCAAAACCCAGTACGTAGCTCATGCCCGAGCAGCCACCACCCTCAACACCAACACGCAGGCCAAATTCATCGCCAATCTCTTGTTGATCCTTTAACTTAAAAAGTTCCTTAACGGCGCCCGGTGTAAATGATACCGGTAAAATTTCAACAGCAGTACTCATCTTATTTTATATTTAACTATACAAATATAAGGTAAAATGTGGATTTTTACATCCACAGCTATTTTATGACCTCTGTATAACATTTTAATAACCATGCTTACAACCCAATATTTACTTGATATTTTAAAGTTTACGGTAGCCGGTGCCGGAGTTATATGGATAGCCTTTTACCTGGTTAAGCCATATCTTGATAAACAAAACCAGGTGCAGCTGCTGGAGCTTAAGCGCAGTGTAAGTAGCCAAACCCTGCCTTTACGGTTACAGGCCTACGAGCGCGTTGTGTTATTTATTGACCGTATTAACCCGGCCAATATGCTTATCCGCCTTAATGCGGGTGGCCTTTCGGCTGCCGATTTACATATTGTTATCGTTAACGAAATCCGTACCGAGTTTCAGCATAACGTTACCCAGCAAATTTATGTAAGCAGCCGGGTTTGGGCTGTTATGAAAAGGGTGAAGGATGATACCCTGAGCCTGGTAAATAACGCGGTAAAAGGCCTTCCCCAAAACGCCACCGCCATGGATTTGAGCAAAACGGTGCTTATTCACCTAAGCCAGCTTGAAGATGATCCTTATGAGATAGCCATTAACCTGGTAAGGCAGGACCTGGAAGAATTATTTTAAACCGCATGGCTAAAAAATTCAGCACTACATCGGGTATCGAAATAAGGGAGGTTTACACCGAACCCTCTAAGATGGACGAACTGCCTGGCCAGTTCCCTTTTACACGAGGCATTCAAAAAGACATGTACCGCGGCAAAGCCTGGACAATGCGCCAGTACGCCGGGTTTTCAACGGCCGAAGAATCAAACAAGCGGTATCATTATTTATTAAGCCAGGGCACAACCGGCCTCTCGGTAGCTTTTGACCTGCCCACGCAGATTGGATACGATAGCGACCATGAGCTATCCGAAGGCGAAGTAGGTAAAGTTGGCGTCGCCATCGATTCGCTGGAGGATATTGAAATATTGTTTGACGGTATCCAGCTTAAGGATATTACCACCAGCATGACCATTAATGCCACCGCAGCTATTTTGCTGGCCATGTACATCGCGTTAGCAAAAAAACAGGGGGCAGACCTGAGCCAGATTTCGGGCACCATTCAAAACGATATATTAAAGGAGTATGCGGCGCGGGGTACCTATATATATCCGCCAACCCCATCCATGCGGTTAATTACCGATGTGTTTGAGTACTGCAGCAAGGAGGTGCCCAAGTGGAACACCATATCTATTTCGGGCTATCACATTCGCGAGGCCGGTTCAACAGCAGTGCAAGAGCTGGCTTTTACCCTGGCCAATGGAAAAGCCTATTTAAAAGCGGCACTTGAAAAAGGGCTGGATATAAATGTATTTGCCAAACGCCTTTCGTTCTTTTTTAACTGTCATAATAACTTTTTCGAAGAGATAGCCAAGTTCAGGGCTGCAAGGCGAATGTGGGCGCATATTACCAAAGAATTAGGTGCAACCGATGCCGGTGCGCAAAAACTGCGTTTTCATACCCAAACCGGTGGGTCAACCTTAACGGCACAGCAACCACTTAACAACATTATAAGGGTAAGTAACCAGGCCCTGGCCGCTGTATTAGGCGGCACCCAATCGCTGCATACCAATGGCTACGACGAGGCACTATCCCTGCCAACTGAAGCCGCTGCTAAAATAGCCCTGCGCACCCAACAGATCATCGCCTTCGAAAGTGGAGTTACCGATACTGTAGACCCGCTGGCAGGCTCATACTTTATAGAAGCCCTGACCGACGAGGTAGAAGCCGCTGCGCAATTATATCTGGATAAGATAGAGGCCATGGGCGGCGCAGTTAAAGCCATAGAGCAGGATTACATTCAACAGGAGATAGCCGCGTCAGCGTATCAGTACCAGATTGATATCGAAAAAGGTGAAAAAATTCTTGTGGGAGTAAATAAATTTACCCAGCTTGAAGATGCTCCCTCTGGTGTTTTCAGAGTTGATGACTCCATTCGAAAAACGCAGATAGAAAAAATTAAAAAACTCAAAAACAAAAGGGACAATCACGCTGTTGAAACAACTTTACAACTATTAAGAATAGCAGCGGAAGGCAAAGAAAATTTAATGCCTTTTATAGTATCTTCGGTTGAGAATTATGCTACCTTAGGAGAAATCGCGGATATACTGCGAGGGGTTTTTGGGGAATATTAGTATCGCGGGTGAGGCATTAGGGTTTGTGTGGATATCGTGCCATAATTAACAAAAGAACAGCTTTTATTTTTAATGAGCATTAAACCAGTGCTTTAGTTTTTAGCGCAACATAAAAGGCTAAAATGGCCATACAATTGCTTTTATTTTGCCAAAAAACGGCAAAACAAAGGGAGCTATTTTGGTGATTTTTAAGGCATTAATCAAAAGGTGAAAAATTAATTTAAAAATAATTCAATTGCATTTTTTATTATAAAACATTGCGTTACATACAAACTTTATACTTAAAAACAACTTTTGTTGATAACTTGCAAAATGTTAAAAAAGTGAAAATTTAATTTTTTTATACACTTTTTTTGGACACATTTGATGTTCCGTTACAGTCCCGAAAGAAGTTGACTGAGGGGTTGGAAATCAAATAATTACTTATATTTACTATGGAAAAAACTTGTACTAACGTTTGGAATAGCTGTCTTCAGATCATAAAGGACAACATACCGGCCCAGAGCTTTAAAACCTGGTTCGAGCCGATAAAAGCCTTGAGAATGGAAGGGAGTGTCTTGACGATACAAGTACCAAGTTTGTTTTTTTACGAATGGCTTGAAGAGCACTACGTAGGGTTATTACGCAAAACGATTAAAAAACAATTGGGCGATGAAGGACGTTTAGAGTACAATATTGTTGTTGAGCAATCATCATCAAGTAAACCCTATACAACTAATATGCCTTCGAACGGAAATGGAGCCGAGTCAAAAAATCAATCGATGCCGATCCCTATCTCTATTAATAAGGACATCAAAAATCCTTTTGTGATACCCGGCCTCAAAAAGTTAAATGTTGACCCGCAACTGAATAGAAACTACACCTTCGAAAATTTTGTTGAAGGCGATTGTAACCGCCTGGCCAGGTCGGCAGGCTACGCTGTGGCCGCGAAACCTGGGGGTACTTCATTTAACCCGTTGATGATTTATGGTGGCGTTGGTTTAGGTAAAACACACCTTGCCCAGGCCATAGGTAACGAAATAAAACGTTCACTGCCCGATAAACTGGTACTTTATGTATCGTGCGAGAAATTTACACAGCAATTTGTAGACGCACTTAAACATAATAACATTAACGATTTTGTTAACTTTTACCAGGCCATTGATGTACTTATCATGGACGATGTGCACAACTTTGCCGGTAAAGAAAAAACCCAGGATTTTTTCTTCCACATTTTTAACCACCTGCACCAAAGCGGCAAGCAACTGATCATTACGTCAGATAAAGCGCCAAAGGATTTGGCTGGTTTGGAAGAGCGCCTGTTATCACGTTTTAAATGGGGCCTTTCGGCCGATTTACAGATCCCTGATCTGGAAACCCGTATGGCTATCCTTAAAAATAAGATTTACCAGGATGGTATCGAACTATCAAACGATGTTATCGAATATGTAGCTCATAATATTGATAACAATGTACGCGAGCTGGAAGGCGCCATGGTATCGTTACTGGCACAATCAACCTTAAATCGTAAGGAGATTGACCTGAACCTTGCTAAACAAATGTTGAAAAACTTTGTGAAGAACTCCTCAAAAGAAATTTCGATGGAGTATATTCAAAGCCTTGTCTGCGAATATTTTGAAGTACCTATCGAGATGGTGAAATCACAAACCCGCAAACGCGAAATTGTGCAGGCCCGCCAGATTTCCATGTACCTGGCCAAGGCGCATACTAAAAGTTCATTAAAATCAATAGGTAATTTCTTTGGCGGCCGCGATCACTCTACCGTGATTTATGCCTGCCAAACCGTAGAAGATTTGATTGATACCGATAAAAAGTTTAAAGGTTACGTTGCCGATATCCAAAAGAAGTTAAAAATGTCTTAACCGACCTGTTAATCATATTACTAAAAGCCTTGCATCGACTTGCAGGGCTTTTTTATTAAACAAGCTTATATGTAAAATGGAAAACCACCGTAAGCTGGTTGCCCGCGGTTGTTTGTAAGTGGTGGTTTATTTATATCGATACCTGGTGTTTATTTAAATCGGGCACCAAAACCTACACCGATGAGCCAAGGATTAATTTTAACGTCGGCTTTAATGCCTGCCAGGGTAGGCGCCAGTTCGGGGCTTGATGCCGGTGTTAAATTAGATGCATCAACTGTTGCATTGGTGGATAGGAACACTTTTTTAACATCTATGTTCAAAAAGAACTTCTTATTCAAGTCATAGTCGAACCCAAACTGGGTAGCGAAGGTAAATTTATTCTGATAACTAACATTTTTTACCACCTCGCCCGCGTTGGCGTTATAAAAAATGGTGTAGTTGGCACCTGCGCCTATATAGGGTTTAAATGCGATGCCCGTTGGTAGGTGATATTGCAATGTAAGCGTTGGAGGCAGCAAGGAAACCTTACCCAAACTAACGTCGGCAGATGAACTGCCGCCAATAGCTGTTAAATTTGAGGCCGTAGTGTTTACTTTATGCCTTGATGTGCCCAGTATCAGTTCGGCCGAAAAATCCTTCATAAAGAAGTACGTAAAGTCAATTTCGGGGATAACAACCTTGCTGATATTGATACCACCTCCAATTACACCAATAGTTGCACTTTCCTGCGGCGCAACATATACACCGCGAACACGTACGTCCCACTCACTTTTTTGTTGACCGAAACCTCTTAAAGAGGCTATCATTAATATTATAAAAACGGATAATAATAATTTGTTCATCTTGTTTGTTTTTTAATTATAGGTCAAAGGTATCGGCCCTTAAATATCTAAATATGCCTAAAGCCATTAAGCAAAATGATACTAATCATGGCTATTTATAAGATTGCCGGGTAATTTTACGAGGGTATATTCATGTGCCTGAAAAGTTTGCATGCACATGATTAACCACCTGCTGCCAGCGCCCATAAATCAACAAACAAAACGTGCCCTGTCCTCAAACCTGTTTTAGTTTAAATGATGTGTTTCATTTACCGATTGAAACAGCCAGTTAATCGATACATTACTGTAAATACGCCTATGTTACAACATCTTTAGTACAGATTGGCTGTGCACTGTTGCGTCAATCCACCATAATTAATTGTGCTTATAGATGTTGTTTACTTTAAAGCCCGGCAAACTAATTGCCCTTATCGCCTGTTTTCTGTTCACCCTGTTTTCATTCCACGAGGCCGAGGCACAAAGCCTGGGCGACCCGGTAGTTAAAATAACCTTTGGCTCGGGCACCGCCTCCAGGGCCGGCGCGCTTTCGGCCGACTCGGGATCTACCACCTATGTTTATAGCGCCAGCGGGCAAATAGGCGAAAACTATTACACCATAACCAACCAAAGCAATACCACGGTACACGGCGGCTTTGTAACCAGTTATGACCACGACTACGAAACAACGGGTAATACCAACGGCTACATGATGGTGGTAAACGGCAACGTTCAGGCCGGCACGGTTTATACCCGCACGGTCCCCGGCCTTTGCGGCAACACCCAGTACCAATTTGGTGTTTGGATTAAAAATGTACTGTCAACCGGTGGTATACTGCCTAATATGGTTTTTCACATTTACGCCGCCGACGGTGTAACCGAATTGGGAACGGGCGTATCAACCGGCGATGTGCCAACCGGCAATGTATGGCATAATTACACGGCAAACTTCACCTTACCCGCGGGCACAGGCGACGTGGTAATTAAACTGGTAAGTAATGCCAGCGGCACGCAGGGCAACGACTTCGCAGTAGATGATATTACCTTTAGTCCTTATGGCTCAACGGTTTCTGCGGTTTTCAACGGTTCAACCACGGGTACCGAAACCACCTGCGCGGGTTCGGCGCAAACATATACCATTAATGCCACCAGTACACTGGCCAGCGGATATTTGCAAAAACTACAGATGTATACCAACGGCAGCTGGACAGACCTAAGCACCGCCGGTACAGCTACCACGTATACCATTACAGCCCCTACCACGGCGGGCACTTACTTGTACCGCCTGGTTTCGGCAATAACAGCAAATATTACTTCGGCCAGCTGCGTTGTGGCATCCAATAATTTAACGCTAATAGTTACCCCGGCACCGGTGGCCGCATTTACTACTACCGCTCAAACATGCCTGGGTACGGCAAATGTATTTACTGATGCTTCCGTAACCAACGGATCAACAATACAATCATGGGCCTGGACCTTTGGCGACGGGCAAACATCGGCATTACAAAGCCCTACGCATACCTATGCTAAAACCGGTACTTATACAGTTACGCTTACTGTAACAGGCAATACCGGTTGTACACCATCGGTTGCCACCAAAACCGTAACCATCAATGCGCTGCCTGTAGCGGCGTTCAGCTTTACCACGCCCGATTGTTTAACCCAGGCAGTTACCATTACCGATCAATCAACAACAGGCACCGGCACAATTACCACCTGGCTTTGGGATTACGGCGACGGCACAACCGAAACCAAAACCACCAATACAGCTTTTACCCACCTGTACGCCAATGCCGGCACTTATAGTGTAAAACTTACCATCACCAATACGGGTGGATGTACAGCCACGCTTACAAAAAGCCTTACGGTAAGCCCGTTGCCCGTAGCGGCATTCAGCATGCCCGATGTTTGCCTGGCCGATGCATCGGCTACGTTTACGGATAACAGCACTATTGCCGATAACACGACCAGGAGTTTTACCTATTTGTGGGATTTTGGTGATGCCAATGCAACTGCCGCCAATCCCAATACATCCGCCCAAAAAAATCCATCGCATAAATATACCCAGGCGGCGGTGTACCAGGTTACGCTTACGGTAACATCGGCAAGTGGCTGTACATCTACTATTACCCAAAACTTTACGGTAAATGGATCTATACCGGTAGCATCATTCACTGTAGCAAATACATCAGCGTTGTGCAGCGATCAGCAGGTAAGCTTCACCAATACATCTACGGTCGATTTTGGCAGCATTACCAAAGTAGAGTGGTACTACGATTATGGTAACACCCCGGGTACTGTTGAAACCGACGAAAGCCCCGGCTATGGCAAAATATATAATCACACCTATACGGCCTTCCATACGCCGGCCTCGCAAAATTACCAGGTGCGGATGGTTGCTTATTCTGGGAGTAGCTGCGTATCTATTATGGATAAAACCATTACGCTGCTTGCCGTGCCCGATATAACTTTTACTGCGCCATCGGCAGTATGTATTAACGGCGGCACTGTACAGTTGGCCGCCCAGGAAACCGCAGGGGTAGCCGGTACGGGTGTATACTCTGGCACAGGGGTAGGTAGCGCGGGTATATTTGACCCAACTGTATCAGGTGCCGGCACTTTTACCATAACTTACGTTTATACGGCTACCAATTCCTGTGCGGTCTCGACAAGTCAAAGCATTACCGTAAATTCCATCCCGGTTATTACTACGGGTCCCGATATCACGGTATTATCGGGCGGAACCGCCAAACTGCCGGCTACAGCAACGGGTACAGGGCTTACATATCTATGGTCGCCGGCTACTTACCTTAACGATGCTACTTTGCTAAACCCAACGGTTACACCTACCGATAATATTACCTATACACTCACGGTAACCAACAGCTCGGGCTGCTCGGTAAGCGGGCAGGTGAATGTTTCGGTATTGCAGGGGCCGGTGGTGCCTAATGCTTTCTCGCCGAATGGCGATGGCGTTAATGATCAATGGAATATCAAATATCTGAATACCTACACCAACTGTACCGTAGAGGTTTATAACCGTTACGGCGCCAGGCTATTCGCCTCGGTAGGGTACGCGGTTCCATGGGATGGCACGTACAATGGTACCGCCGTGCCGGGTGGTGTATACTACTACATCATCAACCCTAAACATGGGCGGAGTACCATGTCGGGACCGTTGACGATAATCAGGTGATTCGTGTATAAAGCGTTCGCTTTTTACATACACTGTTCGGCGGTAAGTGGTTATTGTGTTCGTAATCAGTTACTTAAGTGTTCGTGTGTTGTTTTGGTTGAACGAGGGCGCTTATGTCAAAATATGAAATTCAAAAAATGCTTTTTGATAACGGGCTCAAAAATATGTAAGACTACCATTATAATTGTTGAAAATACAATAATAATAGCGGTTGGTATACTATGTCTGTTGCAATGTTTCACCCCAAAAAAACAAGGCTAATTTTTATTTATCGCAAAAAGACATATATTTGTTAATAATTGTTTTTTACACAATTATTATAAACCTCAAAAATTAAACCTGATGTCTGTTAAGTGTGTTTGGCCAAAGCTATGCCTGGCCCTGTTGTTTATTACTGATTTGGCCAGTGGCCAGGGTAGCGCTTCTTTAGGTGCGCAAAAAAATAAAATCCCGGGTGCCAAACCTATCAGCAAAGATCTGTTTGGGGTGTTTTTTGAAGACCTGAGCTACGCGGCCGATGGCGGCCTGTATGCCGAACTTATCCAGAACAGGTCATTTGAGTACAGCGCCAGCGACAGGAAAACATGGAACCCGCTAACCTCCTGGGAGTACACTACCGAGGGCTATGGTTACGGTACCATATCTGTAGAAACTGCCAAACCCTTGCACCCCAATAACCCGCACTATGTGCAGCTGAATATCGACGATGCCGGGCAGCAGGGTGTGGGCATTACCAATGCCGGGTACGATGGCATCAACATCATAGCCGGCCAGAAATATGATTTCTCTGTTTACATAAGGCAAATATCGGCTAACCCTGTTGATGTGCAAGTGCAGCTGCGCGGAGAGAAGGGCGCTGTATATGGTACATTTTCGTTCCGGACCAAGGTTGGTCCGTGGAAAAAATACACCGGAACCATTGTTGCCACGGCAAGCGCCGATTCGGCAAACCTCACGGTACTTGCGCGGCAGCGTTCGGTATTGGCTATTGACGAAGTTTCCCTGTTTCCGCACAATACTTTTAAAAATGAGCCGAACGGATTGCGGGCCGATCTTGCCCAGGCCGTTGCCAATCTTCAGCCTAAGTTTCTCCGTTTTCCGGGTGGCTGCCTGGTGCATGGCGATGGCCTTAATAACATATACCGCTGGAAAAATACCATTGGCCCTGTGGAGCAGCGTGTACAGCAGCGCAACATCTGGAATTATCATCAAAGTACCGGCCTGGGCTTTTATGAGTATTTTAGATTTTGCGAGGATATTGGCGCCAAACCGCTGCCCGTAGTGGCTGCAGGCGTAAGCTGTCAAAACTCGGGTGGTACCTGGCGAATAGGTGGTACCGGCCAAAAAGGTATCCCTTTGACGGAAATGAAAAGCTACATTCAGGATGTGCTCGACCTGATTGAATATGCCAACGGATCCGTTACCTCGGTTTGGGGTGCTAAACGTGCGGCGGCCGGCCATCCCAAACCTTTTAACCTGCAGTATGTAGGCATTGGCAACGAGGACAAGCAAACCAACGATTTCAGGGATCGCTTTAAAATGATATACAATGCCGTACGCGCAAAACATCCCGAAATTACCATCGTGGGCACGGTAGGCCCTTCACCTGCAGGCGAAGATTACGACCTTGGATGGAAGTTTGCCGACCAGCTTTCAGTGCCCGTTGTTGACGAACACTTTTACGAAAAGCCAGAATGGTTCCTGAAAAACAATAATCGGTATGACAGCTATCGCCGGCCAAAATCAAAGGTATACATTGGCGAATATGCATCATGGGGCAATGCCCTAATCAACGCGCTTTCGGAAGCCGCCTTTATGACCAGCCTTGAACGTAACGGCGATATTGTGCAAATGGCATCCTACGCGCCGCTGCTGGCCAACCTTAAACATACCTCCTGGAACCCCAATCTCATCTACTTTAATAACAAAACCTTGGCGCCCACAGTAAATTACTATGTTCAACAATTATTCTCGGTTAACCAGGGCGATGTATACATCCCCAATATTATATCATTTAACCAGCCCGGCGCCCATGCAGACTCAACCCTGGCAGCATCATGCGTGCAAAACAGCAAAACCGGCGATATTATTTTAAAAGTAGTGAACGCCGGCCCGCAGGCTGCAACTGCCCGGGCAAACCTTTCGGGTTTGGATATAGCAGCCGCTAAGGCCACAATTGACGTGCTGCAAGGCCAGCCATCTGACAAAAACACCATCGATCAGCCCAAAAATATCGTGCCCTCGCATGCCGCAATCAGCGTAGCACAACTGGGCAGTTACCCCGTACCGCCTTATTCATTAAGTGTGATACGTATTAGTTTAAAAGGGAATTAATGTATGGTTGAAATTTATAGCAACCAGCCGTAAGCGTAGGAAAAGGTTTAATTTTTTTACAGAAGCACGCTAGAAGGGGGACTGAGCTTTAGGATTATACTGTACAAGCTTAGCCGTAGGGGCAGATATATTCGGGGTACAATTGCTTTAAAAGGAATCGGGTGCCCTCAAAATAAGTTCTTACTGTTGTAATTAGTGTATGCATTATAATTGGAAGACATGTTGTAAAGTACAAGTCACCTATCTCCGGCGCTCTGGGCGACCGGTGCCGAAATTACATGATGTACGGTTTGCCAGTGGCCATTGGTGTGATATCATGTAAAAGGAACACAATGCCAACAATTTTGAATGTGCTTGCTCAAAAAAACAGCCACCCGAAAGGGTGGCTGTTGGGTTAGATAGGTTTAGGGAATAATATTATGGCCATACAGTGCCTGATTGGCTGTTGCTTAACCACGGTTTACCGTCGCAGCTGGTACCTGGGTGTGCTGCAAGGCAGGCTTTAACAAATTGGGCGCCTACCGCATGACTTTTTACTTTTTTTGAGCTGCAATAGGTGTTACCGGCGTTATCTTCATAAAGCTGATACGCAGGGTAACCTAATGCTGCAGCTATCTCGAAATTGTTTGGCGTTGCACCAGGGTAGCTGGTTTCTACGCCAAGGATCCATCCGGTTGAGCTTTCATTGGTGCCGGCTATCATGGATGGCGGCGGATCAAGCGTTATAGTAACCGTTGATGCTGAACTGTTGGAGGTGGCATTGTGCGAATAAGTAGACTCGGAGCCGCCACCCAGCGAGATACCCAGGAAGGATACACCTACCGATACCGACTGCTCTATGGTAGTCTGGATGCTTTGGAATGACTCGCTGGTTACCGTGATCTGGATGGATGGGTAGTTGCTGATAGCAACGCCAGTTGTAAAGCCAAAGGGGCCGGCATCAGAAAAATCGATACCTGGTTCTGGCGAGAATACAAAGCCCGAAACATCTGATGAGCCGTTGGCAATGGCTTCGGTAATTGGCTGCATCCAGTACCAGTTTAAACCGGTGGCCAAATCAAATATTACCGGGCCGTAGTTTACCAGGGTAATACCGGTAAAACTCATGTTAACAGTAATGCTATTTGATGACGTGGCTATGCTATCGCTAAAATAGCTGGCGCTGGCATCAACAGATACGGTTAAAAAATCATCTACAGGGATTTCAAAACTGGTTTCACCGTTGATACTTACAGTTAACTCGCTTTCGCTGGTGCGGGTAACGGTCATGCTTAAATCAATACTGTTGCTGGTTGCGGCCAGGCCATTAATGATTTGTGACAGCGGGGTGCTTACCGCGTAAGCCGGGTTGTAAACGGTAGTGCTGTTATCCAACAACATACCGCCATTTGTACCCGAAGCCGATTGTACGTTACCTAACACTGTAGTAAGGTAGCCGGCATTCATGGTAACCGCGTTTTGTAATGATACGCTGCTGCCCAGCGCGTTCAGGTAGTTGGCCAATATTGGTAAAACAGGCTGACCGCTGGCCGGCGTGTTATTGAGCAAAGCGTGCAGGTTTTTGCTTTGCGAAATAGCATACAGGTTGGTAGCAGGCTGTGCCCAGGTAGTGGCAATAGTGCTCATGATAATATCAATAGGCTGCTGGGTAGCTGTAGCAGGAGGCAGCTTAGTGTAAATGGCTTTCCAAAGGTTTAGCAGTGCCACTTGCTGGTTGGTAGCAGCTGTTTGGGCATTGTTAAGTGCAATTTGATCAGCGCTTGATAATTTGTACTGTACTTTTGAAATAGCTTCGATGTAATAGTTAATAAATGAGGCATCCAGTTGTACCGGCGTTGCGCCGGCAGCCAGGTTTGACGATATCCAGCTGTAAGTGTTGGCGTTAAATTGGAGGTTGCTTGGGTTTTGATAATAATAGGGGAAGTTGCCCGGGCTGGTTACGGTAAAATCGGTAAGCGGCTCGGTTAATACCGATGATAGAATGCTTACTGCTTGTCCTCTCAAATAATCGATGATTTGGGTTGCTTCTGATTCAGAAGCTACTAATTCTGTACTCATGGTTGTAGATTTTTTTGATTGTGCTAAGTTTACCTACTCTGTTCAGGCTTTTCGGTATCGGCCTTTTTTGTCATCCAGGATCGAAAGCGCTTTCTTATTTGTTTTGACATTTCAAAGTAACGGGATATAGGTGGGCGGTTTAAGCGCAGTAATGCGGCTAATATAAATCAGGTAGTAATACGGGGTATTAAAGTAATTGTACGTATGCGGGGTTACATCACCTCTATAAGCTGGTGCTTAACGGCATATAATACCAGGCCGGCGGTATTGCGGCTTTGGGTTTTAAGGAGCAGGTTGTTACGGTGGCCCTCTACGGTGCGTATGCTTAAGAATAATTTCTCGGCAATTTCGGAGCTGGCATATTCTTTACAAATAAGCTCAAGTACCTCTCTTTCGCGGTTGGTAAGCTCAAAAGGCGAGGTGCTGAAAACGTTTGTGGTTTTACTACGCCGGGCAGCGGTATTTTGGATAGCTACCAGTGTTTGCCGGTTAATGTAAAAGCCGGTATGATGAACGGTTTGTATCGCTGTAATCAATTCCTCCTTATCGCAATTTTTAAAAAGATAGGCGGATGCGCCTGCCGAAACCATTTTGGCGATAAGCCTTTCCTGCGAATGTACAGATAACACCATCACTTTTATTTGCGGGTATTGTTCCTGTAGCAGCTGATTAAGCTCGATGCCGTTCATGCCGGGCATATTCATATCCAGCAACAGCACCTCGGGGAGTGAAGGGATAGTTTTCAAGATGCTGAGCAGGTCTGCTGCGCTTCCGGCATCGGCAACAAGCTCAAAATTGGGTACGCTGTTAATCAGTACTGCCAGGCTTTGCCTGAAAATATTCTGATCGTCTACAATGGCTACCCTTACTGGCTCCATTAAATGTTATCTGTTTTAAGCCGGATGTTCATATTAAATCCCTTGTGTGCTGGAAAATCATCCTCATAGGCCGCTCCTATAATGCCCAACCTGCTTTCGATGTTTTGCCTGCCCATTCCTTTTTTTGTTTTATCGGAGGCAGCGATACCCTGCCCATCGTCACGGTAACTAATCAGCAGATAATCGTCTGCTATATCAAAATTAATATTTACCTGCGTGGCATCGGCGTGTTTAAGGGTATTATTTAATAATTCTTCAAAAACCCGGTATAAAGATAGGGATACACCGGCACTAAGCTTATCGGTTAACGGGTTTGCGTTATCGGTAATGTTTACCTGTAGTTTGCCGGTTGCAGTGATGAACTCGGCCAGATCTTCCAAAGTTCCCATAAAACCATACAATTCGAGGCCGGGCGGCGATAGGTTATGGGAGATATGCCTTACATCCTGTACAATTTTATCTATCTGGCGCTTACAGGTGCTCGAAAACTCGTCGCTGACCATTATGGCGGTGTCGTTAAACATTTCGATAGTGATGCGCAGGTTTGACAAGGCGGTGCCAACATCGTCATGCAAATCCTGGCCAATGCGTTTGCGCTCCGCCTCCTGCGATACGATAATTGTTCTTAGCAGATCCTGCTGATGTCTGAGTTCTGCCTGTTGTAATTCGCCCTGCTTTTTTAACAGGTTGTTTTGGTTGCGGATAAAAATAAGCACGAATGATACTACCAGCATGAACACGCCGCCCATGCTGATCAGTAATAAAACATAAATATTATCCTTCATTTTTTACCTGTAAAAAACCAGCTGCCACCATGAGGTACATCAGTAATACAAGGGTGGCGTGGATACCTCCGAAAATGAAATAGAGATTCATATAATGATGACCCTGATTTGCCTTTTGTGAAATAATATTTAAAAAAGCAAAGTAGAACAATGAACTGGAGAAATAAATCATCAAGCCGACAGCAATCCAGTTTGATGAAACACTGAGCCAGGGACCTTTAATTTCATTTTCACTGTACCTGAAAAAATAGTAAACGCATAGTGCAATAACAATTATTGCTGCTATCGGTCTTGGGTATGAATTATATTGATGAATATCCTGGATAAAAATAAAATCAAGGATACTTAGAATGGGAAACGCTATTAATAAAATCGCGATTAATATTGAATTAGCAGAATTGTTTAATATCAACTGAAAATATCTGACAATAAATAAATACTCAACAATAGTATAAAAATGTAAGAGTGGTAAATTATTTACATGATGGATACCCAAGATGCGTTCTACAACATCTGTTATACCTGCAAAAAGCAAGTATAACAGCATTGTTTTCGATGGAGTTTCTTTATAAACCGTCTTTATTAAACCTGCTCCTATTGGTATTAGCACAGTAGCAGGCACTAAAACTGTAACGTATATGTGTTTCATTACAGATACTAAAGGATTAGCCTAAGAAATAGGTACAAATAATTCACTTTGCTTGTCGCAATATTGAGGGCACGGTGATGTAAAATCATAAACATTGGTATCGTTCGGGTTGGGATTACTGGCATCCTTATGCACGGCATCGGTATGCGGTGCCGATGGATTAACCTTTAAAACAGGTACAACAAGGCCGCGCATATCGTCGGGCGTTGCCGAAGTGGGCATTGTTTCGCCGGCTATCCCAAAATAAACCCTGATGCCAACCAGAGTGTCTTTTGAGTAGTATTGCTCACACTCTTTTTTTAATGCATCAATGTCATCAAAGGAGATGTAAATAGCTCGTGGAATAGATTCCGGTTTTTTTTTAAAGCCAGGTATTTGCAGCATGGCATTTAACCACCTGTCAATTCGGATTTTGGCAAGCTCAAGGCTGATGGTTGTTTTGGGAGAGTCTGCTTGGTGCTGGGTTTCGGGAATCATGATTTTTAGGGTTTAGTGGTTATTATTGATAGAAAAAATAAGTGATAATTGGAATGTTTTCGTGTGATGAATGATTGATGTATCGCACCCGATGTTGCATGCTAAATTAATATATATATTCTTATAATTATTAAGATAAGCAAATATTAAAGCGCCAGATAAAGAATACATTTGACTGGAAAAACAGGAATCCATGTCAGGTATTTAACCAGGCAGCTCCAATCTCTCCCGTTGATAAGTTGCCCCCGCCAACTACCTCATCAACCAATAATAACAGCAGTTGCCCGCCAACCTTTTACCTTTCACCCTCCCCCTTTTGCCTTTTTCAAAAAACACTTTCCAGTTATGGTATTTTTCCATACATTTGCGGGCTAATTGTTGCTCATTGAAATCGCTTAGAACATATTCGATTCCTTTTACGGGATTAAAACTGGGGAAACACCGGTTTGATTTTACTGTTGATGATGCTTTTTTTGACGAATTTGAATATTCGCTGGTTAAAAAGGCTAACTTGCAGTGCGTTGTTGAGTTGGATAAGCAGGAGACAATGATTATTCTGAACTTTGACATTAAAGGCACCGTTGATGCAAGCTGCGACAGGTGTTTGGCCCAATATCCGCAAACGCTGGATATAACCGAACAGCAAATTGCCAAGTTTAGCGAGGAGCCGGTTGATGAAGATGACGAAATTATTACCCTGAGCAAAAATGATCATGAGATTAATATTGCCGGGCTGATATATGAATACATAAACGTTGCCATGCCATTTATATCGGTATGCGATGATGAGGGTAATACTTCATATTGTGATAAAGAAATGCTTGACAGGCTAAACAGCCTGGCCGGAAACGAAGAACAAACTGAGGATACAGACCCACGGTGGGATGTACTCAAAAAAATAAATAAATAATAAAATAGCAGGATCATGCCACATCCAAAACGTAAAATATCCAAATCAAGAAGAGATAAGCGCAGAACACATTACAAAGCTGAGCTTCCAACTTTAACAACTTGCCAAACTACCGGCGCTATACACTTGCCGCACAGGGCTTATACTGTTGATGGTAACGTTTACTATAACGGTAAAGTACTTATTGAGAAAGCAGCAGTAGCCTAAGTTTATTTTCTGAAAATGAAGATTGGCTTAGATATTATGGGCGGTGATTATGCTCCCAAAGCAACTGTTTTAGGAGCAATCGAAGCTTATAAGGCTTTATCTGCCGACCAAAAACTGGTACTTATAGGAGATAAAGACACCGCGGTTACTATTCTTCAGGAAAATAATGTTAGCCCCGATCATTTCGAGTTTGTGCATACAACCGAAGTGATTGGCATGGGCGAACATCCTACCAAAGCAATTGTACAAAAACCAAACTCGAGTATTTCGGTTGGCTTTCAGTTGCTTAAGGAAGGTAAAATTCAGGCATTCTCATCGGCAGGAAATACCGGCGCCATGCTGGTGGGTTCTATGTTTAGTGTAAAAACTATTCCGGGCGTTGTGCGCCCGGCCATGACTACCATTGTGCCCAAACTTAAAGGAGGTTTGGGTATTTTGTTGGATGTAGGCGCCAATGCCGATTGCAAGCCCGAGGTATTGCTTCAATTTGGCGTACTGGGCAGCTTATTTGCCCAATCGGTGTATGCTATCCAAAACCCAAGGGTAGCTCTCATGAACATAGGTGAGGAGGAAGAGAAAGGCAATATCCTTTGCCAGGCTACCTATCCTTTAATGAAAGAAACCAAGCTGTTTAATTTTGTTGGTAATGTTGAAGGCCGCGACCTGTTTAGCGAAGGGGCCGACGTTTTTGTATGTGATGGTTTTACAGGTAATGTAATATTAAAGCTTGCCGAAACGTTTTATGTTATTACACGCAAAAAACAGTTTAAAGATGAGTTTTTTGATAGGTTTAACTATGAGCAATATGGCGGCAGCCCCATTTTGGGGGTAAATGCACCGGTTGTTGTTGGTCACGGCATTTCAAGCCCCGAGGCCATAAAAAACATGGTCCTTTTGTCGAAAAACATGGTGGAGAGCGGCCTGGTTGATAAAATTAAACAAGCTTTTCAGTAAAAATATAAAGATGAGTAAAATTCATGCCGCTATTACTGCTGTACATGGTTACGTGCCCGACTATGTATTAACCAACCAGGAACTGGAAACATTGGTTGATACAAATGACGAGTGGATTGTAAGCCGTACCGGCATTAAGGAGCGCCGTATATTAAAAGGCGAAGGTTTGGGTACATCTGATCTGGCCGTTCCGGCGGTACAGGCGCTGCTGAAAAAACGCGGCATAGGTGCCGAGGAAATTGACCTGATCATTTTTTGTACAACTACGCCCGACTATGTTTTCCCGGCTACAGCCAATATTTTAGCTAATAAAATAGGTGCTAAAAATGCCTGGGGATATGATCTTTCGGCCGCTTGCTCGGGTTTTATTTTTGGCCTGGCTACCGGCTCACAGTTTATCGAGAGTGGTAAACACAAAAAAGTATTGGTGGTTGGCGGCGATAAAATGTCGTCGATAACCAATTACCAGGATCGTGCTACCTGTATTATTTTTGGCGATGGCTGCGGCGCCGTATTGCTTGAGCCAAACGATGAAGGTAACGGCATCATGGATTCGATTTTAAAAAGCGATGGCTCGGGAGTTACCTACCTGCACCAAAAGGCAGGCGGATCTGTAAAACCGGCATCGCATGAAACAGTTGATGCCCGCGAGCATTTTGCTTACCAGGAAGGGCAGGCTGTTTTTAAATTTGCTGTTACCAACATGGCCGATGTAGCCCACGAGGTAATGGAGCGCAATGGCCTTACCGGCGAGGACGTTGCCTGGCTTGTACCACACCAGGCCAACAAGCGTATTATCGACGCTACCGCAAGGCGCACAGGCTTAAGCGATGATAAAGTAATTATTAACATTGAACGTTACGGCAATACAACAAACGGCACCATCCCATTATGTTTATGGGAGTGGGAAAGTAAATTTAAAAAAGGTGATACCCTTATACTGGCAGCCTTTGGTGGCGGCTTTACCTGGGGTAGCATCTATTTAAGATGGGCGTATTAAGATGTGCAGATTTCAGTTGTGCAAATGTGCAGATGAAAAAAGGAATGTGCAGATTTCAGATGTGAGGATTTGTACGTCAGAAATTTAAAACATCTGCTTATTATTAAATGTTAATATTACCTAATTGATAACTAATTAAAACAAAATTTATACAAGTGTAATCTGCATATTTGCATAACTGTAATCTGCACATTTGCATACATTTGTATACCTTTAGATATAAAATTTGTCCCCAACCAATTAATCCCAACTATGGATATTAAACAAATTCAGGACCTTATTCGCTTTGTGTCGAAATCTGGCGTAAACGAAGTGTCAATTGAGCAAAAGGATTTTAAGATTACGATAAAAACCAACGAAACACAGCCGCAGGTTATCCATGCCAGCATACCGGCGCAAACCGCGCCTGCTGTATTGCCACCCGCACCGGTTGCAATTGAACCCGTTGCCCCGGCAGCACCCGCTGGTCCGGATACATCAAAGTATCTGACAATCAAATCGCCGATGATTGGTACTTTTTACCGCTCGGCAAGCCCTGATAAGCCATTGTTTGTAAACGTTGGCGACGAAATTAAAACCGGCAGCGTGGTTTGTATCATAGAAGCCATGAAGCTTTTCAACGAAATCGAGTCAGAAATATCTGGCCGTATTGTTAAAGTATTGGTTGATAACGCATCACCTGTAGAGTACGACCAGCCTTTATTTTTAGTAGAACCTATATAACGATGTGCTGATGTGCGGATTCCAGATGTGCAGATGATTTTTAATTCATTTGCACATTTGTAGTTTACACAATTTGACATCAATCATTAATATTTTTCATCTGCATATTTGCACATTTGTAATTTGCACATCAAAGAAACCATGTTTAAAAAAATATTAATAGCTAATCGGGGCGAGATCGCTCTGCGAATTATCCGTACCTGTAAAGAGATGGGTATTAAAACCATAGCTGTATATTCAACTGCCGACCGCGATAGCCTTCATGTACGTTTTGCTGACGAAGCTGTTTGCATAGGTCCCCCACCAAGCCGCGATTCGTATTTAAATATTCCAAACATTATTTCGGCTGCCGAATTAACCAATGCTGATGCTATCCATCCTGGCTATGGTTTCCTTTCGGAAAATGCCAAATTTTCGGCCATTTGCGCCGAGTATGGTATTAAATTCATAGGTGCTACAGCCGATCAGATTAATTCCATGGGCGATAAGGCTTCGGCTAAAGAAACCATGAAAAAGGCAGGCGTACCTATTGTGCCTGGCTCCGACGGTTTGTTATCTGATATTAAATCGGGCATCGCGATAGCAAATAAAATAGGCTACCCTGTAATATTAAAAGCAACTGCCGGTGGCGGTGGCCGGGGTATGCGCATTGTTTGGAAAGACGAAGAATTTGAAAATGCCTGGGATTCGGCCCGTGCCGAGTCGGGCGCTGCTTTTGGTAACGATGGCTTGTACCTTGAAAAATACGTGCAAGACCCACGCCACATAGAAATACAGGTAGTAGGTGACCAGTATGGCAAAGTTTGCCACCTGTCTGAACGTGATTGCTCTATCCAGCGCCGTCACCAGAAACTGGTTGAAGAATCGCCTTCGCCTTTCATGACCGAAAAACTACGTAAAAAAATGGGCGAAGCCGCTATTAAAGGCGCCAAAGCCGTTAAATATGAAGGTGCCGGTACAGTAGAGTTTTTGGTTGATAAAGACCGTAACTTTTACTTCATGGAAATGAATACCCGCATACAGGTTGAGCACCCGGTTACCGAAGAGGTAATTAATTTTGATTTGATTAAAGAACAAATTAAAGTGGCTGCCGGTATCCCAATTTCGGGTAAAAATTACGAGCCAACCATGCATGCCATTGAGTGCCGTATTAATGCCGAAGACCCTTACAACAACTTCCGCCCGTCACCGGGTAAAATCACCAACTTTCACTCGCCGGGTGGTCATGGTGTGCGCATAGATACCCATGTATACACCGGATATGTAATACCGCCAAACTACGATTCGATGATTGCCAAGGTAATTTGCTGCGCCCAAACCCGCGACGAAGCTTTGAGCACCATGGAGCGTGCTTTAAGCGAGTTTGTGATTGAGGGGGTAAAAACAACCATCCCATTCCATTTAAAATTGCTGAAAGATCCAAACTTCAGGGCCGGTAATTTTACCACCAAGTTTATGGAAACGTTTGAAATGTAAAATAAATTCAAACTATCTTCATTCAATAAAACGTACTTAGCACAATAGCGTTTATACAGCGGTATTTAACATACAATGAGCGACAATAAATTAATTAAAGCCATAAAAGATAAAGGCAAAACGATGGAGGCCGAAATGTCCTTTTTCGACCATCTGGAAGCCTTAAGGGGGCATTTGATACGATCTGCCTTAGCCATTGTAGTAATTACAAGCGTTGTGTTTTATTATTACTCATGGATCTTTGATACGGTCATCATGGGGCCAAGTAAACCAACCTTCTGGACATACCGGATGCTTTGTGCACTGGGCGACCTTTTGCACCGTCCGGGTTTTTGTATCGATAAAATCCATATCCATTTAATAAATACGGAAATGGCCGGGCAGTTTACCCTGCAAATCAACTCGTCATTAATTATTGGCCTTACATTGGGCTTTCCGTACCTGTTGTTTGAGTTATGGCGTTTTATCCGTCCGGCCTTGCACGAAAAAGAACGTAAAGCTGCATCGGGGTTTGTGTTTTATGCCACCGCTTTGTTTCTACTCGGGGTTTTATTTGGCTATTATGTGATCACCCCCGAATCTATCAACTTTCTTTCGGGTTATACGGTAAGTTCAACTATCGAAAATTTATTTGACATCGACTCCTACCTGTCATCAGTATCTACATTAACACTGGCCACTGGTATAGTATTTGAATTACCCATATTGGTTTATGTATTATCAAACCTGGGTATCCTTACCGCCAAATTTATGCGAGAAACCAGGCGTTATGCTATCGTAATTATTTTGATAGTAGCAGCGGTAGTTACTCCTACCCCGGATATGATGACCATGACCGTAGTAAGTATCCCATTATTTGCTTTGTACGAAGTTGGCATCCTGGTATCGGCGGTAGTTGAAAAACGGAAACTGAAACGCGCACAGGAAGACGGCTTAGCTTAATAGATGTGCAGATTAAGGCTGGATGTGCAGATTTTAGATTTCAAATGTGCAGATGAAAAACAGGTCGGATAGTTAAATGATGACCTGATCTTACAAAACTTTATGAAAGCCTCATCGTTTAATAACGGTGAGGCTTTGTTTATTCAGCGGCATTTTGCACATTTGAATGATTCACCCTTAACAGCATTTGCAGCTCATCATCTGCACATCTGAAATCTGAAATTTGCACATCTACGATATGACCAACCTCCCACCATTAGCCGAACGGATGCGACCAAAATCGCTTGACGATTATGTGGGGCAAAAACACCTGGTTGGGCCGGGGGCGGTGTTACGTAAAGCCATCGAATCGGGCGCATTGCCATCCATGCTGTTTTGGGGGCCGCCGGGCGTGGGTAAAACTACGTTGGCTTATATTATATCACAATCCTTAAATCGGCCTTTTTTTGCGCTCAGTGCCATTAACTCGGGCGTGAAGGATGTGCGGGAGGTTATTGAAAAAGCATCCCTGCTAAAGCAAGGCGGTCAAACGCTGCCGATATTGTTTATTGACGAGATTCACCGCTTCTCCAAATCGCAGCAGGACTCGTTGCTGGGGGCTGTTGAGCGCGGCATTGTTACGCTGATAGGCGCCACAACCGAGAATCCTTCCTTCGAAGTCATCTCGGCTTTGCTGTCGCGATGCCAGGTTTATATTTTACAGCCACTTGCCGAAGAAGATTTGCTGAACCTGCTGGAGAAATCGATGCGGGAAGACGTGGTATTGAAAGAAAAGCGCATTACGATACAGGACCACGAGGCCATTATGCGTCTCTCCGGGGGCGATGCCCGTAAGCTGCTAAATATTTTCGAGCTGCTGGTAAACGCTTTCGACAGCCCCGAAATAATTTTAACCGATGAAATTGTGCTGGACCACGTGCAGCAAAACATGGCCCTGTATGATAAAACCGGCGAGCAGCATTATGATATCATTTCGGCCTTTATCAAATCCATGCGCGGCAGCGATCCTAACGGCGCAGTGTACTGGCTGGCCAGGATGATTGCAGGCGGGGAAGATCCTTTGTTCATTGCCCGCCGCATGCTCATCCTGTCATCAGAGGATATTGGCAATGCCAATCCCAATGCGCTGTTATTGGCCCAAAGCTGTTTTGAGGCAGTGAACAAGATAGGCATGCCCGAATCGCAGCTGATATTATCGCAAACGGCAATTTACCTGGCCACCTCGCCCAAAAGTAATTCGGCCACAACTGCCATCGGCGCGGCTATGGCGTTGGTAAAGCAAACCGGCGATTTACCTGTGCCCCTGCACCTGCGTAACGCGCCCACCAAATTCATGAAAAATATTGGCTACGGTAAAGATTATAAATACGCCCACAGCTACGAAGGCAATTTCACCGACCTTGACTTTTTGCCCGACGCCATCCGCGGTACAAAAATTTATGAACCCGGTAATAATGCCCGCGAAAAT
The DNA here is from genome assembly GCF_056402115.1 of Mucilaginibacter sp. P4_C11. NCBI lineage: Bacteria > Pseudomonadati > Bacteroidota > Sphingobacteriia > Sphingobacteriales > Sphingobacteriaceae > Mucilaginibacter > Mucilaginibacter sp. P4_C11. The sequence continues at coordinate 3,721 of NZ_JBFUIA010000004.1, read as the reverse complement.
GAATCAAAAGAGAAGTTGAAGAAACTTTGGGGCGATAGGTATAAGTATTGAAGAAGAGATAATGAAGACGAGATTTCGATCTTGAATAATTGATTATATTCTTTTACAAAGTCTTCGGTTTGAGTACTTACTTTTAGATTTAGAGGTCTTGATTCTAACTTCTTGATTCTGATTGTTACCTTTGCAGCCTGATGAATAAAGTTGCAAAACAGAAGTTTTTTGAAGACGTTCGCATAATAGATATTGCCGAAGAAGGAAAAGGCGTGGGCAAAACCGACGACTTTGTGCTTTTTGTTGATAAAGCCATACCCGGCGATGTTGTAGATGTACAGGTTTACAAAAGCAAAAAGAATTTTGGCGAAGGCAAAATTTTTAACCTGAAACAAGCTTCGGAATACCGTACCACTCCATTTTGTGAACACTTTGGTACCTGCGGCGGCTGCAAATGGCAGCACATGACCTATGAGGCCCAACTTAAATTCAAACAAAAATCTGTTGCCGATGCCCTTGGCCGGATAGCCAAAATTGAGGTGGATGGCATCATGGATATCATCCCATCGCCGGCCGACCGTTACTACCGCAACAAGCTGGAATATACCTTTAGTGATAAGCGCTGGTTATACGATGGCGAGAACAAAGAAGATGAAGCGCTGGACATGAACGCCCTTGGCTTTCATATCCCCGGCCGCTTTGATAAAATTTTGGATGTAAAGCATTGCTATCTGCAGGCCGAGCCATCAAATAGTCTGCGCAACAGCATCCGCGATTTTGTGATTGAGCAGGGGTATTCATTTTATAACCTGCGTAACCACGAGGGAACATTGCGAAACCTGATTGTGCGTACATCATCTACAGGCGAGATCATGGTTATTGTGGTATTTGCTTACGTGGAACAGGAAGAGGTGGATAAGCTGATGAATTTTATTGATGCCGGTTTCCCGGAAACAACTTCATTGTTATACATCATCAACCAAAAAAAGAACGATACCATTTTTGACCAGGATGTAATAGCCTTTAAAGGCCCCGAGTACATTCATGAGGAAATGAACGGGATTAAATTCCGTATAGGCCCCAAATCGTTCTACCAAACCAACAGCATCCAGGCCCTGCGCCTTTACGAGATAACCCGCGACTTTGCAGGCTTTACCGGTAACGAGCTGGTATATGACCTGTACACCGGCGCCGGCACCATTGCCAATTTTATAGCAGGCAGCGTAAAAGAGGTGGTAGGGGTAGAGTATGTGCCCACTGCCATTGAGGATGCTAAAGTAAACTCGGCTATTAACAACATCACCAATACCAAATTTTACGCGGGTGATATGAAAGATGTATTGGTGGCCGGGTTTGTGGCTGAGCACGGTAAGCCGGATGTGATTATCACCGACCCGCCGCGTGCCGGTATGCACCCCGATGTGGTTGCCCGCCTGATGGAAATTGAGGCACCTAAAATTGTTTATGTAAGCTGTAATGCCGCTACCCAGGCCCGCGATTTGCTGGTATTAAAAGAAAAATACGATACCGTTAAAATACAACCTGTAGATATGTTCCCGCATACACAACATGTGGAAAATGTGGTATTATTGGTGTTAAGGGGGTAAGCATGGGGATCAGGAAGAGGAATGGTGGATTTTTTACCTCTATCTCTTTCTTCTTTAGAATTTTCCGATTAAAGTTTAGAGTTTTCCCATTAGCGTTTAGAATTTATTTTTTAGAGTTTTCTGACATATGCAACCCGAAGATCTGTTAAACGAAGGTAATAAAGAGAACCTTGAGCCGGCTAAGAATAGCCCGCTGTTGAGCCTGGAACGCGATCTTAAATTTTTTAAGGATTCGATACATGAGGTGGCCATCGAAATTATGGTGGAGGGTTTATCATCATATCCAATTTTTATAGCCCACCAGCATGAGCTAAAATTAGGCGAATTGATATTGGACAGGCACGATTTGAATTCGGACTGGAGTATTCACGCTTCAACCCTGGAGGAATTTACCGAACGCGGTGTAATTAAACCGGAATTGAAAGAACGCTTTATCAACAGCTACAAAAATCCCAATGAATATATGTGCGTGTTTGTTGTAGTGCCTGAGGGCGCAAACTTTGTTTATGTGCCTTATAAAAAATAGATTGTGCAGCGTTTAAACTTGAAACCTTAAAACGGACTTGTATATTTACCACGCATAAAACCAACATTGTAACGGTTCATCGTTAAAACTTACAAAGCTTTCTTCCCATGCCCGAAAAGAAACTCCTGATATTAAACCGGCAACAGATACAGCAAAAGCTGGACCGTATGGCTTACCAGATACTGGAAGATAATTTTGAAGAGGAAGAGATACTGATAGCCGGCATATTACCCCGTGGCAACCATATAGCCGGGCGCCTGAAAGCCATTTTGGATAACATCGCTCCATTTAGCAGCAAACTATTATCTATCGAACTGGATAAGCAAAGCAGCAGCCTGCAGGCTAATATAGATTTTGACGTGGATGACTGCAGCAACAAGGTAGTGATACTGGTTGATGATGTATTAAACAGTGGCAAAACACTGGCGTATGGCTTTGGCGTTTTCCTGGATGTGCCGTTAAAAAAATTACGCACGGCGGTTTTGATAGATCGTAATCACAAAAGTTTCCCGATAACTACTGATTTTGCCGGGATGGCTTTATCAACCGTTATAAAAGAACATGTAGATGTAGTGATGGATGAAGAGGGTGAAGAAGACGCGGTTTATTTGAGATAAGCTGATGAAGCAAATAACCGGCTGCCTGCTTACTGTTATGCTTTTTGCATCCTGTCATGACGATGCGCCAAAGAAAATTATAGATGTTTTCAGCCCGGCTTTAGCTAACGTGAAACCCGTATCCACTAAAAAGTACGGTTTTAGTGAGGGATTTTGCGGGCAAAATATCTATCTCAACAGCGATTCTACGTTTACCTGGGTGCATGCCTGCGAAGGACAATCAACTTCAAGTATTGGCAAATGGCAGATAACCGGCGATACCGTGCGGTTAACGCCCTACCCCCAAAAAGCTGATAATATCTCATACCGGGTTTCGTTTAGCAAATCTATTCATGATTCGCGGGTAGTTATTATAATAACCGATAAAACAGGCACTCCTGTAAAGGATTTTGTTATACTCCCATTTAACAACAAACCGGCATTCACTTTTACCAACAAGGGTGTAATGATGGGCGATAAAAGCTATAAACTATCTTATTTTCAGGATAACATGAGTACGGATAGCACCGGTACAATAAGGTTATTAAAATCCGAAAAGGATAGCCTCGATTTTTCAAAGTTGTATGCCTTAACAGGCAAAACATTCAGGATAAGTACCAGCAACCTGCCCGATACCATCAGGCTGACAATAAATATCAACGGTATTGCTTTTGCCGGATACCAGGTAAGGTATTTGGCAGATCGGCCTCAAAAGTTTAGGTATACCGGCGGCGATCTTATTTTAAAGAAATAATGGTAATGATGCCAAAAATAGTTGGTGGAATTAGTTAAAAAAAGCAGTATATAGCAAATGCAGATATAAGAGTACCCAGGCTCTGCAGAGGTGCAACCTGCCAGCAATAATATTTGCGAACGATACCATGGCCGGACGAAAGTCCGGCTTTTTTTATTCATGGTAGAGTTCAAATATGGCTAAGAAAACCTATTGCCATTTTGTTTATTCTTGAGGAACAAGTACCATAGAATAAACTCTTTTCTAT